>NZ_CAJNBO010000004.1:0-421579 GCF_905221015.1 Paraburkholderia nemoris | reverse complement strand
TTAATTTTTAAAGATCGAGTCCGCATTCACCACCGAACCGCCGCCCACTTCAACTACCCGGCACCGCTTCGTTCTGCGTCGCTGCATCAGCAGCAGAGAAACGAGATTATGAAGAACTTTCGCTACGCCGTCAACAGGTTTTTCTAACTTCCTGAACCCGCCCACTTCGCGCAAAGCCTTGCCACTGCTGGCTCTCCCGCTTCCCGTGCCCCGGTGTCCGAAGCACGAAAGAGCGAGATTCTAGCGAGCCGCACGGCCCCTTGCAAGCCATATCTGAAATTTATTTCAAGGCGCCTTTTCTATGCGCCCGGGCTCATCGACAACCGGCACTTTCACGTCGGTCGCCAGAGCGTCCGCTGCCGGGGCGCCGATCGTCCAATCGTGCAGCACGGTATAGGCAACCGCCAGCAACGTCGGGCCGATGAATACACCAAGGAAGCCAAAAGCAAACGCACCGCCCAGGATACCCAGCATCACCAGAATCAGCGGCATGTCACTACTCTTGCCGATCAGGATTGGCTTGATGACGTTGTCGGACATGCCGACGACCAACACGCCCCACACAACCAGAAAGATCGCCCAGCCAGTTGAGTCGCCGTGATAAAGCCAGATCGCCGCAGGCAACCAGACGACCACCGGGCCGCCCGGTATCACCGACAGGAAGAACGTCGCCAGCCCGAGCAGCGCCGGCGCCGGGACGCCCGCAATCCAGCAACCGAAGCCGGCAAGAATGCCTTGCACAAGCGCCGTGCCGAGAATCCCGTAGACCACGCCCTTCACCGTGCTGCCCGCCAGCGCTAGCAAGTAATCGGCGCGTTCGCCGGCGATGCGGCGCATGCCCGCCCTCAGCCAAGCCGCCGCGCCCTCTCCTCCGGTATAGAAGAAGAACGCGAGCACGATGCTCAGCGCCAACAAACCCAGACCGTGCGTAACGGCAATCGCAGCCGCCAGAATCCACTTGCCGGCCGGCGCCGCAAGCGCACGCATTTGCGCGATCAGTTCAGAGTTGCTACTCGTTACATTCGCCCAGAACGCCTCGATGTTCGAGCCAACCAGCGGGATTCGTCCAACCCACGGCGGCAAATCCGGCAAGCCAGCTTCGAAGAGTCTTTGTACCAACGCGACGATGTCGTGAACATGCGCGCCAAAGGCAAAGCCCGCATAGACGAACGGACCAAGCACCACAATCAGAATGATGAGCACGATCAACGTCGCGGCGAGCTTTCGGCGCCCGCCGACTGCCGTGGTAAGCCGCCGATACAGGCCCCACGAGCTATAACTGAGAATGGCGCCCCACAACAACGCGGTCGTAAAAGGCGCAAGCACCAGCAGGGAACCACCTACCAATATGATCAACGCGAACACTGCGGCGAGACGTTCAATCAGTTGGTCCGATTTCACTATGAATCTCCTGTTGTGCCAGACCACAGCGACGAATAGACACACGCTTGCCAGGCGCCCACCGACGGTGGTCAGTATAGGAGTGAGCCACGCCCCTGGGCATGTCTTATATCATCCGGCCAGGACGCTGCGCAACGTATCTGACGCCCCCTGCAACGGGCTTATTTTTAATGTGGAAACGTCCCAATCCATCCGGCATAGTCAGCCAAATAATATGGCGGCATAGAAAAGACTAGAATATAAGGTTCTGTGCCTCCCAATTTCCGGATTTATGCGCTCGCGAATCGCCAAACGTCTCCCCCCCGATGCCGACAAGCTTGTCGGTCTCTCGCTCGCGCTTTTCGCGTCGGGCAGCCGCACCGAAGACCGCTTCTGGGAAGCGAAGCTCGATGCGCTGCTGACCAAGATCGTCCGTAACGCCAACCAGACTACGCTGGACGCCGCACTCGATCATCTGCAGCAGAATCATCCCGATGCTTACGGCGCACTCGCCGACATGGCGGAAACGCACAGCGAGTCGTTCATCATCGACCATGAAGGCGCTCCTTATGAAGCGCTGCTGATTGCCGCGCCCGTGCTGGCCTGGACTCGCTACATGATTCCTTCCGGCCCACTCAAAGTGGACGCAGCCGACGCGCTGCGCGCGCACCTGCAAGCGCACGTGCTCGCGGCCAATACGCGTGTGGCCATGGTGCCGTTCCTGTACAGCATCGACCAGCTGCCGCGTCACCACGTCGAAACCTGGCGCATTGCCCAGCAACTCGCTCAAGCAGCCATGGCGGGTGGCAACGTCAAACTCAATTTCGGCGAACTGCCGGAAACCTCGCCCATCCTGGCCGACCCGCGCTTTCTGCTGGCTGTGGTCGCGGCGCCGGTGGGCGAGCCGGCGTTTCGCTGGCAGGAAGAAGAAAACGGCAGCCGGATTGAGCGTGGTCAATGCCTCGAACAATGGGCAACTCAAGGTGGTGCCAATCTGTCGCTGGTGCTGCCCGGATGTGAGTTCGAGTGTCTGCTGCCGGATGCCTATTATTCGGCCTGCCGCGACGCCGACGAACGGGTGCGTCCTCACACGGTACGTACCGCCGTTCGCTATCTATTCGACACAATCGGCGCGGCGCCACAGGAATTGCGCGCGGTTGTTGCAGGCTTCGGCGAGCGCCGTATCGACGAATATCGCGTCGGCTTCACGCGCCGGGGCAGCAATGATGTGATCTACGGCGTCGTATGGCCGCTTTACGGCCGCGAGAACGGCGAACCCGGCATCGACGAAGAACCGCAAGAGACTGCTGCGTCGGATGACCCGCTCGAAGAAATCGTCGCATTGCTCAAGGAGACCGGCGTGACAGACGTGCGCCGCCACTCGGGTCGCTTCGAGCCGGAATATTGCGATGATTGCGGTGTGCCGCTCTATGCGGACCCGCTCGGCGAAATCGTCCATGCCGAAATGCCGGAAGACGCGGAGCCCGCGCAACCGCATTTCCACTGAGCCGCCAGCGCCGGCGTCATTGCGCCGCAGTCAACATCAAAAAGCCCCGCCACGCGCGGGGCTTTTTTATGTCATTCCTCCTATGCCTTTTGGACAGGGGGTCAAACCGAAGGGAATTTGTCATCATAGTGCCGGTGGTGCATCGCAATGCGCCCGGCACCTTCGCCGGCCCGCGCGCATCGCGCCACCTCGCCCGATTCATCTGGAGACACGGCATGCGATTCTCAATACTCAACACAGACGCGGAACGACGCGATGGACTCAAAGCACTGCTGCGGCAAATCGACCGGCTAGCGCGCTTTAATGAAGCACAGGATTGGCGTCAGGTTGAGCGTACGCTCAAGCGTCTGCTGCCCGACCTGCTCGTGATCGACTGGCAGGACTGGATGTCGGTTAACGACACCCGTCATCTGCTCAGCCACTACCCGGACCTGCGCATTGCAGTGCTGACCGACAAGATCTCTCCAACTGCCGTACGGGACCTCATGGACGAAGGTGTGCTCGGCGTGATTCCGCGCGAAACCGACCCATGCCTGATCGTGCGCGCTTTCGAGATGGTTCTGCTGGGCGGTCACTATGTGCCGCCCGGCGCGTTGGCGCTCGATCCTCCGCTACCGCCGGATGTCACTATCCGACCGTTCGATGAAAAGAATCCACCACCGCGCCGGGCCAAGCTTTCCAACGGCCTGTCGCCCCGCCAGGAGCAGATCATGCGCTGCGTCCACATGGGCAGCACCAACAAGATGATCGCGCGCACGCTCGGTATCAGTGAAGGCACCGTCAAGATCCATCTGACCAGCATATTTCAGCAACTCGGAGCGCCTAACCGCGCCGCCGCAGTCGCGCTGTACAACGGCTGGCTGTCGGCTCATTTGCAAGTACTGCGCAACGATGGCGGAGGCCAGGTTCGTCCGGTAATGGGGCAAGCCGGTGTGGTGCCATTGCGGCGCCGCACACTGCGGCGCTTCCAGTATCCGTTGCCCGCGAACGACACGGCCGAGACGCTGCCAATGGCGGCCGAACCGAGCACGCCATACGGCGATGCGCCCGCCGGCCCTGCGACGGAACAAGTCACGCAAGGTTCGGCATAACCTCAGCCGGCGCGCGCGCCAGAATCGAAACGCGCGTTTTTTGACAGCGTTCGCGCCGGCTGGCATGGAATCCGCTCACACCTTTTCTCGTCCAACGAGTAATATGAGATACATGGGTTTCCTCTACACACCGCTTCCGTTCTGGGTCGCTGTCGGTGGCTGGATCGCCACTGCGATAGTGGTCGCGCTCGCGCTGTGGAAAAATCCTTTCAAACGACTTCAAGACGGCACGCTCCAGCATGTCTGGCTCGCGATCATCGTCGCGGTGTCCGTGCTGTGGGCGAGCAACGCGTGGCTCGACGACGGTACTGTCATGCATCTGCTCGGTGCCACGCTGGTCGTCACATTATTCGATTGGGCGCTGGCGCTGCTCGCCATGGCGATCGTCACCGGTCTCGCCGCTGTCGTCTTCGACGCTCCCTGGCAGGGTATTGCACTGACCTTCCTCGTGTTCGGTGCGTTGCCCGTCGGCATCTCAACCCTGATCCAGCGCGCCAGCATCGCCTGGCTGCCGCGTAACCTCTTCATGTTCATCTTCGGCCAGGGTTTTGTCTCACCCGCCATTGCCGTGTCGCTTACGGCGGCCGCGGCGCTCGGCGTTCACATCACACTCGCAGACGGTTCGATGACCGTGGTGCCGGTCGGCTACGCGTTCAGCGTGCTTCTGCTCGCCACTGGCGAAGCCTGGTTCACGGGCATGTCGACGGCATTGATCGCGGTCTACCGTCCGGCGTGGGTTACCACTTATGATGTGCGTCGATATCGCTTGGGCGGACCACGCACCTGACACGAGCGCGGCATCGAGCACGTATCGACGGCAATCTGCCATCCCGGCACATAAAGCGCCTGAGTCCACGCACCACGACAGGACAAAATATTTGTGTCAGGATTGAACTCATCCCTCTCGCCAGGCATCTTACGTGCCTCATGTCTTATTAGCGTCTAACGAACTAGATGGATCGCACCAACGTACCGCGCCGATTGCTGCGGTTGGTCGGCCGGTTAGCAACATTTGCAGCGAGTCTCTCGCTCATTTGCACTGCTCCCGCATACGCCGATCAACTCGAACAGCACAACGATCTCGTCAACAAATTTGTCAATGACTTGCATGCAGACCCGCTAGTCGCGGACTGCGCTGCCCATGGCAATTTTGTTGCGAGCACATCGACCGCCTTCGACCATGTCGAATTTCCACCAAGCTCCTTCGATAGCGCGCATGCCGCGGTCACGCCTTGGAACGATTCGTTCGACGAGGGCAAGCAGCGCGTCAAGGTGGACAACATCGTTACCGTCGAGGGTCTCGGTATCCGCCAGAGCGGCGGTGGAGATCCAGCCGATCTCAAATTCCGTTGCGGCTATGTGGGCGCCCAGATGCTGGCGTTCAGCTGGAACGATCCGGTGCCGCCGGCCCGTGCGCACAGCGCCGGGTCGACGGGATCGCGAGCGTCCTCGGGCAAGCATAAGAGTGTGAAGGGCAAGCATTCCGCCGGTGGTAAAACTACGAAGAAAGCGACCGGCAAGTCCTCGAAGGCAAGCTCGGGAAAATCTTCGCGAGCAACTTCCAGCAAGTCTTCGGGTAAAACGACTGCGAAGAAGTCCGCGGCGAAAAAGACTCAATAGCGGACAAGAGCGAAGGCCGCGTCAGCGGACCCGCACCACAGACCGAGCTCACACCCAGCAAAAAAACGGGGCACACACTTCCAAAGTGTGTGCCCCGTTTCTCTATGCGGCGTCCAGTTACGCGAACGTCTCCACGTGTCGCAAAATAGCCTGCAGCATGGCGGCGCCCAGCGACGCGCTACGTTCACCGTTCCAACCCACCCGCTCGTCCGGCAGATTGGCGTTGTCCTTGAACGGCATCTCCAGCGTCAACGACAGACAGCCAAATTCGTTGCCGATGTACTTCGAAGCCAGCTTGAGCGCGTCCTCACGATACTTGCTCGCGGCGTAGCCGTACTTGTCCTGGAAATCCGGGCTCGCATGCTTGAATGCTTCGATGAACGCTTTCTGCTCCTCGCCCTGCCGCTCGGTGAAACCTGGCAGCATTTCGGAGCCGGCCACAAACACGTACGGCAGCGCCTCGTCGCCGTGGATATCGAAAAAGAGGTCACAACCGGTCGCGTGAATCGCATCACGCACCACGAGCACCTCGGGACTGCGCGCTGCGTTCGGCTCCATCCATTCGCGGTTCAGGTTCGCGCCCGTCGCGTTGGTGCGCAGATTGCCGTGCACGCTGCCGTCCGGATTCATGTTCGGCACGATGTAGAACACTGCGTGGTCGTAAAGCTTGCGCGCCACCGGATCGCCCGCCCAATCGCCCCAACCCGCGAGACGCTTGACGAGACCTTCGATAAACCATTCGGCCATCGTCTCGCCAGGATGCTGACGCGCGATCAGCCAGATCTTCTTCTTGGGCGTGTCGCCGGTTTGCGGCGTGCCAAGCGTCAGCAGCGACATCGGCCGGCCTTCGACGGTCTTGCCCAACTCCGTGAGCGTGGCCTGCGGCATCTGCTGAATCGCGCCGAGAAACTCCGAGTGACGTTCCTCGCTATACGGCTCGAAATACGCGTAGTAGATGCGGTCGAAATCCGGCGTGTGGTCGATCGTCAACACACGGCCGTCGTAGGAAGTCGGCACTCGGAACCAGTTCACGCGGTCATAGCTTGCTACCGCCTGGTAGTCGCGCCAGCCTTCGGCAAAAGCGCACGCAGCGGCATTTTCGAAGGTCATCACGCAGCGCTCGCCGGCCGCGCCGGACAAACGGAAATAAAACCACTGCGCGAACTCGGCGTGACTGTCGGGCCGCACCCGCAAACGGATGTTGCCGGCGTCTTCGCAGGCCAGCACTTCGATCGCACCCGCGTCGAAGTTGCTCGTAATCGATAACGTCATGATGTTCTTCCCTGCTTGTGTGCGCGGCAATCGCTCAATCAGCGATGCGGCGGCGGAATACGTAGGTGGAATCGTTCGAGGCCTCGGCGTCGAACGCATAGCCTTCGGCGTTGAAGGTCTTCAGTTGCTCGGGCTTGTCGAGACGGTTTTCGACCGCGTAGCGCGCCATCAGGCCGCGCGCGCGCTTTGCGTGAAAACTGATGATCTTGTAGCGGCCGCCCTTCCAGTCTTCGAACACCGGTGTGATGATCGGAGCTTCAAGCACTTTGGGCTTGACCGACTTGAAGTACTCACCGGACGCGCAGTTGACCAGCACGCGCGAGGCGGCAGCGCGCTTCTTCAATTGCGCGTTCAAAGCCTGCGTGATCCGTTCACCCCAGAACGCGTACAGATCCTTGCCGCGCGTATTGGCGAAGCGCGTCCCCATTTCGAGGCGGTACGGTTGCAGCAGATCGAGCGGGCGCAGCAATCCGTACAGGCCGGAAAGCACGCGCACATGATTCTGCGCGTAATCCAGATCGGCCGATGACAACGTTCTGGCATTGAAGCCCTCGTACACATCGCCGTCGAACGCGAGCACGGCCTGCTTGGCGTTGTGCGTGCCGAAACTGGGCGACCATTCCGCGTAACGCTGGAAATTGAGGTGCGCGAGCTGGTCGGAAATGCTCATCAACGAACCGATTTGCTGCGGCGACAAAAGGCGCAATCCGCCGATCAATTCGGCCGCATCGTCGACGAAATCGGGGATCGTGTGCTTTTTGACGTGCGGAGGGGTTTCGTAGTCGAGCGATTTCGCCGGCGACAGAACGATTATCATAGAGGCTTGCAGGCACGCCGTGCCTGGCGGTCAAAGACGAAAGCCAGATTGTAACGAATGCCCGGTTCCCATGCCTCACACGGCGCTTTGCGCGTCGTCCTCGATTCCAATGTGTGGATCGATATTCTCGTGTTCGACGATCCGCACACGCGGCCGATCCGCGCCGCGCTCGAAAGTGGCGCACTCGCCGCGCTGATCGACGCGCGCTGCCTCGCCGAACTCACCTACGTGCTCGACTACCCGCAATTCGTGCATCGCAATGTGGACAAGGCGGCGGCGCTTGCCGTCGTTGCACGCCTCGCGCAGTTGGTCGAACCCGCTGCACCCGCCGAAGATGCCAGGCCGTTGCCGAAATGCAAAGACCGCGACGACCAGAAATTCCTCGAACTCGCGCACGCCGCACAGGCCGACTGGCTAGTGTCGAAAGACCGCGCGGTGTTGAAACTGGCCAAGCGGATTGCGCGTGACTTCGGTTTCCAGATTGCGCAGCCGGCGCCGTTCGTCAGCGCCTGTGTGGCAATCGCGGACGAGCCCGCATCGGTATGACCCCTGGCCAGATGGCCAACGTCGGGCCAACTGCGCGCACGCAGGGCCGCGATTCCCTACAATCAGGCTTCGTCCTTTTCGAACGACGTCTTTCGCCAACTTACTCGACCACGCTCCGGACAGCGCCATGAATGCACCGCACGACACGCCCATGAGTCCCTCGTTCCCGTCCCGCCTGCCGGACGTCGGCACGACGATTTTCACCGTGATGAGCGCGCTCGCCGCCGAAAAAGGCGCGGTGAACCTCGGCCAGGGCTTTCCCGACTTCGGCTGCGACCCCCGCATTGTCGACGCGGTCGCAAACGCCATGCGCGACGGCCACAACCAATATCCGCCGATGGCGGGCGCCGCGCCGCTGCGCCAGGCGATTTCGGACAAGATCGCGAACCTGTACGGCCGCCGCTACGACGCCACCAGCGAGATCACCGTGACGGCAGGCGCCACCCAGGCGCTGCTGACCGCGATTCTCTGCACCGTGCATCCGGGCGACGAAGTGATCGTGGTCGAGCCGACCTACGACAGTTACCTGCCGTCGATCGAGCTGGCCGGCGGCAAGCCGGTATTCGTCACGCTCGACGCGCCCGATTACGCGATTCCGTTCGACAAGCTCGCCGCCGCGATCACGCCGAAAACGCGGCTCCTGCTGATCAACACCCCGCACAATCCGACCGGTACGGTCTGGCGCGCGGAAGACATGCGCAAGCTCGAAGAAATCGTGCGCGGCACCAACGTGCTGATCCTGTCCGACGAAGTCTACGAACACATGGTGTACGACGGCGCGCCGCACGAAAGCGTGGCGCGTTATCCGGAACTGGCGCAGCGCAGTTTCGTGGTGTCGAGCTTCGGCAAGACCTACCACGTCACCGGCTGGAAGATCGGCTACGTGGCCGCGCCCGCCGCGCTCACGGCTGAATTCCGCAAAGTGCACCAGTTCAACGTATTCACGGTCAACACGCCGATGCAGGTCGGCCTCGCGGAATACATGAAGGATCCGGCGCCGTATCTGGATCTCCCCGCGTTTTATCAGAAGAAACGCGACTACTTCCGCGCCGGCCTCGCGAATTCACGCTTCAGGCTCCTGCCTTGCACGGGCACCTACTTTCAGTGCGTCGACTATTCGGCGATCAGTGATTTGCCCGAAGCCGAATTTGCGCAATGGCTGACCGGCGAGATCGGTGTCGCGGCAATTCCCGTTTCGGCGTTCTATCACGAGGCGCATGAATCGGGCGTGGTGCGCTTCTGCTTTGCCAAGCAGGAAGCGACCCTCGCCACCGCGCTCGACCGGCTGGCGCGGCTCTAGGACGCCCCGCGCGATGCTGCGAACGAACCCACGTTCCTCGCCATCGCGCGCAGCGGCCCATGCGTGCGTTGCACGCCCGGGTTCATTTCAACCGCAACGCCGTCACGCCTCAAGCCGGACGCGAGGCCGCGATATACGCCTTGCGATCGTCGGTCACGCGCTGCGCGGCCGGCCGGGCGTTGATCGCCTTCACATAGCTTTTCCAGTCCACGCCGGCATCGAGCAGAAAATCGCGGCCGTAGATGGTCTGCGTCGCCATGCCCACCAGCGGCAAGCTCACAAAACCCGCGGCGTCGGCGACACTGAAGCGCTCGCCGCGCAGATACGGTCCGAACTTCGCGATCCGCTTGAAGCCGGCAATGTGATGCGCGAGCAGTTTCTCGACGCGCCCCTTGGTCGCGTCAGTCACAGTGCCACCGAAGAATGCCTCCTTGTAGAGATTGCGCGCGGTCAGTTCGAGATGCACATCCACGAACATGATCAGTTCGCGCTCCTTGGCCGCTTCCCACGGGTCCGCGGAGAAAATCGCCTTGTCGGGAAAACGTGCGGCCAGATACTCGACGATGCCTTGCGATTCGCACAGATCGCCGTGTTCGGTCTGGATATAGGGCACCTTGCCGAGCGGAGAATGCTCGAGCACGGTTTCTTCCTGGCTCGGCAGCACGAACACCTCCTCGAACGGAATACCGTGTTCGAGAAGCACGAACTTCACCTTGTTGTAATAGTTAGAGAGCGCGAAACCGCACAGCTTGATCATCGGGTGTCTCCTTTCTTCGGGTTGTTTGAGACCGCCCGTCAAAATCAACGCGGCGGCCTTCGATCAATCATCCAGTAAATTGCACGATCGTGCTATTCTAAAATAACCATGGAGTCGAGCATCACAATGACCTCTCGCAATTTCAGCATCGAGACTATCGGCATTGTCGGAACCGGTGCAATGGGCCGTGGCATCGCCCAGATTGCCGCGCTGGCGGGCCTCACCGTGCGTCTGTACGACACGAACCCTGCTGCGATCGGCGCCGCGCGCGACTACCTTGCCGAGACTTTCGCCAAATTGACTGCCAAAGGCAAGCTCGACCAGGCCCGCTCGCTCGCCGCACTGGCGAACGTGAGCGGCGCGCAGGTCGTCGGCGATCTGGCCGATTGCGATCTGGTCGTCGAGGCGATCGTCGAAAAGCTCGATGTGAAGCAAGCGCTCTTTCGCGAACTCGAAACGGTGGTGAGCGGCCGTTGCGTGCTGGCGTCGAACACGTCGTCGTTGTCGATTACCGCGATCGCGGCGGGCTGCACGAATCCGTCGCGCGTAGCCGGTTATCACTTCTTCAATCCGGTTCCGTTGATGAAGGTTGTCGAAGTGATCGACGGCCTGCGCAGTGATCCCGCCGTCGGCGACGCGCTGATGGAACTCGCACGCCGCATGGGCCACACGCCGGTGCGTGCGAAAGACATGCCTGGCTTCATCGTCAATCACGCCGGTCGGGGCATGAATACCGAAGGCCTGCGCGTAGCGGGTGAAGGCGTGGCGAGCTTCGCCGACATCGACCGCATCATGCGCGAGCAGGCAGGCTTTCGCCTTGGGCCGTTCGAGCTGCTTGACCTGACCGCGCTCGATGTATCGCATCCGGTGATGGAGTCGATCTATCACCAGTTCTATGAAGAACCGCGCTTCACGCCCTCGCCGATCACGGGCACGCGGCTCGCGGGCGGACTGATCGGCCGCAAAACGGGCGAAGGCTTCTATCGCTATGAAGACGGCAAGCAGCAAGTGCCCGCCGAAGCGCCCGCACCCACTGAACTGCCGCACAGCGTGTGGGTCAGCAAGCGCTATCCGGAGGCGCATGAAGCCGTCGTGCAACTCATCGCCAAGGCCGGCGTAAAACTCGACGAAGGCGCTACACCCGCAGCGGACTCGCTGATCGTCGTGACACCGTTCGGTCATGACGCGACTACTGCCGCCGTCGACGAAACACTCGACGCAACTCGCGTTGTCGCTATCGACGCCCTCTTCCCGCTGGCCGCCGCGCAGCGCCGCACGCTGATGACCACCCCCGCCACCAGCCGCACAGCACGCGAGACCGCGCACGCTCTGTTTGCCGCGGATGGCGTTCCCGTCACCGTGATTCGCGATTCGACCGGCTTCGTCGCGCAACGCGTCGTGGCGACCATCGTCAACATCGGCTGCGACATCGCGCAAAAACAGATCGCAACGCCGGGCGACATCGACCTCGCGGTGACGCTAGGCCTCGGCTACCCGCGCGGACCGCTCGCACTCGGCGATGCACTGGGCGCGAAAACGATCCTCACCATCTTGCGCAACATCTTCAGCGTGCTCGGCGATCCGCGCTATCGTCCGTCGCCCTGGCTTGCACGGCGCGCGCAACTTGGCCTGCCGCTGACGCAACGCGACGCTGCCGACACTCAAACGGAGACCCAACAATGAGCGCCGAACTGCTGACCTCACGCCCGACCGAAAGCGAATCGACGCTGGTCCTCACGCTGTCGAACCCCGGCGCACGCAATGCGCTGCATCCGGACATGTACGCCGCGGGCATCGAAGCGCTCGAATCGGTGGAGCGCGATCCGTCAATCCGCGCCGTCGTGATTACCGGCGCGGACAATTTCTTTTGTGCCGGCGGCAATCTGAACCGCCTGCTGGAAAACCGCGCGAAGGATCCGTCGGTGCAGGCCGAAAGCATCGATCTGCTCGGCGAATGGATTTCGGCGCTGCGTCTATCGTCGAAGCCGGTGATCGCAGCGGTTGACGGCGCCGCAGCCGGCGCGGGGTTTTCATTAGCGCTCGCGTGCGATCTGATCGTCGCGGCGGAAGACGCCAAGTTCGTAATGTCGTATGCGCGCGTCGGTCTCACACCCGACGGCGGCGGCTCGTGGTTTCTCGCGCAAGCATTGCCACGTCAACTGGCAACCGAAGTGCTGATCGAAGGCAAACCGATCGGCGCCTCGCGTCTCTACGATCTCGGTGTCGTCAACAAGCTAGCGAAGACCGGCGCCGTGCGCGACACCGCTGTCGCCTGGGCCGACGAGCTCGGCAAGATTTCGCCGAATTCGGTCGCGCGCATCAAAGGGCTCATCGGCGCCGCCGGAGCACAACCGCTTGCTGAACATCTGGTCGCTGAACGCGACAGCTTCGTCGCCTCACTGCACCATCGCGACGGTCTCGAAGGCATTTCCGCGTTCCTCGAGAAACGCGCTCCGGTCTATAAGTGAACATAAGTGAACGAAGGGACGATGCCTGAATATCAACTCCCCAAGCGCCGCCGCATCTTCCTGATGCGTCACGGCGACGTAACCTACTTCGACGATAGCGGCCGCGCGATCGATCCGGAAACGGTGCCGTTGAATGCGAACGGCCGCGAACAGGCAAGCGCAGCAGGCCGCGTATTCGCCGAGCAGCAGGTCCGGTTCGATCGGGTGATCGTGAGCGGCTTGCCGCGCACGGTCGAAACCGCGCAGCGCCTATTGGCCGAGACCGGTCAGCAGATCGAACTCGACATCGAGCCGGCATGGCAGGAAATTCGCGGAGGCAAGCTGAGCAACATTCCGCCGCAGGATATCGAAGCGGCATTTCTTGGCGTGTTCGATGGCGTCGTGCCGGAAAGCACACGCTTTCTCGACGGCGAAACCATCGGCGCGTTGTTCGACCGCGTGTTGCCCGCGGTGGAGGCGTTACGCGAGGACACGTCGTGGGACACCGTGCTGCTGGTTCTGCACGGCGGCGTAAATCGCGCGATTCTGTCGCACGCGCTCACCGCCGGCGGCCGTACTTTCTTCGGCCACCTGGCGCAGGCCACCGGCTGCATCAACGCGCTCGACGTCGGCGCCGAGCCACGCGACTGGGTGCTGCGCGAGATCAACTATTCACCGCCGTCGCCGCTCCATCGCGACGTTCGCAATACCACGATGGAAATGCTCTACGCACAATTCATTCAATACAAGCGTAGCTGAACCCAAACTGGAGGAGACACATGGTGCAAGCCACACAGACCGGCGAACCAGAACAGAAACCGGATTACTCGGCCTTCGAGGGCACGCGTCCGGTCAATGAGCGGCAACGCTTCGACAGCGACGCGCTCGCCGCGTGGCTAACCCAGCATGTCGACGGATTTGCCGGGCCGCTCACGTTGGAGCAGTTCGCCGGCGGCCAGTCGAATCCCACCTTCAAACTCGTCACACCGTCGCGCTCGTACGTGATGCGCGCGAAGCCCGGGCCGGCCGCGAAGTTACTGCCCTCGGCGCACGCTGTCGAACGCGAATACCGCGTGATGCATGCGCTCGCGGACACCGACGTGCCCGTCGCGAACATGCTCGCCTTGTGCGAAGACGAAAGTGTGATCGGCCGGGCGTTCTATGTGATGGAGTTCGTCGAAGGCCGCGTGCTGTGGGACCAGTCTCTACCCGGCATGACACCTGCGGAGCGCGCGGCGATTTACGACGAAATGAATCGCGTGATCGCCGCACTGCATAGCGTCGATGTCACGGCAATCGGTCTTGCCGACTACGGCAAACCGGGCAATTACTTCGCACGCCAGATCGGCCGTTGGAGCAAGCAGTACGTCGCGTCCGAAACCGAACCGATCGACGCGATGCAGCGTCTGATCGAATGGCTGCCGCAGCATATGCCGGCGGAAACGGGCGAGCGTGCCTCGGTCGTGCATGGCGACTACCGGCTCGACAACCTGATCTTCCATCCCACCGAGCCGCGCGTACTGGCCGTACTCGACTGGGAACTATCGACGCTCGGCGATCCGCTCGCCGACTTCGCGTATCACTGCATGGCGTGGCACGTCGACCCGGCGCAATTCCGCGGCATTGCGGGCCTCGACTGGGCGGCACTCGGCATTCCCGACGAAGCGCAGTACGTCGAGCGCTATTGCAAGCGCACCGGCTTCGAGATCCACGGCGACTGGAATTTCTACCTCGCGTACAACATGTTCCGCATCGCCGCGATCCTGCAAGGGATCATGAAGCGTGTAGTCGACGGCACTGCGGCCAGCGCTCAGGCGCTCGATGCCGGCCGTCGTGCGAAGCCGATGGCGGAACTCGCCTGGCGCTACGCACAGAAGGTACGTTAGGCAAATCGGCGCACCACGTTGCGTTCCTGAACAAACGTCATTCGTCATCCACGAGGTCATACATGAATTTCGATTACACCCCGAAGGTGCAGGCGCTGCGCGAGAAACTGCTCGCCTTCTTCGACGAGCACATCTATCCGAACGAGCAGGCGTTCTATGCCGAGATCGCGCGCAATCGTCAGAGCGGCAACGCGTGGCTGCCGACCGAACTGATCGAACAACTGAAACAGAAAGCGCGCGACGCCGGTTTGTGGAACCTGTTTCTGCCTGAATCGGTACGCGGCGCTGGCTTGACGAATCTTGAATACGCGCCGCTCTGCGAAATCATGGGCCGTGTGCCCTGGGCGCCGGAAGTGTTCAACTGCAATGCGCCCGACACCGGCAACATGGAAACGATCGAACGCTACGGCAGCGACGACAACAAGCGCGAATGGCTCGAACCGCTGCTGCAAGGGCAGATCCGCTCGGCGTTCCTGATGACCGAGCCGGAGGTGGCGTCGTCGGACGCGACCAATATCCAGACGAGCATCGTGCGCGATGGCGACACCTATGTGATCAACGGCCACAAGTGGTGGTCGTCCGGTGCAGGGGATCCGCGCTGCAAGGTCTACATCGTGATGGGCAAGACCGATCCTGAGGCGCCGCGTCATGCTCAGCAGTCGATGATTCTGGTCCCCGCCGATGCCACAGGCATCACCGTGCACCGCCCGCTCACCGTATTCGGCTACGACGACGCACCGCACGGCCACATGGAAATCACGCTCGAAAACGTGCGCGTGCCGGTTACCAACATGCTGCTCGGCGAAGGGCGCGGCTTCGAAATCGCCCAAGGACGCCTCGGACCGGGCCGCATCCACCACTGCATGCGTCTGATCGGTCTCGCCGAGCGCGCGCTCGAACTCATGGCCAAACGTTCCATGCAACGCGTCG
This sequence comes from Paraburkholderia nemoris, assembly GCF_905221015.1. Lineage (NCBI taxonomy): Bacteria > Pseudomonadati > Pseudomonadota > Betaproteobacteria > Burkholderiales > Burkholderiaceae > Paraburkholderia > Paraburkholderia nemoris. The sequence goes on along the minus strand of NZ_CAJNBO010000004.1, from coordinate 406,026 downwards.
CTTTCGGCAAGCCGGTTTCCGCACAGGGCGTCACCCAGGAGCGCATGGCCGAAGCGCGCTGCATGATCGAACAGGCGCGCCTGCTGACGCTAAAGACCGCGTACATGATGGACACGGTCGGCAACAAGGGCGCGCGCGGTGAGATCGCCATGATCAAGGTGGTCGCGCCGAATATGGCATGCCAGGTGATCGACTGGGCGATCCAGGCGCACGGCGGCGGCGGCGTCAGCGACGATTTCCCGTTGGCGTATGCGTACGCCAACGCGCGGACGTTGCGCTTCGCCGATGGCCCCGACGAAGTGCACCGCAACGCGATCGCGAAGCTCGAGCTGGCGCGTTATATGGATGTGGGTGCTGCGGCCCAGGTGGAAACGCCGATCACGCGGGTTTAAGGTCGAGGTCGGAGCGGCAGCCGACGGCGCACGGGTTCACCGCCAGCAGCATTGGCGGATCTATGCTCTAATTTTCGTCAACAGCGGCGCCCTTTGTGGCGCCGCTTTCACGAAACGAAGGAGCCAGGATGATCGATGTCTATAGCTGGGCAACCCCGAACGGCCACAAGGTTCACATCATGCTCGAGGAAACGGGCCTCGCGTACACGGTGCACGGCGTCGATATCGGCGCGGGCGACCAGTTCAAACCCGAGTTCCTCGCGATTAGCCCGAACAACAAGATTCCGGCAATCACCGATTCCGAAGGTCCTAAAGACGCCGACGGCAAACCATTCGCGCTATTCGAATCAGGCGCGATTCTGATTTATCTGGCGGAGAAAACCGGCAAATTCCTGCCGACCGATCCGGCCGCACGCTATGCCACCCTGCAGTGGCTGATGTTCCAGATGGGCGGCATCGGTCCGATGCTCGGACAAACGCATCATTTCCGCATCTACGCGCCGGAGCCGATCGAATACGCAATCAATCGCTACACGAACGAAACGCGGCGTCTCTATGGCGTGATGGATACACAGCTCGGCAAGACACGCTATCTGGCCGGCAACGACTACACGATCGCTGACATCGCTGCATTTCCGTGGACGCGCTCGTGGCAAAACCAGGGCATCGAGCTGGATACGCTCCCGAATGTGAAGCGGTGGCATGAAGAAATTGCCGCGCGTCCGGCGGTGGTACGTGGTGTTGAAGTGCTGGCGTCGGCTCGCAAGCCGCTCATGGACGACAAGGCCAAGGAGATGCTGTTCGGTGCGACGCAGTACGCGAAGCGGTAGGCATGCCGTCGTCCCCTGGCGTCGGCGCTCTCGTTCACGACGTTGACTGCGACCGCGGCATCGCCATCTGTTGAGGCGTCGAAATAAAAAAGCGCGAGACGGCATCACTGCCACTCGCGCTTCTTTGTCAACCGGTCGGCTGTGAACGGTTAGAAATAGTGCCGCGTGATGAACTCCGCGACGCAGACCGGCCGCTCACTGCCCTGCCGCTCCAGCGTCACATTCCACTCAACCTGCACACCGGCGTTGTCGATGTCGGTGACGGATTCCACCGCAAACCGCGCGCGCAACTGCGAGCCGACCAGCACCGGCGACGTGAACCGCACACGATTCAATCCGTAGTTGACGCCCATACGCTGCTTAAGCGCCACTGTCTTGCCGAGCAATGCCGGAATCAACGACAGCGTCATGAACCCATGCGCGACCGGCCCACCAAACGGTGACTCACGCCGCGCCCGTTCGGGGTCGACGTGAATCCACTGATGATCGCCGGTGGCCTCAGCGAAACGATCGACACTTGCCTGATCGACCGTCAGCCAGTCGCTAACGAGCGGCTCAGCGCCAATCAGTGCACGCAACGCCGCCGCGTCTCCAAACGTTACGGCGGCTACCGCGTTGCCGCCCGTCATGACGCGGCGCCCGGATTGCGCAGTCCGAACAAACCTTTCGAACGCACCGTAATCACGGTTTCGCCGTGCTGGTTGATGCCTTCCCACTGCGTCGAAACGATGCCGCGATCCGGCTTACTCTCCGAAACACGTTTGTCGAGTACCGCGTTCATCATCGTGATCGTGTCGCCGACACGTACCGGCTTCAGCCAGCGAATCTCGTCGATACCGGGCGAGCCCATCGAGGTGGAACCCGCGATCGCGTTGCGCACCAGCATGCCCATCATGACCGAACAGGTATGCCAACCGCTTGCGACCAGTCCGCGAAACGGCGACGCTGCGGCTGCAGCCTCGTCCAGATGAAACGGCTGCGGATCGAACTTCTCCGCGAACTCGACGATCTCTTCACGCGTGAAAGTATGCTTGCCGATTTCCGTAGTCGTGCCGACTACCATATCCTCGTAAGTCAGACCCATCGCACACCTCTTTCTTATCCGATTCGACCGGCTGATCAGGCTTCGGTCGAGACAAAACCGGGCAGCGCGGCGAAGCGCGCGAGATGGTGATCGACATCGCCCAATGTGGTTTCGATGATAGCAAGGCGTTTGAACAGATGCGCCGCGGCGACCTCGTTCGTGACGCCCATGCCGCCGTGCAACTGCACCGCCTGCTGACCGACGAAACGAGCGGCCTGCCCGACCCGCGCCTTCGCTGCGGAGACGGCGCGGCGACGTTCGTTGGCGTCTGCGCTGGTGTAACGCACGGCCGCGAGATAAGTGATCGAACGCGCCTGCTCGGCGTGAATCAACATCTCGACCATGCGATGCTGTAGCGCCTGGAAACGTGCGATCGGCTGGCCGAACTGCTGGCGCGTCTTGGTGTACTCGCCCGTTGCATGGTTCAGTGCGTCGAGCACGCCGACCGCTTCCGCGCACAGCAATACCGTGCCGTAGTCTGCGATGTGCTCGAGCGCTGCGGCACCCGAGTGTTTGCCGGCGAGCTGGCGTGCAGGCGTGCCATCGAACTCGAGCGTCGCGGCGCGCTGGCCGTCGATCGTGCGGTAGTCGGTGACTTTGACGCCGGCCGCATCGCGGGCAACGACAAAGAGCGCGATCTCGCCATTCAGCCGAGCCGGCACGATCCAGTGATCCGCTTGCGCACCGTGCAGCACAACCGATTTCGTGCCGGTCAACGTCTGCTGATTGCCTTGGCCGTTCGCAACCGTGTCGACCTCGAACAGATCGTAGCGAGCGTGCGGCTCGTGAAATGCCACTGCCAGCTTGATCTCGCCCTGGGCCGCACGTTCGAGCAGCGACGCGTCTTCGCCCTGCCCGGTGCCCGCCAGACGCAGCGCCTCGATACCCACTGCCGTCGCCCAATATGGTTCGACCACCAGAGCACGGCCGAGCTCCTGCATGACCACCAGCATGTCGATCGGGCTGCCGTTGAAGCCACCCTGCGCTTCCGGCACCGGCAAGGCAGTCAAGCCCAGTTCGGTGAAAGCTGTCCAGTGCGCGTCCGACACACCGGCTTCCGTTCGCACGATCGCCTGGCGCGCCTCGAACCCGTAGCTCTTGTCAAGGTAGCGGCGCAGCGCGTCTGCGAATTGCTGTTGTTCGTCGTTGAAAGTGAAGTCCATGCGCCGCTCCTCAGAGTCCGAGAATCATCTGCGCGATGATGTTCTTTTGAATTTCGTTCGAGCCGCCGTAAATCGACGTCTTGCGGAAGTTGAAGTAGTACGCGGCCAGCGGCGCGGCGTCATCGTCACCGGCGAGGCTATGCTCGCGTTCGCCTTCGAGGAACGGCACGTCGAACGGTGCGGCGAGCGGCCCGACCGCTTCGAACATCAGTTCGGTCAACGCCTGCTGCACTTCAGTGCCCTTGATCTTGAGCATCGAGGCTTCCGGACCCGGCCCACGCCCGCCCGTTTCATTGGCGACCACGCGTTGCACGGTGACTTCGAGCGCCATCATTTCAATCTCGAGGCTCGCGACTTTCGCGGCGAACACAGGATCTTGCAGCAACGGCTTGCCGTTCTTCTTCTGATCCAGCGCGAGGCGTTTCAGGAAGACCAGTTCGCGCTTCGATTGCCCGACGCGCGCAATACCGGTGCGTTCGTGCCCGAGGAGGTACTTCGCGTAGGTCCAGCCACGATTCTCTTCGCCGACCAGATTCTCGACCGGCACTTTCACGTCTTCGAAAAAGACTTCGTTGACTTCGTGCTCTTCGTCCAGCGTGATGATCGGGCGCACGGTAATACCGGGCGTTTTCATGTCGATCAGCAGGAACGAGATGCCCTCCTGCTTTTTCGCGCCGCTATCGGTGCGCACGAGGCAGAACATCATGTCGGCGTACTGGCCGAGCGTGGTCCAGGTTTTCTGACCGTTGACCACGTAGTGATCGCCGACGCGCTCGGCGCGGGTACGCAGCGAGGCCAGGTCCGAACCGGAGCCCGGTTCGGAATAGCCCTGACACCACCAGTCCGTGCCGTCGAGAATGCGCGGCAGATAGTGGCGTTTCTGCGCCTCGTTGCCGTACTTCATCAGCACGGGCGCCACCATCGAGACGCCGAACGGCAGCACGGACGGCGCACCGATACGCGCGCACTCTTCGTCCCAGATATGCCGTTGGGTCGCGTCCCAGCCCGGGCCGCCGTATTCTTTTGGCCACGCGACGACCGACCAGCCGCGCGTGCCGAGCAGCTTGTGCCAACCCGCGAAGTCTTCGCGGTTCAGACGCTTGTGGTTGAGTACTTTGTCGCTCAGCTCGCGAGGCAGATTCGCTTCGAGCCAGGCGCGGATGTCGGCGCGGAATGCGTCGTCAGCGGGGGAATAGTCCAGATTCATGCGTCGTGTCTCCTGGCCGCAACCGCCCGCCGCCAGTGAGCCACTGCGCTATTGCAGCGGTTCCTTCAAGGCAGCCGGGACCGGCAGCGGCATCACTTCGATGCCTTCTTCGACCAAAGCTTTCGCGTCTTCCGGTGTCGTGACACCGCGAATATTGCGTGCAGGCGCTTCGTTGTAGTGAATGCGCCGTGCTTCCTCGGCGAAGCGGTCACCCACGTTCTCAGTCTTTTCCAGTACCTCGCGCAAGGCACGCATGACGCGCGCCTGCATTTCTCCCGTATCCGCAGGGACTTTCGCTTCGGTCGCTCCCGACAGATTCAGCCGGGGCGCCGATGGCAGACGGCTCACTTCGTTCGCACCGCAGATCGGACATTCGACGAGCTTGCGGGACTGCTGCGACTCGAAGTCATCAGCCGAAGCAAACCAGCCTTCGAACCGATGGCCATGCGGACACTGTAAATCGAGGACCTTCATGTGGAATCAGGGCTTGCGTGCCAGTTTAGCGCAAAATGGAAATTTGTGAACGATCGTTCGTAAATTTTTACGGACGGCGCGTTGACGCTAAGCGTCGCCGACAAATCGAACGCGGTGCGCGATTTTAACGCTTTGCGCAGTGGGCTGCCGAAGGTCGCTCAATCGGTGAGCGGCACAACGAACCCGTCGACAAAAAGAGCACGCTGGTTGTATGGCGCTCAGGGGTTCGCTCAGCTGGCCGCTAGCCACCTTTTAAGCCACCAGAAATTCGAGCCGGCGGTTAAGCTGCGGCTCGAGTTCGCGCGCCTCTTTGGCAAGGTTGATCTGTTTGGCCGATTTCGCGACATCGAATACGTCCGCCTTGATGTCATACCCGCCTCGCTCGGTCAGCCAGCCCAGGATATCCGACAGATGCCACACCGACGCACTGCCCTCGTGAACCGGCGGCGGAAAGTCGATTGCGTGGCTCAGCATCAGCTTACGCATGTTTTGCCGTGACACGCCCGCGACCTCGGCGACATCCGTAAGACCGACGAAATCCGGCCCCGCCTCGACAAGGCGCGCAGACGGCACTGCCTGCTTGATATCTTTGAGTGCGCTGACGAGCGCTTCGAGCGCCGACGCGCCTTCGCGAGCAAAAACCAGTGCCATGCGCCCCGGTTGCCCCACGCCAATCGTAGCGTCGTCGCATCCGGCTTCGCCCAGCCGCTCGACTATCTCGTCAAGATCGCAGTCTTCAGCCGCGAGCCGGTACTTCAAGGTGAACACGTATTCCATAAGCTACTCCTACCTTCATTCAACTGCGGGCTTTTGCCCTTCGAACACTTTTACTGCCGACGTGTCGTGCAATTGTCGACAATGCGCCTGAGGTGCTTTGCGTGATTGCCGGGATTCTTTGGCGTACTCCACACACTCGAGATGCAAAACTCGCCGCAACGGCATTCCGCGTCGTTGTAGGGACAGTAAATCTTTCCCCATGCGTGACCTTTACCGCCGCCTTGCACACGCCAGCCGTTTCTTTCCGCGTAAGCCAGCGCGGCCTCGACCTCTTTCTTTGAATGGACTCCACGAACCATCTATACCCTCCAATTTAGCCCGTGCCCGCATGGTTGTCAAGTGACAACCATGCGGGCACGGTCATAACCAAATATGTCCCACACCCTTCGTTATCCAAAATAAGTGCGATAACAAACCTCGTTGCCAGATGTCGATACTAGAGTGACAACGGCTACGGGGCGAGACTGTCAAATGGCATAGGACTGGAGCCCGTTTTTCAGACACGGGGGGTTACGCATTGAGTCGATATCGTGCCCACAATGACAAAGCCCCTGCCGGTCGTAGACCAACAGGGGTTTTTTGCGGATTTTCTAAGCGGCGTGTGAGCCGCGCCCGTTTAGCGTTCTTGCGTTCTGAACCGTGCGCGCTATTGCGGCTCGGCCATTGGCCAGGTACCCGCCAAAACTTTTTCCAGCCAGAACGTGCCAATGATGGTTTTCACGTCCGTCACCTTGCCCGTGCGTACCCATTCCAGCATATCGGCGACGCTGGCCGTGAACAGTTCGAGGAATTCGCCGTCGTCGAGTTTGCGCTCGCCGGCAGTGAGCCCGCGCGCCAGGTAAATATCGATGAATTCGGTCGAGTAGGAAATGATCGGATGAATGCGCGTCAGATAAACATACTCGCGCGCCGTATAGCCGGTCTCTTCCTGCAACTCGCGTTTCGCGCAGGCCAGCGCGCCTTCGTTCGGATCGAGTTTGCCCGCAGGATACTCGACCATGACCTTGCCCATCGGATAGCGGTACTGGCTTTCCAGCAACACGCGGCCGTCGTCGAATAGCGGAATCACCATCACGGCGCCCGGATGCTGAACGTACTCGCGCGTGGCGTGCTTACCGTCGGGCAAGCGGACCGTATCGCACTTGAGCGTAAGGAACGGCCCTTGATGGATCGTTTTGCTCTCGAGACAGGTCTCAGTGAGCGCGGCGTCGTGATCGGGAAGTTCAGCCATATGCGACCTCAGGACAGCGTGGTGCGCGACGGCGAGACGCCGTCAGCGACGTTTGACGAGATACTGGAAGGTAAAGCCGGGGAATGCGAATACGACGAACAGCGCGAACGTAATCGCGTAGAACTGCCATCCCTGTTCAAAGCGGTTACCAGCGCGCGCTTCCAGCAGGAAACCGAGCGCGCCGACCACGAAGTACAGCACGATCAACTCGGCAATCCGGATCCAGGCGCTCTTCTTCACCGCTTTCAACGGCACGGCGGCGAAGAGGCGCTGATTCAGGAACGGCAGGTTGGCGCCGACCAGCGCCAACAACACGATAAACCAACCCGCAGCCGACATCAGAGCAGCAGCGTGTGCTGGATAGCCTGCAGGCAGGCCTTCAACAGCGGATCCGGCACGATACCGAGCACCAGCACGGCAACACCGTTGAGCGCCAGCAGAGCACGCGTGCTCGTGTCAGCGAGAATCGGCGACTTGTCTTGCGGCTCGTCGAAGTACATCAGCTTGACGATACGCAGGTAGTAGAAGGCACCGAACAGCGAGGTGATCACGGCCAGCACGGTCAGCCAGGTCAAGCCGGCATTCATGGTTGCCTGCAGCACCGCGAGCTTGGCGTAGAAGCCGACCGCGGGCGGGATGCCGGCCAGCGAGAACATCATCACCATCATGACGAACGCAAACACCGGGCTGCGTTGATTCAGGCCCTTGAAGTCTTCGAGCGTATCCGCTTCAAAATCGCGGCGTGCCAGCAGCATGATGACGCCGAAGGTGCCCATCGTCGTAATCAGGTAGACGATGCTGTAGTACATCGCCGAGCCGTACGCGTTGGCGGCGCCCGTAGTCTTGTGATCCACCACGCCGGCCAGCAGGCCCAGCAGCACGAAGCCCATGTTCGAGATCGCCGAATACGCGAGCATCCGCTTGACGTTGCGTTGCACGATACCGGTGATGTTGCCGACGATCAGCGACAGCGCCGCCAGGATCACCAGCATTTCCTGCCATTCGACCGCCAGCGGCAGCAGCCCCATCACGAGGAAGCGCAGGCCCCACGCGAATGCCGCCACCTTCGGACCACCGCCGACCATCAGCGTCATGGCCGTCGGAGCGCCCTGATACACGTCAGGCACCCACATGTGGAACGGCACCGCGCCCATCTTGAACGCCACGCCTGCCACGATAAAGATCACGCCGAACAGCAGCACGCTCGGATCGTAGTGGCTCGTGCCGATCGCCTTGAACACTTCGTTCAGGTCGAGCGAACCGGTTGCACCGTACAGCATGGAAATGCCGTACAGCAGGAAGCCGGAAGCCAGCGCGCCGAGCACGTAGTACTTCATGGCGGCTTCGTTCGACGGCGCCGCGTCACGACGCAGTGCGATCGCACCGTACAGCGACAGCGACATCAATTCCAGACCGAGGTACAGCGTCAGGAAGTTGTTGCCGGAGATCATCACGAGCTGACCGAGCAACGAGAACATGCCCAACAGGAAGAACTCACCGCGGAACAGCCCGCGATCCTCGAGATACCGGCGCGAATAGACGATCGACACGGCGTAGCCGAGCGTCACCACCGCCTTCATCACGCTGGCGAACGAATCCACCACATACATGTGACCGAAGAAGTAGTGAACCTGCGGATCGAACGCGTTCACCGCGAACCAGATGCCGGCAATCAGCGTCGAGAAGAACGCGATGAAATACGTGGTGCGGCGACCGGCCTGGCCGACGAACGTGTCGTTGAGCCACGCGACCACAACGGCGAGCATCACCAGTGCGTCGGGCAACAGGGCAGTCATAGGGGCGTTTTGCATGATCTTTAAATTCCTCCGCTCTGCATTACTGTGGCAACGGCAGTTTGGACTGCGCGACGTGGGAGAGGAGGTTTTCCACGGATACGTGCATCACATCGGTAAAGGGCTTCGGATACAGGCCCATGAACAGCGTCAGTGCGGCGAGCACTGCCAGCATGAAAAATTCGCGACGGTTGATGTCGACGAGGCCCTTCACGTGATCGTTGGCGATCGCGCCGAAGTACACGCGCTTGTACATCCACAGCGTGTAGGCCGCGCCGAGAATCAGCGTGACAGCCGCACCGCCTGCGATCCAGAAGTTGTACTGGACAGCAGCCAGAATCACCATGAACTCGCCAACGAAACCGGAAGTACCGGGCAAGCCGCAATTCGCCATCGAAAACAGCATCACGAACGCCGCGAACTTCGGCATCACGTTGACGACACCGCCGTAATCGGCGATCTGACGCGAGTGCATACGGTCGTACAACACACCGATGCTCAGGAACATCGCGCCCGACACGAAGCCGTGCGAGATCATCTGTACGATCGCGCCTTCAACGCCAAGCTGATTGAAGATGAAGAAGCCGAGCGTCACGAAACCCATGTGCGCGATCGACGAATACGCGACCAGCTTCTTCATGTCGGTCTGCACCATCGCGACCAGACCGATGTAGATCACTGCGATCAGCGACAGCGTGATGACGACAGGGGCGAGGAAGTGGCTTGCATCCGGTGCGATCGGCAGCGAGAAGCGCACGAAACCGTAGGCGCCCAGCTTCAGCATGATCGCGGCCAGCACGACCGAGCCGCCGGTCGGCGCTTCCACGTGGGCGTCAGGCAACCACGTGTGAACCGGCCACATCGGCACCTTCACGGCGAAGGCCATGAAGAACGCGATAAACAACAATATCTGCGGGGTCATGCCGATCTGCGCGTTCTGCCACGTAGCCAGATCGAACGTGCCGGTCTGGATGTACAGGTACAACAACGCAACCAGCATCAACAGCGAGCCCATCAGCGTGTACAGGAAGAACTTGAACGCCGCATACACGCGGTTCGCCCCGCCCCACACGCCGATGATGATGTACATCGGAATCAGCGTCGCTTCGAAGAACACGTAGAACAGCATGCCGTCCGCTGAGCTGAACACGCCGACCATGATGCCGGAGAGGATCAGGAATGCAGCGAGGTACTGAGCGACGTTCTTCGTGATGACTTCCCACGCGGCGATCACGACGATCACCGTAATCAATGCGGTCAACACGACGAACCACATGGAGATGCCGTCGACACCCAGGTGGTACGTGATGTTGAAGCGCTCGATCCAGTTCGCCTTTTCGACGAACTGCAGATCGGCGGTGCTCGAATCAAAACCCGTAATCAGCGGGATCGTCACGATGAAGCTGACGACCGAGCCGATCAGCGCAATCCAGCGCGCCGGAGCCGGGTTCCGGTCGGAACCAATAGCCAGGACCAGTAGACCTACGAGGATCGGTAACCAGATCGCGATACTGAGAATCGGATAAGCGTGCATTAGTGTCCCTCGCCTTATTTGCCGCCGAGCGTTACAAACAGGGTCAGGAGCCCCAACATGCCGATAATCATGGCAAACGCATAGTGGTAGATGTAGCCGGATTGGAGGAAGCGGATCACGCCGGCAAACCAGCCGATAAAGCGTGCGCTGCCGTTGACGATGCCGTCGATAACCACGACGTCGCCTTCCTTCCAGAGACCACGGCCAATCGCCACGGCGCCCCGCGCAAACACGACGTCATTGATCTTGTCCATGTAGTACTTGTTGTCGAGCAGCGTGTAGATCGGACCGAACGCACGCTTGATGACAGCCGGCAGATCAGGACGAACCAGGTACAGGAACCACGCGACCACGACACCCGCGAGTGCCAGCCACACCGGCAGACCCGAGACCGAGTGCAGGCCCATCGACGCCCAGCCCTGGAATTCTTCCGCCATCTCGTGCAGCGCCGGATGGTTTTCGCCGATGAAGATGACCTTGTCGAACGCTACGCCGTGCTGGAAGAAGTCGCCGAACAGCATCGGACCGACACCGATCGCACCGATCACCACCGACGGAATCGCCAGCAGCACCAGCGGCAGCCACACCACCCATGGCGTTTCATGCGGCTCATGTGCGTGATCGTCGTGACCGTGGCCATGGCCGTGTGCGTCATGGCCGTGACCGTCATGTGCGTGCGCTGCCGCTTCGATGCCCATCGGCGATTCCGGATGCTTCGGATCGCGGAAGCGCTCCTTGCCGTGGAACACCAGGAAGTACATACGGAACGAATACAGCGCGGTGACGAACACACTCGCCACCACTGCGAAGTAGGCGAAACCCGAACCCGGCAGATGCGACAGCTTCACTGCGTCGATGATCGAGTCTTTCGAGTAGAAGCCGGAGAAGAACGGCGTGCCGATCAGCGCGAGCGAACCGACCAGCGACGTGATCCACGTAATCGGCATGTACTTGCGCAGGCCGCCCATGTTGCGGATGTCCTGATCGTGGTGCATGCCGATGATCACGGAACCCGCGCCGAGGAACAGCAGCGCCTTGAAGAACGCGTGCGTCATCAGGTGAAACACGGCGACCGAGTAGGCCGATGCACCGAGTGCGACCGTCATGTAACCGAGCTGCGACAGCGTCGAGTAAGCCACCACGCGCTTGATGTCGTTCTGGACGATCCCGAGGAAGCCCATGAACAACGCAGTAATTGCACCGATCACCATCACGAACGACAGCGCCGTATCCGACAGTTCGAACAGCGGCGACATGCGCGTGACCATGAAGATACCGGCAGTCACCATGGTTGCTGCGTGAATCAGTGCGGAGATCGGCGTCGGGCCTTCCATCGAATCCGGCAGCCAGACGTGCAGCGGGAACTGCGCCGACTTACCCATTGCACCGATGAAGAGGCAAATACAGGCGACGGTCAGCAGACCCCAGTCCGTACCCGGAAAGCTCAAGGCTGCGAGTTCGGTGCGCTTCGCGAAGACGTCGCCGTAGTTCATCGAACCGGCGAACGCGAACAGCAGGCCGATACCGAGCAGGAACCCGAAGTCGCCGATGCGGTTCACGATGAACGCCTTCATGTTCGCGTAGATCGCCGTCGGACGCGTGAAGTAGAAGCCGATCAGCAGGTACGACACCAGACCCACCGCTTCCCAGCCGAAGAACAGCTGCAGGAAGTTGTTGCTCATCACGAGCATCAACATCGAGAACGTGAACAGTGAGATGTACGAGAAGAAGCGCTGGTAGCCGTCGTCGTCGGCCATGTAGCCGATCGTGTAGATGTGCACCATGAGCGACACGAAGGTCACCACGCACATCATCATCGCCGTCAGCGAGTCGACCAGGAAGCCGATCTCGAACTTCGTCTGGCCGATCTGCATCCAGTCATAGACCGTCGCGTTGAAACTCGCGCCGTCCATTACCTGGAAGAAGACGATGGCCGAAAGGATGAAGGAGATCGCGACGCCGAGGATCGTGACCGAATGCGCGCCCGCTCGCCCTACCGCTTTCCCAAACAGCCCCGCAATCAGGGAGCCGGCCAGCGGTGCCAGCGGGATCGCCAGCAGCAGGTTTTCATTGAGTGTCGTTGACATAACCGCTTTACCTGAAATTAACCTTTGAGCTGATCGAGGTCCTCGACATTGATCGTGTCGAGGCTACGGAACAGGGTCACCAGAATTGCGAGGCCGATCGCCGCTTCAGCTGCTGCAACCGTCAGCACGAAGAAGACGAAGATCTGACCATGCACGTCGCCGAGGTAATGCGAGAACGCGACGAAATTGGTGTTCACCGCCAGCAGCATCAGTTCGATCGCCATCAGGATGATGATGACGTTGCGGCGGTTCAGGAAAATGCCCACGACGCTGATCGCAAACAGGATCGCGCCGAGGACAAGGTAATGAGCAAGGGTCAACATGATTTCTATCTCCTGTCCGCTCAGCTGTTTTTAGCAGGTGCCGAGTCGGCCGCTGCGGCTGCCGCTGCGGCGGCTTCTTCTGCCGCGACAGTTGCCGCGGTCTTTTCAGATGCCATCTTCACGATACGCACACGGTCCTGGGCACGCACCTTGACCTGCTCGCTGACGTTCTGGCGCTTGCTGTCTTTCTTGTGGCTCGTGGTCAGCGCAATCGCCGCGATGATCGCCACCAGCAGCACGAGGCCGGCGACTTCGAACGCGAAGATGTAGTCGGTGTAGATGACCTTGCCGATCAGACGCGTGTTCGACCAGTCGGCCATACCGTTCGCGGCAGCCGTGGTGTCACGCAGCGCCGTGGCGGTCGCGCCGTAGCCGTGCCACAGGATCAGCGCGGTCTCGATCACGATGATTGCGCCCACCAGCGTGGCCATTGGCACGAAGCGCTTGAAGTCTTTGCGCAGCACGTCGATGTTGATGTCCAGCATCATCACGACGAACAGGAACAGCACCATCACCGCGCCGACATACACCAGCACCAGCAGGATCGCGAGGAACTCGGCCTGCAGCAGCATCCAGATCGCGGCTGCGTTGAAGAACGCCAGCACCAGAAACAGTGCGGACGAAACCGGGTTGCGCGAGGTGATCACCTTCAGCCCTGAAACCACCAGGAGCAGCGCGAAGATGTAGAACAGTACGGTCGTGAATTCCATGATTACCGGTTCATCGTTAGGCCATCGTCAGGCATTGTTCTTTGGCACGTGGCGGATAAAGCGGCCGAGACCGCCAGAACATCCGCACAGGTGCGCCGTGCCGCGGCGCTCAGGCCGCGGCGCTCGGCCCGACAACAGGCCGTGTTACTGCTGCATTTACTGCCGCGTTTATTGCCGCGCTTTTCGCCGCAATTACCGCTTCAACTGAAGTGCTTCAACGATACGGTGCGTCGGCTGCCTTGCTCGCAGCGATCTCCGCTTCGTAGCGATCGCCCACCGCCAGCAGCATGTCTTTCGTGAAATACAGATCGCCGCGCTTTTCGCCGTGATATTCGAGAATGTGCGTCTCGACGATCGAATCGACCGGGCAGCTCTCTTCACAGAAACCGCAGAAAATGCACTTGGTCAGGTCGATGTCGTAGCGCGTCGTGCGGCGCGTGTTATCCGCACGGGTTTCCGATTCGATCGTGATAGCGAGTGCCGGGCACACCGCTTCGCACAGCTTGCAGGCGATGCAGCGTTCTTCGCCGTTTTCATAGCGGCGCAGCGCGTGCAGGCCCCGGAAACGCGGCGAAATCGGGGTCTTCTCTTCCGGGAACTGCACGGTCACCTTGCGCTGGAACGTGTAACGTCCGGTCAGCGCGAGGCCTTTGAGCAGCTCCGTCAGGAAGAAGGTTTTGAAAAAGTTTTGGATTGCGGTCATGGGTTCATCCGCCCTTTATTTCCAGATATTCAACGGCGACATGATCCAGAAGCCGACCACGATGAGCCACACCACGCAAACCGGAATGAAAATTTTCCAGCCCAGACGCATGATCTGGTCGTAGCGATAGCGCGGGAACGTGGCACGCGCCCAGATGAATACCGACAGCAGGAAGAAAACCTTGGCGACGAGCCATACGATGCCCGGGACAAACGACAGGAAGCCGAACGGTGCGCTCCAGCCGCCGAGGAACAGTGTTGCAGCCAATGCCGAGATCACGATCATATTGATGTACTCGGCGAGGAAGAACAGCGCGAACGCCATCCCCGAGTAATCGATCATGTGGCCCGCGACGATTTCCGACTCACCTTCCACCACGTCGAACGGGTGACGGTTAGTTTCGGCGATGCCCGAGATGAAGTACACGACGAACATCGGCAGGAGCGGCAGCCAGTTCCACGACAAGAAGTTCAAGCCGTAGCTGGCGAAAATGCCGCGCTCCTGCGAACCGACGATCTCCGACAGATTCAGACTGCCCGCAGTCATCAGCACGACGACGAGCGCAAAGCCCATCGAAATTTCGTACGAGACCATTTGAGCGGCCGCGCGCATGGCGCCGAGGAATGCGTATTTCGAGTTCGACGCCCAGCCCGCCAGAATCACGCCGTACACGCCGACCGACGAGATCGCCATCGCGTAAAGCAAACCTGCGTTGATGTCGCCGAGAACCGCGCCCGCCTGGAACGGAATCACCGCCCAGACCGCGAAGGCCGGCACCACCACCATGATCGGCGCAATCATGTAGATCCAGCGGCTCGCCTGAGCCGGCTGAATCACTTCTTTCAGCAACAGCTTCAGCACGTCGGCGATCGGCTGCAGCAAACCTGCCGGGCCCACGCGGTTCGGGCCGAGACGCACGTGCATCCAGCCGATCAGCTTACGCTCCCACAGAATCAGGTAAGCCACGCACAGCAGGATCACGACGGCCACCACCAGGATGCGCACCAGTGCCCACACCGTGGGCCATGCCACACCGAGAAGCTGGGTGCCGCCCGAGTTGATCGTATCGAACAAGCTCATTTACGCCTTCTCCACCACCAGTTCACCGAACAGGCTGCCCAGCGCTGCACCGGCAGGCGTAGCCGCCGATACGCGGACGACCGTCTCCGCAAGATTTGCGTCGCGCACGGCCGGCAACTGCACCGATTGCTCGCCCTGGCGCACGCGCACTGCGTCGCCTTCCTTCAAACCCAGTTTGTCGAACAGCGCAGCCGGCAGACCGGCCGAATTCGCTGCGCGCGCCGCTGCCGTCAGATGCAACGATTCGGCGCGACGCACCAGCGAATCGGCGTGGTAAATCGGCACGTCGGCGATACGCTCAAACTTGCCTTCCGCTGCCTTCGCTGCCTTGCCGCGTGCAACCGTGGCGCCCGTCTTGTTCGACAGACGCGACTTGATCTCGCCGTCGCCGAGCGCTGTCGTGCGCACTTCTTCCGAGGTGTCGAATTCGAAGCCCGGCACGCCCAGCAGGCTGCCGAGGACGCGCAAGACCTTCCATGCCGGACGCGTGTCGCCGAGCGGGCGCACGACGCCATTGAACGTCTGCGCGGTACCTTCGGCGTTGACGAACGTGCCGGCCGTTTCCGTGAACGGTGCGATCGGCAGCAGGACGTCAGCGTATTCAGCGCCCATCTGGAACGGCGACATCACGACAACCATTTCGGCCTGCTTCAGCGCGGCCAAAGCCTGCGCCGGACTGGCCGTGTCGAATTCCGGCTCGACGTTCAGCAACACGTAACCCTTGCGCGGTTGCTCGAACACTTCGCGAGCGTTCAAACCACCCTCGCCCGGCAATGCGTTCACCAGATGCGCACCGACCGTGTTGGCGGCTTCCGTGAGGAAACCCAGCGTTGCGCCGGTCGCGTCTGCAATCCATTGCGCCGCGGCGTGAATCGAAGCGAACTCCGGATGACGGACCGCGCCGTTGCCGAGCAACACCACACGCTGTTCGCCGGTGGCGAGCGACTTCGCGACTTGTTTGTTGGCGTCCGTCGGCTGCGTGCCGGCGAAGGCTTCCGGCAGTGCCACGCCGTTTGCTTCCGACACCGCGCCCGCGATACCAGCCAGTGCGTCGAGCCATGCCGACGGCGCGGCAACCACGCGTTGCGCTTGCGGAATCAGCGCATCGTCGTTGGTGGCCTGCACCAAGGTCAGCTTCGTGCCGCTCTTGGCGGCTTGACGCAGACGCGCGGCAAACAGCGGATGATCGCGGCGCAGATCCGAACCGATCACCAATGCGGCGTCGAGGTTCGAGAGGTCGGCGATCGTCGTACCGAGCCACGGCGCACCGTTCACTGGCGCGGAGAAATCCGACTGACGCAGACGGAAGTCGACGTTAGGCGTGCCGACCGCCTCGGCCAGCTGCTTCAACAGGAACAGTTCTTCGACGGTGCTGTGGGCGCTGCCGAGCGCGGCCAGCGCGTTCGCGCCGTGGTCGCCCTTGATGCCCTTCAGACCCTTGACCACATATTCAAGCGCGGATTGCCAGTCGGTCTCGACCCACTTGCCGCCTTGCTTGAGCATCGGCTGCGTGAGACGTTCCGGGCTGTTCAGGCCTTCGTACGAGAAGCGGTCCTTGTCCGAAATCCAGCATTCGTTGATGGATTCGTTTTCGAACGGCAGAACACGCATCACGCGATTGTTCTTCACTTGCACCACGAGGTTTGCGCCGACGGAATCGTGCGGGCTCACCGACTTGCGGCGCGACAGTTCCCATGTGCGGGCGCTGTAGCGGAACGGCTTGCTGGTCAGCGCGCCCACCGGGCACAGATCGATCATGTTGCCCGACAGTTCGGAGTCGACCGTTTTGCCGACGAACGACGTGATTTCCGAATGCTCGCCGCGGCCCAGCATGCCGAGTTCCATTACGCCGGCGACTTCCTGGCCGAAGCGGACGCAACGCGTGCAGTGAATGCAACGCGACATTTCTTCCATCGAGATCAGCGGGCCGACGTTCTTGTGGAACACGACGCGCTTTTCTTCGCTATAGCGCGACGACGACTTGCCGTAACCCACCGCCAGATCCTGCAGCTGACACTCACCACCCTGGTCGCAGATCGGGCAATCCAGCGGGTGGTTGATCAGCAGGAACTCCATCACGGCTTGCTGGCCCTTCACGGCCTTGTCCGACTTGGTGCGCACGATCATGCCTGCCGACACCGGCGTGGCGCATGCAGGCACGGCCTTCGGCATCTTTTCGACATCGACCAGACACATCCGGCAGTTGGCCGCAATCGACAGCTTCTTGTGATAGCAGAAGTGAGGAATGTACGTGTCGACCTTATGCGCAGCCTGGATCACCATGCTGCCCTCAGGCACCTCTACTTTCTTGCCGTCTATTTCAAGTTCAACCATGATGGTCAATCTTCCTTAACCTGTTACCGCTCAATCGTTCGCCCTGTTCAGCGCCCGTTTCAGGCGATGAATCCCGCGGATGACGTGTTCTGGTGCGCTATTTCGCGAACTTAGGCAGCCACTGTTTCTGACGCCGCTGCCGCACCGGCGTGACCGCCGACGAGGCAATGCTTGTGGGCGACGTGGTATTCGAATTCGTCCCAGTAGTGCTTGAGCATGCCGCGAACCGGCATGGCCGCTGCATCGCCGAGCGCGCAAATCGTGCGGCCCATGATGTTCTCGGCGACCGAGTTCAGCAGATCCAGATCTTCCGGACGGCCGAGCCCGTGTTCGATACGATGCACGACGCGATAGAGCCAGCCGGTGCCTTCGCGGCACGGCGTGCACTGACCGCACGACTCTTCGTAATAGAAGTACGACAGACGCAGCAGCGAACGGACCATGCAACGCGTCTCGTCCATCACGATGACCGCACCGGAGCCGAGCATCGAGCCGGCCTTGGCGATCGAGTCGTAGTCCATGTCGGTCTGCATCATGATGTCGCCCGGGATCACCGGCGCCGACGAGCCGCCAGGAATCACGGCCTTGATCTTCTTGCCGCCGCGCATGCCGCCGGCCAGTTCCATCAACGTGGCGAACGGCGTGCCGAGTGGGACTTCATAGTTGCCCGGACGCTCGACGTCGCCTGCAACCGAGAAAATCTTCGTCCCGCCGTTATTCGGCTTGCCGATTTCGAGGTAATTCTGCGGACCGATCGCGAGCAGGAACGGCACAGCAGCGAACGTCTCGGTGTTGTTGATCGTGGTCGGCTTGCCGTACACGCCGAAGCTCGCCGGGAACGGCGGCTTGAAGCGCGGCTGACCCTTCTTGCCTTCGAGCGATTCGAGCAGCGCGGTTTCTTCGCCACAAATGTAGGCGCCGTAACCGTGGTGCGCATGCAGTTCGAACGAGAAGCCCGAACCCATGATGTTGTCGCCAAGGAATCCGGCGCGACGGGCTTCTTCCAGCGCTTCTTCGAAGAGCTTGTAGACTTCCCAGATCTCGCCGTGGATATAGTTGTAGCCGACCGTGATGCCCATCGCGTATGCGCCGATGGCCATGCCTTCAATCAGCGAGTGCGGATTGAAACGCAGGATGTCGCGGTCTTTGAACGTGCCCGGTTCGCCTTCGTCCGAATTGCAGACGAGGTACTTCTGCCCCGGGAACTGACGCGGCATGAAGCTCCACTTCAGACCGGTCGGGAAGCCCGCACCGCCACGGCCGCGCAGACCCGACGCCTTGACGTCGGCGATCACCTGCTCGGGCGGAATCTTTTCTTCCAGAATGCGGCGCAGCTGGGCGTAACCGCCGCGCGCCACATAGTCTTCGAGATGCCAGTTTTCGCCGTTCAGGCCGGCGAGAATCAGCGGTTTGATGTGACGATCGTGTAAAGACGTCATTTCGAAAGTTCCTCAAGCAGCTGGTCGATCTTCGCGCGGCTCATGAAGCTGCACATGCGATGGTTGTTCACCAGCATCACCGGCGCATCGCCGCACGAGCCCATGCACTCACCTTCTTTCAAGGTGAACTTGCCGTCAGCCGTGGTTTCGCCGAAGTCGATGCCGAGCTTCTGCTTCAGATATTCTGCGGCGCTGTCGGAGCCGCCGTCCGGGCCGAGCTGGCACGGCAGGTTCGTGCAGAGCGTGATCTTGTATTTGCCGACCGGCGAGGTCTCATACATCGTGTAGAAGGTAGCCACCTCCTGCACGGCAACCGCCGGCATGCCGAGATAGTCCGCGACGAACTGCATGAGTTCGGGCGACAGCCAGCCATGCTCTTCCTGAGCAGTAGCCAGCGCCGACATTACGGCGGACTGTTTCTGATCGGCGGGATACTTCGCGATCGCACGATCGATTTCTTTCAGGCCTTCAGCTGAGATCATTTTCAGACACGACTCTTTCAATTCCTACCGAACGAAAACCCGTCGCGCGTTGCATGTTGCGACAGACCCGGCGTTCCTTTGCTTGACGCGCGCTTCGGTGCAATCTGAAGACGCGCGCTGATGAATACGTCCTAGCGATCGACTTCGCCGAACACGATGTCCTGCGTACCGATGATCGTCACAGCGTCGGCGATCATGTGACCGCGCGCCATTTCGTCGAGCGTGGATAAGTGCGCGTAGCCCGGCGCCCGAATTTTCAGGCGATACGGCTTGTTCGCGCCGTCCGAGATCAGGTAGATACCGAACTCGCCCTTCGGATGCTCGACCGCGGCATACGCCTCGCCTTCCGGCACATGGAAGCCTTCCGTGAAGAGCTTGAAGTGGTGAATCAGATCTTCCATGTTCGACTTCATGCCGACTCGCGACGGCGGCGCAACCTTGTGATTGTCGACCATCACCGGACCCGGATTCTTGCGCAACCACTCAATGCACTGTTTCACGATCCGTGTGGATTGGCGCATTTCTTCGACGCGAACCAGATATCGGTCATAGCAGTCGCCATTCACGCCGACCGGAATGTCGAAATCGAGCTTGTCGTAGACTTCGTACGGCTGCTTCTTGCGCAGATCCCACTCGATACCCGAGCCGCGCAGCATCGCGCCGGTCATGCCGAGGTTCAGCGCGCGTTCCGGGCTGACCACGCCGATACCGACCAGACGTTGCTTCCAGATCCGGTTGTCGGTGAGCAGCGTTTCGTATTCGTCGACGCACTTCGGGAACCGCGTGAAGAAATCGTCGATGAAGTCGAGCAACGAACCTTGGCGGTTCTCGTTCATCTTCGACAATGCCTTCGCATTGCGGATCTTCGATGCTTTGTATTGCGGCATTGCGTCAGGCAGGTCGCGGTACACGCCGCCCGGACGGTAATAAGCCGCGTGCATCCGTGCGCCGGACACCGCTTCGTACACGTCCATCAGGTCTTCGCGTTCGCGGAACGCGTAAAGGAAGACCGCCATCGCGCCGACGTCAAGTGCGTGTGCGCCGATCCACATCAGGTGGTTCAGTACCCGCGTGACTTCGTCGAACATCACGCGGATGTACTGCGCGCGAATCGGCACTTCTATGCCGAGCAGCTTTTCGATCGCCATCACGTAGCCGTGCTCGTTGACCATCATCGACACGTAGTCGAGGCGGTCCATGTACGGCACAGACTGGATGAAGGTTTTGGTTTCCGCGAGCTTTTCAGTCGCGCGATGCAGGAGGCCGATGTGCGGATCGGCGCGCTGGATGACTTCGCCGTCGAGTTCGAGCACGAGGCGCAGCACACCGTGCGCGGCCGGGTGCTGAGGACCGAAGTTGAGCGTGTAGTTCTTGATCTCTGCCATGGCGTTCTCTTAGTGTTTCAGACCGCCATAGCGATCCTCGCGGATCACGCGCGGCGTGATTTCCCGCGGCTCGATCGTCACAGGCTGATAGACGACGCGCTTCTCTTCCGGGTCGTAACGCATTTCGACGTAGCCGGAGACAGGAAAATCTTTACGGAACGGGTGACCAATGAAACCGTAGTCGGTCAGGATGCGGCGCAGGTCCGGGTGACCCTCGAAGACGATGCCGTACAGGTCGAATGCTTCGCGTTCGTACCAGTTGGCCGAACTCCAGATATCGACGACTGACGCGACGATAGGCACTTCGTCGTCTGGTGCGAACACACGCAGACGCAGACGCCAGTTGTTCTGCACCGACAACAAATGCAGAACGGCCGCAAAACGCGGACCGTCATAGGCGCCATCGGCGTAGGTCTGATAGTCGACGCCGCATAGATCGACCAGTTGCTCGAAACCGAGCGAGCGGTCGTCGCGCAGACGCGTTGCCACATTGATGTAGTCGCTCGCCTTCACGACGATCGTCAACTCACCGATTGCCTCGGTGGTGCTCAACAGGAGGCCGCCAAAGGCCGCCTCGAGGTTCGCTTTCAGGGTCTCGAGTTTGCTTGCCATATTGTGGGGGAGGCGTTGGCCTTATTGACGGGCGATTGTGTTGGTGCGGCGGATCTTGGCCTGCAGCTGGATCACGCCATACACCAGCGCTTCCGCCGTAGGCGGACAACCTGGCACGTAGACGTCGACCGGCACGATCCGATCGCAGCCGCGCACCACCGAATAGGAATAGTGGTAGTAGCCGCCGCCGTTCGCGCACGAGCCCATCGAAATCACCCAGCGTGGCTCGGCCATCTGATCGTAGACCTTGCGCAGAGCCGGCGCCATCTTGTTGCACAGCGTGCCGGCGACGATCATCACGTCCGACTGACGCGGACTCGGACGAAACACCACGCCGAAACGGTCAAGGTCATAACGGGCAGCGCCCGCATGCATCATCTCGACCGCGCAGCACGCGAGACCGAACGTCATCGGCCACAACGAGCCGGTGCGCGTCCAGTTGATCAGTTTGTCAGCCGTCGTGGTGACAAACCCTTCCTTCAAGACCCCTTCGATACTCATTTGCTTTCCACTCCAGACGGGGCGGCAAGCCTTGGCCACCCACGCAAACCGGCGATTAATCCATCATTCCCAGTCGAGGCCGCCCTTCTTCCAGATATAGGCAAAGCCCAACAGGAATTCGAGCAGGAAAATCATCATCGCCATGAAGCCAGGCCAGCCGATGTCGCGCAGGGCTACACCCCACGGGAACAGGAACGCGGTTTCAAGGTCGAAAATGATGAAGAGAATGGCGACGAGGTAGTAGCGCACATCGAACTTCATGCGCGCATCTTCGAATGCTTCGAAGCCGCACTCGTATGGTGCGTTTTTCTCGGTATCGGGCTTGTTGGGACCGAGGATCTTGCCAATGCTGACCAGTGCTACGCCTAAACCGGTGCCCACAATAAGGAACAACAAGACGGGGAAATAGGCTGCGAGGTTCAAGACTATCCTCTATCGGTTGGTTCTGAATGCCGCCAAGAGCATAGCACTCCTGACGCGAAATCACTTCGGCAACGTACATGCCGCAAGCCCAACGCAAGCCGCGCGTCAGAAGTGAAAATGCCAGCCGAAGCGAAGCAAGCGGCTGGCATTAGATAACATTTGGTGCCGACGGCGAGACTCGAACTCGCACAGCTTTCGCCACTACCCCCTCAAGATAGCGTGTCTACCAATTTCACCACGTCGGCACTAACTGCAATCCGGGAAAACAACTTATAAAACCCGCGAATCGCTTCAAGACTTAGATTGTAACTGGTCTAAACAGTTTGTTCAACGCACAAAAGCACTTTGAACGAAAAATTTATTTCGGCACATTCGTAGCCGGGACGGACGCAGCCGACGCCGGCAACACTACCGAGCCGCCAGCCGGAGCAGCCGCAGCGGAAGCCGCGACCGGTGCGGTCACAGCCGCGCCCAGCAAGCCTGCCGACGGTTTCGCACGATACGCGCCGAGGTACGTCAGCGTCAATGTCGTTACAAAAAACACGGCTGCAAGGACGGCCGTGGTACGCGACAAAAAGTTTGCCGAACCGGTCGCGCCGAACAGGCTGCCCGATGCGCCGCTACCGAAAGCAGCGCCCATATCGGCGCCTTTGCCGTGCTGCAGCAAGACAAGGCCAATGACCCCGAGTGCCGACAACAGCTGAACGACGATAATCAATGTTTTCAAATACAGCATCACACTCACCTGAGTCTTTATTTAACCGCACCACACAAAGTGTGCCGCGCGGGATTGGGTCATCCTCGCCAAGGCGCCCTGCTTAACCGGCAACGCTCGTTGCGGCCGCCGCTTTGCAGATCGCCAGGAAATCCTGGTCTTTCAACGACGCGCCGCCGATCAGGCCACCGTCGATATCCGGCTCGCGGAACAATTCTTCCGCGTTCTCCGGCTTCACACTGCCGCCGTACAACACCGGCACATCCGCCACCGCCGCGCCCTTTGCCGCCAGACGCGAACGCAGGAAAGCATGCACTGCCTGCGCCTGATCCGACGTCGCGCTCTTGCCGGTGCCGATCGCCCAGACCGGCTCGTACGCGACGACGATGCGTGCCGCATCCGCTACCGACAGCTTCGCCAGCACCTCATCCAGCTGCGCGCCGACCACCTGCTCCGTCGAACCAGCCTCACGCTCTTCAAGCGTTTCGCCGACACACACGATCGGGGTCAAACCTGCTTCCAGTGCGCGCTGCGTCTTCACCGCAACCAGTTCTGCGCTTTCGCGATGGTAAGCACGGCGCTCCGAGTGCCCGACGATCGCAAGCGTGGCGCCGAAATCCACCACCATCTGCGCGGCCACTTCACCGGTATAGGCGCCATGCGTGAACGCGGAGACATCCTGCACGCCCCACACGACCTTGCTGCCTTCCAGCAACGATTGAGTCTGCGTGAGGTAAGGGCTCGGCACACAGACACCGACGCGCACATCAGCCGGCAATTCTCCCGCGCCTTGCGCCACGGCCTGCAACAGCGTTGCATTCTCGGCGAGGCGCCCGTGCATCTTCCAGTTACCGACTACCAGCTTGGCTCGTTGTTTCGACATCGTCTCGTCGTCTCGTGTATTGGCGGCGGACTTGGTTTGCGCTTATAGCCCGCCTTTCGTATTC
The DNA here is from genome assembly GCF_905221015.1 of Paraburkholderia nemoris. Taxonomy (NCBI): domain Bacteria; kingdom Pseudomonadati; phylum Pseudomonadota; class Betaproteobacteria; order Burkholderiales; family Burkholderiaceae; genus Paraburkholderia; species Paraburkholderia nemoris. Next base: position 381,800 of record NZ_CAJNBO010000004.1, on the reverse strand, counting down.
ATGCGGCGTGCGCAAAACGCGCAATTTTACTGCGTGGGGTGGATCGGGTCAAACCGACCGTGTCAAGCGTCCTGACCCCAAGTCAGCACGATCTTGCCGACGTGCGTGCTGCTTTCCATCAGCGCGTGCGCTTCGGCGGCTTGCGCTGCCGGAAACACACGATGCACCACCGGTTTGATGCGGCCATCTTCGAGGTGCGGCCACACTTGCTCTTTCAACTGCGCGGCGATCTTCGCCTTGAACTCGATCGGCCGCGGACGCAACGTCGAACCGGTCACCGTCAGACGGCGGCGCAGCACTTCGTTCAGATTCAGCTCGGCCTTCGCGCCGCCCAGCAAGGCGATCAGCACGATGCGGCCGCCGTCGGCCAGCGCGGTCAGCTCGCGCGGCACATAACTGCCCGCCACCATGTCGAGAACGACGTCGACACCACGATCGTTCGTCAGCGACTTGATGACTTCGACGAAATCCTCAGTCTTGTAGTTGATCGCCCGTTCGGCACCGAGCGCTTCGCAGGCGCGGCACTTTTCGTCCGACCCCGCCGTGGCGAACACGCGAAAACCCAGCGCATGCGCAATCTGGATCGCCGTCACGCCGATGCCGCTCGAACCGCCCTGCACCAGCAGCGTCTCGTTCGGGGCGCCCTCGCCCTTGCCGAGCTGCGCACGATCGAACACATTGCTCCACACCGTGAAGAATGTTTCCGGCAGCGATGCCGCCTCGACATCCGACAAACCGGTGGGCACCGGCAAGCACTGCAACAGCGGTGCGGTCGCATATTCCGCATAGCCACCGCCCGCAAGCAACGCGCACACGCGATCGCCGATTTTCAGACCGAACGGATTGCTCTTCTCGTCGATAGTGCCGCCGACGATCTCACCCGCCACCTCCAGCCCCGGCAGGTCCGACGCACCCGGTGGCGGCGCATAGCCGCCTTTGCGCTGGAACACGTCCGGACGGTTGATGCCTGATGCCGCCACCTTGATCAGCACCTCGCCCGCTTTCGGCTGCGGCGTGGGCCGCTCCGCCAGCTTGAGGACTTCCGGCGCGCCAAATTCGGTGATTTCGATCGCTTTCATCTGCGTCAACTCCAAGATTGGATTGCGTTGCCTACCGTCGGAAATCGTCTGAACCGAGGCGACTTGCCCCGCTCAGACAGAGTACCCGTTTGCGCCGGTTCGCACCTGCTTGCCGACAACGCAATCCACCCTGCACCCTTCAAGAAAAACGGCCGGCGCGCATTCGCGCTGCCGGCCGTCGCCCTGCTACCGCATTACTGCGGCGTCGGTTCGCCTTGCGGCGCGCCGTTTGCGGCGTCGTTCAGCAACGCCTTGGCCGACAAACGCACGCGGCCCTTTTCGTCCGTCTGGATGACCTTGACCTTCACTTGCTGGCCGTCCTTCAGGTAGTCGTTGATGTCCTTGATACGCTCGTTGGCGATTTCGGAGATGTGCAACAGACCGTCCTTGCCCGGCAGGATGTTCACGATCGCGCCGAAGTCCAGCAGCTTGAGCACAGTGCCTTCGTACACTTGGCCCACTTCGACTTCCAGCGTGATGTTCTCGATACGCTTCTTCGCTTCGGCCATCCCTTCGCTGCTGGTGCTGGCGATGGTGACGACGCCGTCGTCCGAAATATCGATCGTCGTGCCGGTTTCTTCGGTCAATGCGCGGATCACCGAACCACCCTTGCCGATCACGTCGCGGATCTTTTCCGGATTGATCTTGATGGTGATCATGCGCGGTGCGTAGTCCGACAGCACCGTGTTCGCGCCCGACACAGCCGAGGTCATCTTGCCGAGGATGTGCATACGGCCTTCCTTCGCTTGCGCGAGAGCGACCTGCATGATTTCCTTGGTGATGCCCTGGATCTTGATGTCCATCTGCAGCGCAGTCACGCCTTGCTCGGTACCCGCCACCTTGAAGTCCATGTCGCCGAGGTGATCTTCGTCGCCGAGGATGTCGGTCAGCACGGCAAACTTGTTGCCTTCGAGGATCAGGCCCATAGCGATGCCGGCGACGTGCGCCTTCATCGGCACGCCGGCGTCCATCAGCGCGAGGCAGCCGCCACACACCGAAGCCATCGACGACGAACCGTTCGATTCAGTGATTTCCGACACGACGCGGATCGAGTAGCCGAATTCGTCGGCGCTCGGCAGGCATGCAGCCAGCGCGCGCTTGGCCAGACGGCCGTGACCGATTTCACGTCGCTTCGGCGAACCGACGCGACCCGTTTCGCCGGTCGCGAACGGAGGCATGTTGTAGTGGAGCATGAAGCGTTCGCGGTACTCGCCTTCGAGCGCGTCGATGTTCTGCTCGTCGCCCTTGGTGCCCAGCGTTGCGACCACCATAGCCTGCGTTTCGCCACGCGTGAACAGTGCCGAACCGTGCGTACGCGGCAGCACGCCGGTGCGGATTTCGATCGGGCGCACCGTGCGCGTGTCGCGGCCGTCGATACGCGGCTCGCCGTTCAGGATCTGCGTACGGACGATCTTCGCTTCGATGTCGAACAGCACGTTGCCGACGCTAGCCTTGTCCGCTGCAACCGTGCCGGCCGCCGCTGCTTCTTCTTCCAGCTTGGCCGACGTCGCTGCGTAGACTTCCTTCAGCTTGGTCGAACGGGCTTGCTTGTCGCGGATCTGATAAGCAGCGAGCAGCTCGGCTTGCGCCAGTTCCGACACGCGCGCGATCAGCGGCTCATTCTTGGCAGCCGGCTTCCAATCCCATTCCGGCTTGCCACCTTCGCGAACCAGCTCGTGGATCACGTCGATCGCGACCTGCATTTGTTCGTGGCCGAACACCACTGCGCCGAGCATCACTTCTTCGGTCAGTTGTTGTGCTTCCGATTCCACCATCAGCACCGCGCGTTCCGTACCGGCGACGATCAGGTCGAGCGCCGATTCCTTCATCTGCGGACGCGTCGGGTTCAACACGTATTCATTGTTGATGTAGGCCACGCGTGCTGCGCCGACCGGGCCGTTGAACGGCAGACCGGAAATAGCGAGCGCCGCCGACGCGCCGATTAGCGCGGGGATGTCAGCGGGAATTTCGGGGTTCAGCGACAGGACGTGGATCACGACCTGGACTTCGTTGTAGAAGCCTTCCGGGAAAAGCGGACGCAGCGGACGGTCGATCAGGCGCGAGATCAGCGTTTCGCCTTCCGACGGACGGCCTTCGCGGCGGAAGAAACCACCGGGGATCTTGCCTGCAGCGTAGGTCTTTTCGAGGTAATCGACGGTCAGCGGGAAGAAGTCCTGGCCCGGCTTGGCGGTCTTGGCGCCGACCACAGTAGCCAGCACGACGGTGTCTTCGACATCGACGATCACCGCGCCGCTCGCCTGACGAGCGATTTCGCCCGTTTCGAGGCGAACCTTATGTTGGCCCCACTGAAATTCTTTGACGATCTTATTGAACATAGTCATTGCTTTTCCTCTTCGTTATGCCGCGCGGACCAGAAGCGGCGCGGCAACGCCAGGACCGGCGCCACAGGGGAAGAGTAGTGTTATGCCATTCCAGAGAACCACGCCCTACGTTATGTACGCGCGCGAACCGCTGGAATGACACAAAGCTCTGCCCTGAAGCCCGGCCGTATTTCTGCTTTTTGCTGCTTTTTTTACTGCTGTTTTCCTGCTAGGCGCCGCATGAATCGTCACGCTACCGCGACCGGCAGGCGGTGCGCATCACATGAAGCGCACCGTGCAAAAACAAAATGCCTGCATCAGTGGAACTGACACAGGCATCTTGCTGAACGACTGGCCGATTACTTACGCAGACCCAGCTTCTCGATCAGTGCGCGGTAACGATCCGCGTCCTTACCCTTCAGGTAGTCGAGCAGCTTACGACGGCGGCTCACCATGCGCAGCAGACCGCGGCGGCTGTGGTGATCCTTCGTGTGTGCCTTGAAGTGAACGGTCAGTTCGTTGATGCGGGTCGTGAGCAGCGCGACCTGAACTTCGGGGGAGCCGGTGTCGTTAGCTGCGCGTGCGAATTGCGCAACGACTTCGGACTTCTTGCTTGTTTCAACTGCGGACATGTCGATTTCCTTAAGAACTAGACAGGCGGTCACGGAAGAAAGGCCGTGCCGTGGGTTACCCGTGCGCGCACATCTGCGATTACTTACAGCCATGCCTCACAACGGGACGCGTATTGTAGCACAGCCCAATCCGGCCGCGAACCCTGCTGTGCCGGGCGGGATCATGGCCGGCCCGGGTTTGTTCAGGGGCTGTTTTACGGCCGTTTCATCTTGCATACAGTCGGCGGCACAGTCCGCTCGGGCGGCAAAGCCAGCACCGTGCGGAAACCATAGCCTGAACCTTCGTTGTCGAACTTGACGCCCGGCGTGCCGGCCTTGTCCATTTCCATCACGTAAAGGGGCTGGATCAGCTGATGGTCGTCGGCACGCATCCAGGAGGCGTGGAAGCCGTTGTCGAACTTGATGCCCTCCAACGTCCGGGCGACCGCTGTCGGGTCCGCACTGCCGGCGCGGTTCATCGCCACGGCGAGGGTTTCGATCATCAGCGGCATGCGCAGCACCGGGTAGTCATCTTGCGCAGCCGGGAAACGGGCGCGAAACGCCGCGTACCAGGCGTCGGAGGCCGCGCCGCCGGCGTTCGGATGCCAGTCCGCCACCGCGATCACGTGTTTGACGCCGGCGTCGCCCAACGCGGCAGGCGCCCCGAGGCTGTTGCCGTAGAAGGTGTAAAACCGGGTGTCCAGACCCTGCTCTCGCGCCGCTTTGACCAGAAGCGTCAGGTCGTTGCCCCAGTTGCCGGTGATCACCGCATCCGCGCCGCTCGCGCGGATCTTCGCGATGTAAGGCGCGAAGTCCTTCACGCGGCCGATCGGATGAAATTCGTCGCCGACAACCGCAATATCCGGGCGCTTGGTCGCCAGGGTCGAACGCGCGAGGCTGCTGACGTCGTGGCCGAAGCTGTAGTCCTGATTCAGCAGATAGACCTTCTTCACCGCTTTGTCGCGCTGGATCACATCGGCCAGCGCATCCATGCGCATGCCCGCGTGCGCATCGAAACGGAAGTGCCAGAAACTGCAATTGCCGTTGGTCAGGGCGGGATCGTCGGCGGAATAATTGAGGAACAGTTCGCGGTTGCCCGGTTCGCGGCTGTTCTGTTTCTCGATCGCGCCGATCAGCGCCGCAGCGACCGCCGAGCTGTTGCCCTGCATGATGTAGCCGATATGGCGGTCGGCGGCCGCGCGCAGTTGCACGAGCGCCTCTTCGGCGCTGCCCTTGCTGTCGAGCACCACCAGTTCGAGCGGATGCGCGCCGTCGGCGAGCTTGACGCCGCCTTCCGCATTCACCTGTTCGACGCCGAAGCGCAGATTGCGCTCCACCGCCGCGCCCGCATTAGCGAAGGGGCCGGACATGCCTTCGATCAGCGCCAGTTGGATCGGTGTACCCGCCGGCTTATTGACCGGCTTGCTTGCCGGACCCGGCACCGTTTCTCCCGCGGCGAGCGCCGCCGCGGCCATCGAAATCGCCGCCAGCGCCACGACTCCCGCTGCTGCCGCCCGTTGCCACTTCGCCATCGTCATTGCCCCGCTGGATTCGTCGAAGCGCGGATCATAGGGCGTTCCAGATGGAATAAGCAAGCCGGCAAAGCCGTTATCGTAATAACAGCCAGGGCCTGTACGACGCGCAAATCTTTTGCCGCCGCCCGTGTCAAAATAATGCGTCTCGATGATAAAAACCGCTACACAAATGCCATCGGAGGAATTCATGTTCAACCGCCACCCATCCACGGCGGCCTCGATCGAAGCGCCGCCCGCAGCACGCCTGCGCCGCGCCGCGCTCGTCTGCGTGAGCGCACTCGCGCTCACGGCTACGCTCGCCGGCTGCGTGCAGCCATGGCAGCAATACCAACAAGGCGCGGACGAATCGACCATCGTCGCCCGCCTTGGCGCGCCGCGTGAAAGCTACGATCTGCCCAACGGCGGCAAGCGGCTGATGTGGCCGACCCAGCCGATGGGCGAAACCACGACCGCCGCCGACATCGACGCATCCGGCAAGATCGTCACCGTGCGTCAGGTGCTTCAGCCCAACGAGTTCTACCGGGCGGAAATCGGCAATTGGACGAAGAGCGACGTGCTGGTGAACTTCGGCCGCCCCGTCGAAACGTCGTACTTCCCGTTGATGAAGCGCGAGGTCTGGACGTATCGCTATCTGGAAGACAACGTCTGGTACATGATGTACAGCTTCTATTTCGACGACCAGGGCATCGTGCGGCTCACGCAAAAAACGCCTGATCCCTTGCACGATCCGGATCGCCGCAGTCTGTTCTGAGCGCTCGCTCGAACCCATTGCGCATGGATCTGCAAAGCCGCCTCTTCAGGCGGCTTTTTTTTATTTATTGCGCATGCCCGCGAATTTTATTTCGCGCACAGCGTATTTATTTTTTGATAGAAAGGTTTTCGTAAGCATTGGTTCGGTGCCGAATACACCCGCTGCGTGGTCCGCGCACAGCCGTGGTGTCGGCGACGAGTCTGCGCGCCCTACTTACGGAGCCACTATCGATGAACCGTCCGAAACGCCTGCTGGTCGCCAACGTCGCATGGGCGCATGAAACCGCCGCGCGCAACCCCGAATTTTTCCGTGATCTGGTGCGGGGCCAGAATCCGCACGTGCTGTGGGTCGGCTGCTCGGACAGCCGTGTGCCCGCGGAAACCATCACACATTGCGAGCCCGGCGATCTGTTCGTTCACCGCAACATCGCCAATCTTTTTCATCCCGACGACGACAACTCCGCGAGCGTCCTCGAATACGCGGTGCGTGTGCTGAAGGTGGGACACGTGATCGTCTGCGGCCACTATGGCTGCGGCGGTGTGCGTGCCGCCCTGCTGCCGCCGGAGCCGACGTTGCCGCATGTGAATCGGCGGATCGCGCCTCTATGTGCGTTGGCAAAGGCGCATGGCGACGAGCTCCAGGGCCACGCAAGCGAGCGTGAGCGTATCGACCGCCTCGCGGAGTTGAACGTACTCGAACAGGTACGCCAGTTACGCGCGAGTGCGATCGTGCGCGACGCTGACCCGGCACCGCTCGTTCACGGCTGGATCTTCGCGCTCGAGGACGGGCGCATCAAGGTACTCACGTCCGGCTACGAAGCCGATGACGCGATGACCTGCACCACAGCCGCCCATAGCGCCGCCTAGTGCGCGGCGCTTATCAAACCGGCCTCAGCATGGCCTTCGCCTTTGCCCTTGCCTTCGCCGCACACAGGGCTCCATCCACTACTGCACCGACACCATGAACCTACGAGCTTTCTTTTCCACGTTTCAGCGCGATCTGCTGGCAGGCACGGTCGTTTTTCTGGTGGCGCTGCCGCTATGCCTGGGCATCGCCAACGCGTCGGGCGTCGAGCCATTTGCCGGGCTTGTATCGGGCATTGTCGGCGGCCTGGTCGTTGCCGTGCTGAGCGGTTCGCGGCTGAGCGTCAGCGGGCCAGCGGCGGGTCTCGTCGTGATCGTCGTCGACGGAATCGCGCAACTCGGCAGCTTCTCCGCGTTCCTGCTGGCCGTGTTGCTGTCCGGCGCGATTCAATTCGGCTTCGGCGTGCTGAAGGCCGGCAGATTTGCGGCCTATGTGCCATCGCCCGTGATCAAGGGCATGCTTGCGGCGATCGGCGTGCTGCTGATCGTCAAGCAGTTTCCGCTTGCGCTTGGGCTATCGGGCGCGAATGCCTCGGCGGGGTCACAAGCTGCCGCCCAGATGGCCGGCAGCGTAACGACGCCATTCGGCTCGATATCGCTCGCGGCCTGCGTGATCACGCTGCTATCTCTGGCGATTCTGGTGGGTTGGGAAACACGCGCGTTGCGCCGCTTCAAGCTCGTGCGTCTCGTACCCGCACCACTCGCCGTAGTTTTGCTGGGGATCGGCGCTACGCTGCTGCTCAGCCTGCTCGGCCCGTCGTTCGCGCCGCCTGCCGAGCATCGCGTCGCGCTGCCGTCGCTCGAATCGTTCGCCGCGTTGCAAGTTGCCCTCCAATGGGCCGACTTCGGACCGCACTTCGCGCAACTGGTCAATCCAGATGTCTGGCGTGTAGCCATCACACTGGCGATCGTCGCGAGCCTCGAAACGTTGCTGAGCCTCGAAGCGGTCGAGCAGATCGATCCCGCCCGACGTGCCGCGCCGCCGGATCGCGAATTGAAGGCACAGGGCGTGGGTAATCTGATTGCCGGCGCGATCGGTGGCCTGCCGATCACCTCGGTCATTGTGCGCAGCTCCGCCAATGTGCATGCGGGTGCTCAGAGCCGGCTGTCCGCAATCATTCATGGCGTGTTGCTGCTGGTCAGCGTGTTCGCGCTCACCAGCGTCATTAATCTGATTCCGCTTGCGTGCCTCGCAGCGATTCTTATCCTCACCGGCGTGAAGCTCGCCAAACCGTCGTTGTTCGTCGCCATCGCCAAGCAGGGTTTCGCGCCGTTTGCGCCGTTCATCGTCACCCTGGTCGGCGTGCTCGCCACGGATCTGCTGATCGGCATCGTGCTCGGCATTCTGTGCAGCGTGCTGCTCGCGCTATATGCGAACCTGCGCAGCCCAATCGTGCTCGCGCAGCACGGCGATCATTATCTGCTGTCGTTTCGCAAGGACGTGTCGTTTCTCGGCAAGGTGCCGCTCAAGCACTACCTGCAGCAGATTCCCGACGGCGCGACCTTGATCGTCGACGCAACGCGTGCCGATTTCGTCGATCACGATGTGCGCGAACTGCTGGACACGTTTGTCGCCGATGCGCCGCGCCGCGAGATCGCAGTCGAAGTGCGGCATCAAGTCCAGGCACAGGCTCGCGCGGCGCGCGGGTGGTCGATGCGGCGCGCGGCTGCGGAGTAGTCTCAGCGCGCGGCACTTCAGCGCGGCATCCACGAGGAGGAGACATCACAAAAGCAAGAAGCCCTGTGCTTTGCAGGGCACAGGGCTTCTCGACAATCCGGTTCAGCGGGCACGCAATCAGCGCGCCTGCTTCCATCACTCCGAACGTTGCGGATTCAACTTATCGAAGTTCGAATGCAGCTTGTTCAGCGCCGAGATATACGCCTTCGCGGAAGCCGCGACGATATCCGGATCGGTGCCCACACCGTTGACGATGCGCCCGCTCCTGGACAGCCGCACGGTCACTTCGCCTTGCGCTTGCGTACCGGTGGTAATGGCGTTCACCGAGTACAGCAGCAACTCCGAACCGCTGCCCACTTCCGTTTCGATCGCATTGAGCGTGGCATCCACGGGACCGTTGCCACGTGCTTCCCCGGTCACTTCCTTGCCTTCCACCGAGAACACGATCTTCGCGTGCGGTTGCTCACCGGTTTCCGAATGCTGCGACAACGACAGGAACTTGTAGTGCTCCTTCTCCTGCGCTTCCGCCGATTCCTCGGTGACAATCGCGATGATGTCTTCGTCGAAGATTTCCGACTTGCGGTCGGCCAATTCCTTGAAGCGCGCGAACGCGGTGTTCAGTTCGCCTTCGCTATCGAGCGCGATACCCAGTTCCTGCAGGCGCTGCTTGAATGCATTGCGGCCCGACAACTTGCCGAGCACGATCTTGTTCGCGCTCCAGCCCACATCTTCGGCACGCATGATTTCGTACGTGTCGCGCGCTTTCAGCACGCCGTCCTGGTGAATGCCGGATGCGTGCGCAAATGCGTTAGCGCCAACCACCGCCTTGTTCGGCTGCACGACGAAACCGGTGATCTGCGACACCAGCTTCGAAGCCGGCACGATCTGGGTCGTATCGAGACCAATCTCGAGGCCGAAGTAATCCTTGCGGGTCTTCACCGCCATCACGATTTCTTCGAGCGACGTATTACCCGCACGCTCGCCGAGACCGTTGATCGTGCACTCGACCTGACGCGCGCCGCCGATCTGCACACCGGCCAGCGAGTTCGCCACCGCCATGCCGAGGTCGTTATGGCAATGCACCGAGAACACCGCCTTATGCGAGTTCGGAATCCGCTCGCGCAGCGTCTTCACGAGCTGGCCGTACAACTCCGGCACGCCGTAGCCGACCGTATCCGCGATGTTGATCGTGGTCGCGCCTTCGGCGATGACCGCTTCCAGCACGCGGCACAGGAAATCCATGTCCGAACGGCTGCCGTCTTCCGGCGAGAACTCGACGTCGTCCGTGAACTTGCGCGCGAAACGCACCGCCAGCTTTGCCTGTTCGAACACCTGATCCGGCGTCATGCGCAGCTTCTTTTCCATATGCAGCGGCGACGTTGCGATGAACGTGTGGATGCGGAAATGATCGGCCGGCTTGAGTGCGTCAGCAGCGCGTTGAATGTCTTTGTCGTTCGCACGGGCCAGCGAGCAGATCGTGCTGTCCTTGATCAGGCCCGCGATGGTGTGGATCGAATCGAAGTCGCCATTCGAACTGGCCGCGAAGCCCGCTTCGATCACGTCCACCTTCATCCGTTCGAGCTGCTTTGCGATGCGGATTTTTTCTTCTTTCGTCATCGACGCGCCGGGCGATTGCTCGCCGTCACGCAACGTGGTGTCGAATATGATCAGTTTGTCGGCCATGTCGGGTCTCCTGGGGAGTCGTTCAATTGTGGGGATCGGATATTGGAATTCGGGCGTTTTGCGCCACCGTTGGCGACGCTATAAGCCGCAGACGAGGCAGACGGAGGGCGGAAAACGATAAGCGATCAGCGCGCCAGATGCGCCAGCACTAGCGCACCCGCGGCGCACCAGCTTGTTGAGGCTCGTGCTGCAGCTCAAATGGGAACCTGAACGCATTTATCCAACGACTATAGCGGCATTCCCGTCGCCGTGCAATTGGCGTCGGACCTGCCTGCCGCGCGCCGCCGGACGGGCTCGACAACGAAAAACGGCAGCCTGCGAAGGCTGCCGTTTTCTCATGTCACGTTCATGTAACGAAGGGGCGCCGTTACCTGTCTCGCGCCACGGACCGAGCCGGATTCGCCCTGCCTCGCAGTGCCTGGTAGCCCCAGAACACATAGCCCGACAGGCCGTACAGCACGAACAGGCCGAACAGCATCAGCGGCGGATCGGACGACACCAGCACGAATGCCACCACCACCAGCAGAATCACGCCGAACGGCACGCGGTGCCGCACGTCGAGCGCCTTGCCGCTGTAGAACGGCGCGTTCGACACCATCGTCACACCAGCATAGATGGTCAGCACAAACGCGACCCACGGCAGCCACACCAGCTTTAGCGGTACGCGGTTATCGGTGGCGAGCCACACGAAACCCGCGATCAGCGCCGCGGCCGCCGGACTGGGCATGCCCTGGAAGAAGCGCTTGTCGACCACGCCGATGTTCGTGTTGAAGCGCGCGAGACGCAACGCCGCCCCCGAACAGTAGACGAACGCCGCGAGCCAGCCCCAGCGGCCGAGATCCTTCAGAATCCACTCGTACATCACGAGCGCCGGCGCCACACCGAACGAGACCATGTCCGAGAGACTGTCGAACTGTTCGCCGAACGCACTTTGCGTATGCGTCATGCGGGCGACGCGGCCGTCCATGCCGTCCAGCACCATCGCCACGAAGATCGCGATTGCCGCGATTTCGAAGCGCACGTTCATCGCCTGCACCACGGCGAAGAAGCCGCAAAAGAGCGCGGCGGTGGTGAACGCGTTCGGCAGCAGGTAAATGCCGCGCTTCCTCAGGAACTGCTGACGCTGAGCGCGCCGGCTCTCGACTGCTCCGGTCTCCGCCACGATCGGCTTGTTACGGCGGAACGGACGCGGGAGCTGCCCGCTGTTGCGGGGTCGACGCGGTTTGAATGCGGCCATTCGGAAAACCTCCTTGGTGCCGCTTTATAGTTCAGCGAGGATCGTGGACGACGCGGAAACCTTCTCGCCGATCGACACACGCGGACGGCTGCCAACCGGCAGGTACACGTCGACACGCGAGCCAAAACGGATAAATCCATAACGCTGGCCACGCGTAAGCGGCTCACCTGAACGTACGTAGCAAAGAATGCGCCGCGCAATCAGACCGGCGATCTGCACCGACGTCACCGTCTGGCCGCCGGCCATTTCGATCACCACGGCATTGCGCTCGTTTTCGAGCGAAGCCTTATCCACAGCGGCATTCAGATACGCGCCCGGGAAATATTCGACCTTGGAGATCGCACCGTCCACCGGTGAGCGCTGCGAATGGACATTGAAAACGTTCATGAACACGCTGATCTTCAGCGCTTCACGGTTGGCATACGGATCATGCGCTGTCTCGACTGCGACGATACGGCCGTCGGCCGGGCACAGTACGGCGTTCGCCTGAGTCGGAATCGGGCGCGCAGGATCGCGGAAAAACTGCACGACGAAGATCAGGATCAGCCAGAACAGCCATGCAAAGCCGAATCCCGCGAAGGCATGAACCAGTAATGCAACGACGGCCGCGATGGCGATGAACGGCCAGCCTTCTCGCGCGATGATCGGATGAGGGTAATTCATGGATGGCTTCTGTATTTTTGGAGGGTAGCCCCCCTTCCTCGCGGAAGAAGGGCCCCCTAAGAACCGTACGTGCGAGTTTCCCCGCATACGGCTCAAATCTACAAACAAAGCCCGGTCTTAGGACCGGGCCGGCTTAGTTACCGCAATTTTACCTGCGTGCACCTGCTGATGGCAGTGCGGGTGAAGCAGAACCCTGTTCGAGAGAGCGTCCGTGCCACCATGCATCCGATACTCTAGATGATGGTCATGCCAGCCGGTCTCCTTTGTCAGGGCACAGCCACAATGCGAGCAAAGCCCGTCTTGCGACATATACAGCGAAACCCATTGCTTCCGATAACGCATTGAGTGTTCCATGCGCGCCTGTCGCAACTGTTCGCCGTACTGCTCCCACTCAGGATCAAAGGGATTGAATGCTCCTTTGACCTTTCTGTGTCGCTTAATTTCCGTACCGCTGATCTGGTACAGGCTAAGCAACCCCTTACCACCGTCGTCACGAGCTACAGGAGCAGCGAACACCCAGTGTCGATTGCCCTCCGAGTGAAAGTATTTCTTCTTCACCCATTCGGCGCTCTTGTTCAGGTGCCGCCTCTTCGACCACCGCCAAAGCCTTCGGAAAATCAAAGACTCCATGCGGCTGTATGCCTCTTTGGCGACCACAGGACTGTGATACTGCGCCCAGCCCCGTAGCATCGGGTTCAGCAGTCGAATCAGATTCTCCTGCTTTACCGTCTTATGACCGCTGATCGTATCCGCCACCTTGCGATAGAACGTTTTCACGTTCTTCTTGCTCGGCTTGATGAGTAGCGTCCCCGAGTACTTACGGAAATTCCACCCCAGGAAATCGAAGCCTTGGTCAATGTGCGTGATCCGCGTTTTCTCCTCGGACAGTTGCAGACCTCGAACGGCAAGGAATGTTTCCACCCAAGGTCGAACTTCCTGCTCCAGCAACTCTTGCGAGTCACCGGTGATCACGAAGTCGTCCGCGTACCGCACCACATTGACTTTAAGCTTGTTGGCTTTTGCGATCCCAAACTTCGCACTAAGGTGCGCTAGCAGTTCTCGCTCCAGCCCGTTCAGCGTCACATTCGCCAGCGTCGGAGAAATGATCCCTCCTTGCGGCGTACCGGCCTCTGTCGCCTGAAGCTGCCCCTTGTAAATCAGGCCAGCTTTCAGCCATTTCCGGAGGATTTCCTTGTCCATCAGGACATGGGTCTCCAACCAGTTATGGCTAATATGGTCGAAGCATCCCTTGATATCCGCCTCCAGCACCCAACGGGCTGAGCCCTTCTGGGACATGGCGACGAATATCTGTGACATGGCGTCAGCCGTCGAGCGGTTTAACCTGAACCCATAAGAGTTCGGGTCGCTCGTCGATTCCGACACCGGCTCCAAGGCCAGCAGATACAAGGCTTGCATCGCCCTGTCCCGCATGGTCGGAATGCCCAGAGGGCGCTCCTTTCCATTGGCCTTGGGGATAAAGACTCTCCGTAAAGGCAGAGGCTTATATCCACGCCGCTTCAACCTGCCGACAGCAAGCCATCGGCTCTCAGGCGAGTCCCAAAGTTCGCGATCGACTCCAGCCGTTCGCGCACCCTGATTCTGCGTAACACGTCGTACCGCATACAGCTTTGCGGACAACGTGCGGGTCAACATCCGTTGCAGGGCTCTCCCCCTGCGCCAGTTGCCTTCCCGCGTCGCCTTCGCAATTCGAATCTGCATCCCTCTCACGTTCCGTTCAACCCGCCGCCAATCTACGGCGTACCAGTTGTCCGGCGCGTGGGAAAGCGCAGATCCGTCCTTTCGGACAGATACTCTCATGCTGCTCTCCTACTCGAAGAAGTGAATCCCGAGCGAAGAACAGATCGCCCCTTGCGGGAGCGATCTGCTCCCGCAAGGGGGTTAAAAACATATGCTGACGGTCCAGAAGCCCGACAGCAATCATCTTCCAGCTAAGGGTTAGTCAGCCATCTTGCGACGGTAGACCAGACGGAAGTCTGCCCGCTTTCGCGTGGGGTAATGTTCCAACCCCTATCCGACCCATTACAGACCGGCTTTCGCTTTCTCCGTCATCCCATACCTGCACAATCAACAGCGTCCCTCACGGTTCGCCTGCCAGTCAAACTACGACCGGCAACCATACAGGCTTACCACGTTCCCAGCGTGTCACACGACTGACTTAGGTTCTGCCTATTCCCCGGCGGTCCGATGACGACGTAACCCGAATTTACAGCGGGTTATCCGACCGCACACCTGTTTGGTTGATGCCTGTCAGCAGCTTTGGCACCGTCCTACTTACGAGGTTTATCAGCAGTTCACTTGCATTAACCATATCAGCCAGCCTAGCCCCTCAACCCCGTTGCTGCTGGGAGTCTCCGGATGGTCATCTCGCAACCACCATCCGCCCGAACTTCCGGGGGGTACATTGTTAGAAGAGCTTCACACCCCACCATTGCCAGTGACGCGTGTCTTCCTAGGCTACTGCTGGTCGTACAGCAGGTTCACTACCCTCGCCAATGCAGCCAGCGAGGCCGAACAATGACACACCGAGCTTTTCGCTCGTATCGTTTAGCGACTCCGTTGCCCTGAGGCGCAGGAATTGCAAACATCACCCCGCCCTGTCGGCGGAGATGAAGCCGCTGACTGGGCGGGACCTGACGGTAATCAGGTCAATGCAATGCGGTTGACGGCGGAATGCACCGTGTCCCGTGTTCACTACTAAGGTGTGCCCCTAAGGACACATCTACGGCTTAAAGTGCGGCTCACAAGGGAGCCGCCTGCGGAGGGCATGGTGAGTCCAGTCGAGACCTTCCTCAATAACCCTCTAGTCGATGCCCCGTAACGTGGGGCTGACGGACACGAGCGTGCGTGTCGCACGTAAAACCGTAGGATAGCAAAAGCCGCCCAGGGTTCAGCACCCTTGGACGGCTTTTTGCATTACCGGCTGCTGCGACGAGGCGCCGCGCCGGTCAGATGCGATAAAACTGGCTTCTTAGTTCTTCGACTGGTCGACCAGCTTGTTCGCGGCGATCCACGGCATCATCGAACGCAACTTGGCACCAACCGTTTCGATCTGGTGCTCGGCCGTCAGACGGCGGCGCGATTGCAGCGTCGGTGCGCCAGCCTTGTTTTCGATGATGAAGCTCTTTGCGTACTCGCCGGTCTGAATGTCCGTCAGCACGGCCTTCATCGCCTTCTTCGTTTCAGCCGTCACGATACGCGGACCCGTCACGTACTCGCCGTATTCGGCGTTGTTCGAGATCGAGTAGTTCATGTTCGCGATGCCGCCTTCGTAGATCAGGTCGACGATCAGCTTCAGTTCGTGCAGGCACTCGAAGTACGCCATTTCCGGCGCGTAACCCGCTTCCACCAGCGTTTCGAAGCCGGCCTTGATCAGATCGACCGTACCGCCGCACAGCACGGCTTGTTCGCCGAACAGGTCGGTTTCCGTTTCTTCGCGGAAGTTCGTTTCGATGATGCCGGCACGGCCGCCGCCGTTCGCAGCTGCGTACGACAGGGCGATGTCACGCGCTGCGCCCGACTTGTCTTGTGCAACGGCGATCAGGTGGGGCACGCCGCCACCTTGCGAGTACGTACCACGAACCGTGTGGCCCGGTGCCTTCGGCGCGATCATGATCACGTCCAGATCCGCACGCGGGATCACCTGACCGTAGTGCACGTTGAAGCCGTGTGCGAAGGCGAGCGCTGCGCCTTGCTTGATGTTGGCGTGCACTTCCTTTGCGTAGACTTCGGCGATCTGCTCGTCCGGCAGCAGCATCATGACGACGTCCGCGCCCTTGACGGCTTCCGCCACTTCCTTGACTTGCAGGCCGGCGTTCTCAGCCTTGCTCCACGATGCGCCGCCCTTGCGCAGACCGACCGTGATGTTCACGCCGCTTTCCTTCAGGTTCAGCGCGTGAGCATGGCCTTGCGAGCCATAGCCGATGATGGTGACTTGCTTGCCCTTGATGAGGGAGAGGTCGGCGTCCTTGTCGTAGAAAACTTTCATGTCGGTTCCTTGGCTAAATTCGGTGAAATCAGTGAAATACAAATACTGCGAATGGTGTGTTGCTTGGCCGGGCTCTTGAAGGCACTGCCCGGCCCCGATCGAAACGTTAGCGAATCGTCGATAAGCGCGCGTCAAACCTTCAGAATGCGCTCGCCGCGGCCGATGCCCGAACTGCCCGTACGGACGGTTTCAAGAATTGCAGTCGCGTCGATCCCTTCAATGAAGGCATCGAGCTTGTCGCTCGCGCCCGTCAGTTCGATCGTGTAGGTCTTTTCTGTGACGTCGATGATGCGGCCGCGGAAAATATCCGACATCCGTTTCATCTCCTCACGTTCCTTGCCGACCGCCCTCACCTTGATCAACATCAGCTCGCGTTCGATGTGGGCGCCCTCGGTAAGGTCGACCACTTTCACCACCTCGATCAGGCGGTTCAGATGCTTCGTGATCTGTTCGATCACGTCGTCCGAGCCAATGGAGACGATGGTCATGCGCGACAGCGAACGGTCTTCGGTCGGAGCCACCGTCAAGGTTTCAATGTTGTAGCCGCGTGCCGAGAACAGCCCCACCACGCGTGATAACGCGCCCGGTTCGTTTTCCAGCAGGACAGAAATAATGTGTCTCATGTTTCGCTTCTTCCAGATGTTTTGTCGATGTATGCGAGCGGTTTCGCGCCGCTTCGTCCGCCTTCGCCCTTTTTGAAGGCGCGCATGACGAAGCCAACGCTAAAAACCGTCGTTATAGATCTTCCGAACCCATGAGCATCTCAGTGATGCCCTTGCCGGCCTGGACCATCGGCCAGACGTTTTCGGTCGGATCGGTCTGGAAATCGAGAAACACCGTGCGATCTTTCAGGCGCAGCGCTTCCTTCAGCGCCGGCTCGACATCGGCAGTGCGTTCGATACGCATGCCGACATGGCCGTACGCTTCGGCGAGCTTCACGAAATCCGGCAGCGCATCCATGTACGAATGCGAATAGCGCTTGCTGTATTCGATCTGCTGCCACTGGCGCACCATGCCCAGATAGCGGTTGTTCAGCGAAATGATCTTGATGGGCGTCTCGTACTGCTTGCAGGTCGAGAGTTCCTGGATACACATCTGGATCGAGCCTTCGCCCGTGATACAGAGCACGTCGTCGTCCGGGTGCGCCATCTTCACGCCCATCGCCGCCGGCAGGCCGAAGCCCATCGTGCCGAGGCCACCGGAATTGATCCAGCGGCGCGGCTTGTTGAAGCGATAGAACTGCGCCGCCCACATCTGGTGCTGGCCGACGTCTGAACACACGAAGGCATTGCCGTCGGTCAATTCCCACGCCTTTTCCACCACGTACTGCGGCTTGATGATGTCGCTCTTGCGGTCGAACTTCAGGCAGTCTTTGGCGCGCCAGGCTTCGATGTCCTTCCACCAGTCGGCGAGCGCCGCGGTGTCAGGGCCATGCTCGGCCGTTTGCAACTGTTCGATCAGCTCCTTCAGCACTTCCTTCACGTCGCCGACGATCGGAATGTCGACCTTGACGCGCTTGGAGATGGAAGAAGGATCGATGTCGATATGGATGATCTTGCGCGGGCGCGATGCGAAGTGCGCCGGGTCGCCGATCACACGGTCGTCGAAGCGCGCGCCGATCGCGATCAGCACGTCGCAGTGCTGCATCGCCATGTTGGCTTCGTACGTGCCGTGCATGCCGAGCATGCCGAGGAATTTCTTGTCGCTCGCGCGGTAGCCGCCCAGACCCATCAACGTGTTGGTGATCGGGTAACCGAGCAGATCGGCGAACTGGTTCAGCTCACGCGACGCATCCGCGAGGATAATGCCGCCGCCGGTGTAGATATACGGACGCTTGGCCGACAGCAACAAGGCCACGGCCTTGCGGATCTGGCCGGAGTGACCTTTCGTGACCGGGTTGTACGAGCGCAGCGAAACGGTCTTGAGCGGTTCGTACTGGCACGGCATCTTCGACACGTCTTTCGGAATGTCGATCAGCACCGGGCCGGGACGGCCGGTACGGGCGATATAGAAAGCTTTCTTGACGGTAGCGGCGAGGTCGCGCACGTCCTTCACGAGGAAGTTGTGCTTCACGCAGGGACGCGTGATGCCGACCGTATCGCACTCCTGGAACGCATCCTGACCGATCGCAGCAGTCGGCACCTGGCCGCTGATGATCACCATCGGGATCGAATCCATGTAGGCCGTGGCGATGCCGGTCACCGCATTGGTAACGCCGGGGCCGGAGGTCACGAGGCACACGCCCACTTTGCCGGTGGAACGCGCATAGGCGTCGGCGGCATGGACTGCGGCTTGTTCGTGGCGCACGAGGACGTGCTGGAATTTGTCCTGCTTGTACAGCTCGTCGTAAATGTAGAGTACCGAGCCGCCGGGATAACCCCAGATAAACTCGACGTCTTCGTCGGCCAGTGCCTTCATGAGCACGGTGGCGCCGATAGAGTCAGCTTCAGGATGGGGGGTCGTATCCGACGTGGAGAATTCCGCGCTGGGCATATTCATTTATTCACCTTTCGAATTTTCGGCAAAAAATTGATCGGGTGCTCTCTGCCGGGCTTGTGGCTCGGGTTCAAGCGGCGCGTCCAGTTGACAGGTGAGCTTCTTGGGCCACACCTCAATTGAGACAAGTCACTTATGTTGCGAACCAGCGAAGATATCTGCAGATGTTCGCGCGGTCAAGCAAATATTGCCCTGGCGCCCCGCCCCTGAATCCCGCAATGGGTCAAAAACGACCGAGACCGTGTTATAGAGATGCAAGGTAGGACAGGTTTCGCCCCAGCAGAGCGAAAGTTTGTTAGCATCCGCGAGTTTTACGACATTTTTCGACCGATTACGCGCACGCACGCTGCGCCGACCCCCAAACGGATGGCATCAGACAAGGAACTCGCCGATTTTCTGGCGGGCGTCGAAAGGCGCGCATTCAAGCAGACGGTCTACGCCGTGCGGGACGACGACGCCTCGCTCGATATCGTGCAGGACGCGATGATCAAGCTCGCCGAAAAATACGGCGACCGTCCAGCCGCCGAACTTCCGCTCCTGTTTCAGCGTATTCTTCAGAATGCGATGCACGACTATTTCCGTCGTGCCAAAGTGCGCAATACTTGGGTTAGTCTGTTCTCCTCGCTCGGCAACGCCGACGACGACGAATTCGACCCACTCGAAACATTCGAGGCGCAGCAAGGTTCAGCGGGCTCAGAAAGCAACGAACAGAAACTCGAACGCGAACAAGTCTTACAGTTAATCGACGACGAGATCCAAAAGTTACCGGCACGTCAACGGGAGGCGTTTCTCATGCGTTATTGGGAAGATATGGATGTCGCCGAGACTGCCGCCGCGATGGGCTGCTCCGAAGGCAGTGTGAAAACACACTGCTCGCGGGCCACCCACACGCTGGCGCAAGCGCTCAAGGCTAAAGGAATCACGCTATGAGCTCCCTAGAAACCAAAGAACTCGAGTTCGCCCGCCAGGTGCGCCGCGCGCTCGACGAAACCGCCGCCAGTATTCCGCCCGCCACCGTCGACCGGCTCGCCGTGGCGCGCCGTGCCGCGCTCGCTCGCAAGAAGCCCGAGACCGTGAGCGCGCCGGTGTTCGTACCCGCCTTCGCCGGTGCCGGCATGCCCTCCGGTATGCCGCAGGTCGAGATGCCGCAACGCCGCCGCTCGCCGTTGCGCCGCTTTGCGCTCGCCTGGCCGCTCGTCGCGCTGGTCGTCAGCCTCGTGGGCATCGCTTACTGGGAAGACCAGCAACGCACCGCCGAACTCGCCGATATCGATGCAGCCATGCTAAGCGACGACTTGCCGCTCAATGCCTATCTCGATCACGGTTTCAACGCGTACCTATCACGCGCCCACTGAGCGGGAGATTCTTCGGGTGAGTTACAAGCGCGGCTTGGCCGTTGTTTTCGGATGCGCGATCGCGGCCCTGGTGTCGTTTGCCGCGACGTATCCGCGCTTTTATCCGAGCCCGTCGACCGCCAGTGCGCCTGCCGCAGGCGGCAACGCAACCGCCAAGACGCCAGCGCCTACGCTCGCCGTCGAACTGCCAGGCCTGTCCGGCAACACTAGCCCGATGGCATGGTCGCGCCTGAGTTCGGCCGAGCACCTTGCGCTCGCGCCGTTCGCCAGCGTATGGGATTCCTTCAGCGACGAACGCAAGCGAAAATGGATCAAAATCGCAGCGCGTTATCCGAAGTTATCGGCTGATGCACAAAAACGCCTGCATGATCGAATGACTGAATGGGTGCGCATGACACCCGATCAGCGGCGCGTTGCCCGCGAAAACTACCAGGTATCGAAAGAGTTGCCGCGCGAAACCCGCCAGAATGCATGGACGGCTTATCAGCAATTGCCGGAAGAGCAGAAGGAGCGGCTCGCCGCGAGCGAGCGTAAGCGGCGGCCGAGCGTCGTGAGCGCGCCGCCGTCCGGCAAGACCGAGATCAAGGGCCTCGACCGTCTGGTCAATGCCCGCGAGCACGGCGCGAGCGGTGCCGCAGCGGCGAGTGCCGCGGCTGCCGCTGCATTGCCGAGCCCGGCCGTCACGCCGGCGATTCCGGCTGCGGGCAGCTTCGTGCCCGCCACGCCGGTGCCGGTTTCGCCGGCCGAGGCGCCGTCGATCTTCAACGGCTCCTGATCCGCGCCCCACTGTGTCCCAACCGCTCGCCACCTCGACACTGCCCGCCGAATCATCCGGCACCGCGCCCACCGTTCGCCGGCGCCTCGCCGCGCTGCTCTACGAAGCCGTGATCCTGTTCGGCGTCGTGTTCATCGCCGGCTACCTGTTCAGCACGTTGACGCAGCAGCGCAACGGCCTCACCCATCACAACCTGCTCGCCGCGTGGATCGGCCTCGTGGTCGGTCTTTACTTCGTCTGGTTCTGGACCCACAGCGGCCAGACGCTGCCCATGAAAACCTGGCGCCTGCGCGTCGTCGCCGCTAACGGCGCGCCGTTGCCCACGGGCCGGGCGATCGTTCGTTACGTGCTGGCGTGGCTGTGGTTTTTGCCGCCGCTCGCGCTGCATCCGTTGCTGGGCCTCTCTGTACCACAGACGCTGGTGATCGCCGCGATCTGGTTCTTGCTGTGGGCCGCCACCGGCCGTTTCGATTCCCAGCGTCAATTCCTGCACGACCGCCTCGCCGGTACACGCGTGATCAGCGTCGAGCGCTGACCCTCCCTCTCCCGCCACAGTAATAAGAACTTCTCGTGACTGTCACGGCACGGTCACGCGCGACTGGCGCAATACGGGCACCGCAACTCGACGCGTGAGCCATGGACCCCAAAACGTCCGCGACTTCCCTGTTCCGCCAGACCGGCCCGAGCGTCGACCCTGTCGCGTTCCGGCCGGAACCCAACCCTAGCCACGGCTTGCCGTTGCCTGTGCCGTCGCTGCCGCTCGACACGCAAGCCGGCCATCACGACGACGACCACGCCGAACCACACCGCTATCGCACCATCTGGCTGTCCGACATCCATCTCGGCTCGAGCGGTTGTCAAGCGCCGTATCTGCTCGACTTCCTGCGTCACAACGAGTCGGAATACCTGTACCTCGTGGGCGACATCATCGACGGCTGGCAGTTGAAAAAAGGCTGGTACTGGCCGCAGGCGCACAACGACGTCGTGCAGAAGGTGCTGCGTAAAGCACGCAAAGGCACCCAGGTGATCTACGTGCCGGGCAATCACGACGAAGCCGCGCGCCAGTTCTGCGACCTCGCGTTCGGCGACATCCACGTGCGCGGCGAAGCGTTCCACACGACGCTCGCCGGCAAGCGCCTGTGGATCGTGCACGGCGATCTGTTCGACGGCGTGATCCAACACGCGAAGTGGCTCGCCTATCTCGGCGACACGCTCTACACGATGATCCTGATCCTGAACCGCTGGTTCAACCGGATCCGCAGCCGGCTCGGTTTTCCGTACTGGTCGCTGTCGCAATACCTGAAGCATCAGGTGAAGAACGCGGTGAATTTCATTTCGTCGTTCGAGCGCGTGATGACCGACGAAGCGCGCCGCCGCGGTTGCGACGGCGTGGTCTGCGGGCACATTCACAAAGCCGAAATCCGCGACATCGACGGTGTGCTGTATTGCAACGACGGCGATTGGGTCGAAAGCCTGTCGGCACTCGTCGAGACGTATGAAGGCGAACTCAAGGTGATCTGCTGGACCGTGATGCGCGCACCGGAAGTCGGCGTGCAAAAGGCCCGGGCGACCGCGTAGTCCCTCTCCACTTCTATTGGGCCGAAACCGATGAAGATCATGATCGTCACCGATGCATGGGAACCGCAGGTCAATGGCGTCGTGCGCACGCTGAAAAACACCACGCGCGAACTCACCGCGCTCGGCCACCAGGTCGATCTGCTGACGCCGCTCGAATTCAAGACGATTCCGTGCCCGACCTATCCTGAGATTCGCCTGTCGCTGCTGCCGCGTCGCAAGCTTCATCAGCGCATTGACGAATTCGCGCCCGACGCGCTGCACATCGCCACCGAAGGCCCGCTCGGCATGGCCGCGCGAGCCTATGCGATCAAGCACAAGCTGCCGTTCACCACCGCTTATCACACGCGCTTTCCCGAATACGTGCAAGCGCGTTTCGGCATTCCGATCGCGGCCACCTACAAGTTTCTGCACTGGTTCCACAAGCCGTCACTTGCCGTGATGGCGCCCACGCCCGTGGTCAAGGCTGACCTCGAAAAATTCGGCTTCACCAACGTGGTGTTGTGGACCCGCGGCGTCGACCTCGACATCTTTCACCAGATGGACTCGAAGGTTCTCAACACCGCGCGGCCGATCTTTCTGTATGTGGGACGTGTAGCGGTCGAGAAGAACGTCGAGGCGTTTCTCAAGCTCGATCTGCCCGGCTCGAAATGGGTAGCAGGCGAAGGCCCGGCGCTGGCCGAGTTGAAGTCGCGTTATCCGCAAGCGAATTACCTGGGCGTGCTGACGCAAGCCGAACTGGCCAAGGTCTACGCGGCCGCCGACGTATTCGTGTTCCCGAGCCGCACTGATACTTTCGGGCTCGTGCTGCTCGAAGCGCTGGCCTGCGGCACGCCAGTCGCGGCGTATCCGGTGACCGGCCCGATCGACGTGCTCGGCGACGGCGGCGCGGGCGCCATGCATGAAGATTTGCGCGAGGCATGCCTCGAAGCGCTGAAGATCGAGCGCAGCCATGCGCGCGCGTGGGCCGAACGCTTCTCGTGGGCCGCCGCGTCCGAGCAGTTCGCGGCGCACCTGAAGCCGCTGCCGCGCACGTCGTATAGCGAGGAAAGCGCCGCCGCGTGAAGCGACGCGCCGAGCCGTTTATGCGAACCCGAAACTCCACCGCCGCACGCGCGTCGAAAGGCGCGCTGCGCGCTGTCGACACCGAAGCCGCCGGCATCGAGCCGTTCGACGACGTGAGCGAGCACGGCACGCCGAATCATGTCGATCACGCGAATGGTTTTCACGGCATGAACGGTGCAAGCCTCGAGGGTCCCGCGAACCCCGAGAGCGAGCCGCACAACGAACCGCTCAGCCCCGACGATCCATTCGCACCGCTCCCCTTCAATCCATACAAGGGAAATCGCGGCGTGACCCGCGCGTGGCACGCGATGAAAAATTCGCTGGCCGGGTTTCGCGTGGCGATCCGCGAGGAAAGCGCGTTTCGCCAGGAGCTCACGCTCGCCGCGATTCTGATTCCGTGCGGCGTGCTGGTGCCGGTCGATCCCGTGTCGCGCGTGTTGCTGCTCGGCTCGGTACTGCTGGTGCTGATCGTCGAATTGCTCAATTCGAGCGTCGAGGCGGCCATCGACCGGATTTCGCTCGAGCGCCACGAGTTGTCGCGCCGCGCGAAGGACCTCGGCAGCGCGGCAGTCATGGTCGCGCTCGGCATGTGCGTGATGACATGGGGACTGATCGTCGGGCCGCTCGTTGTGCATTGGGTCAAAGCGTGGCTATAAGCATGGCTACGGATTCATCGCGAAGCACCGCCTGACGCCCTTTCCCGGCGTCCCAAAGAATGAAAACCCTGAGTATCCGTTTGGTATAAGAACGGTCGGTTTATAATCGTCCGATAGCCTTACGGGAAACCGTTGAGGCGCTCAATCAAAAATACCAACCACGTCCGGGTGGATCACGCTAGAGCGGCAAGCCGCCACGCGCCCAGCCCGGCGTAACCAGGGCCGGACGACATGGAAGCCAAACCTCCCCGCCGCACCCGCGAACGGATACTCGAACTATCGTTGAAGCTGTTCAACGAGATCGGCGAACCGAACGTCACGACGACGACGATCGCCGAGGAAATGGAAATCAGTCCAGGCAATCTGTACTACCACTTCCGCAACAAAGACGACATCATCAACAGCATCTTCAGCCAGTTCGAGCAGGAGATCGAAAAGCGTCTGCGCTTTCCCGACGACCACCGCGCGACGATCGACGAGATGTGGTCGTATTTGCAGTACATGGTCGATTTCACCTGGCGCTATCGTTTCCTGTATCGCGACCTGAACGATCTGCTGGCGCGCAACCGCACGCTCGAGACGCACTTCAAGCAGATCATCAGCCACAAGGTGCGCTTTGCAAGCCAGTTCTGCGAGCAACTCGTGGCCGACGGCGAAATGGTCGCCACGCCCGAAGAACTGCATGTGATCGCCACCAACGTCGGCGTAATCGGCACGTACTGGCTGTCGTATCAGTTCGTGATGAACCCGCGCAAGTACAACGAGCAGGAAACGATTCGCGCGGAACTGCATCAGGTGAGCGTTCAGATCGTCTCGCTGATGGCCCCTTATCTGCGCGGCCGCTCACGGCAGATTTTCGACGACCTCGTCTCGGGCAAGCTGCCCAAGCGCGAGTTCTACGACTACCTGCCGCCCAAGGAAGGCGCCGCGCCCCGCAACGAACCGAAGGACGTTTGAGTATGAAGTCGGTGTGTGTGTATTGCGGCTCCTCCGACGGAGCCAGACCGTTGTACGCCGAAGCCGCGCGCGCTTTCGGCCGCGCGCTGGTGCAGGCCGATCTCGCGCTGGTCTATGGCGGCGGCAAGGTCGGCCTGATGGGCGTGATCGCCGATACGGTGATGGCCGAAGGCGGCCGCGCAATCGGCGTGATTCCGGAGTTGCTGGTCAACAAGGAAGTCGGCCATAACGGGCTGACCGAGTTGTATGTGGTGCCCGACATGCATCATCGCAAGAAGATGATGGCCGACCTGTCCGACGCGTTCGTCGCGATGCCGGGCGGCGTGGGTACGCTCGAGGAGCTCTTCGAGGTCTATACGTGGGCGCAGCTCGGCTATCACCAGAAGCCGGTGGCAGTGCTGAATATCGACGGGTTCTACGATCCGTTGATCGCGCTCCTCAAGCACACGGTAGACGAGGGTTTCATGCGGCAGACCTATTTCGACATCCTGCAAAGGGAGTCCGATCCGGTCGCGCTGATCGACAAGCTGCAACGCTACAAGCCGCCTGCCAGCGACAAATGGGCTGTCAAACGCGACGCCGTTTGAACTCCGTGTGATCGCCGCCTGCCGCGCTTTTTTCTACCGCCGGAGCAAGCGCCTGAACGAACACCCGCCGCACGCTCCCGCGGCCCCCGCCCGAACGATGAGGTTGCAATGACGAAAACCGTTCTGATCACCGGTGGCAGCCGCGGCATTGGCCGTGCGACCGCGCGTTTGCTGGGCGCACGCGGCTGGTCGGTCGGCGTGAATTACGCGCGGAATCTCGCTGCCGCGCAGGACACTGTTGCTGAAGTGGAACGCGCCGGCGGCCAGGCGTTGCCGATTGCCGGCGACGTCGCCAGTGAAGCCGACGTGATCGCGATGTTCGACGCGCTCCAGCAAAAGTTCGGCCGGCTCGACGCGCTCGTCAACAACGCCGGAATCGTCGCGCCTTCGAGCCAGCTCGCGGATATGGACCTCGCGCGCCTGAAGCGGATGTTCGACGTCAATGTGCTCGGCGCGTATCTGTGCGCACGCGAAGCCGCGCGCCGGATGTCGACCACTCGCGGCGGCGCGGGTGGTGTGATCGTGAACATCTCGTCGGCGGCCTCGCGTTTGGGTTCGCCGAACGAATACGTCGACTATGCTGGTTCTAAAGGCGCCGTCGACACCATGACGATCGGTCTTGCCAAGGAACTCGGCCCGCAGGGTGTGCGCGTGAACGCGGTGCGCCCCGGTCTGATCGATACCGAAATCCACGCCAGCGGCGGCAAGCCCGAGCGCGCCGCACAACTCGGCGCGACCACGCCGCTGGGCCGTCCCGGCAGCGCCGAAGAAGTGGCCGAGTCGATCGTCTGGCTGCTGAGCGACGCCGCATCGTACGTGACGGGCGCATTGCTCGACGTCGCCGGCGGACGCTGAATACCACTCTTCTGTTCCCGTGGCCGGCGGCTTCGCACGGCCGCCTTCTCCTTTCCCCACGTTCCATTCCCGTCAATTTGACGAGGAATCGGCTCAATCCGTTCGGCTGAACACCATATTCCACGCTTTTTCTGTAATCGGCCGTAATAAACTGGGACTACAATCGCAGCGTTCGTGTGCAACCGCATGCGACGCATAGCCAAAGCATAAGTTCGCGGCCCACGTCGCCGCGTACGGCGACCAGAGATTCCAATGTTCGAAAAGCCATCCGCGCCCTGGCGCGCGGGGAAGGTCGCGATCGCGACGCCAGCGCCGGCCGGCCCCGCCGACGGCGCACCGGACACGCATGCCGGCTCGGCACACGCGACCGAAGCCGCAGCGCCCGCGAGGCCGGCTGCCCCTGCCGGCCCCGCGGATCCCGCCGCCCCAGCTCCCGCTTCACGCGGTGCCCGGCGCTTGCGCGCGCTCACGGCGGTCCGTCCGTTGATGTGGCTGGTCGCGCTGGCGATCCTGTGCGCGTGGCTCCTGCCTGGCACCCTGGGCCACGAGCCCTGGAAGCAGGATGAGACCTACACGTTCGGGATCATCCAGCACATGCTCGACACCGGCGATCTGGTCGTGCCAACCAACGCCGGCCAGCCGTTCGTCGAAAAACCACCGATCTACGACTGGGTCGCCGCCGGCCTCGCGTGGATGTTCGGCCGCTACCTGCCCTTGCATGACGCCGCACGTCTCGCGAGCGCACTCTTTGCCGGACTGACCGTCTACTACACGGCACGCGTCGCCCGCCGCGCGGTGGCCGCCTCGAGCTGGCTCGATATCCGCGTAGTCGGCACGCTGGCCTTGTTCGCGAGCACGCTCGTCGTCATCAAGCACGTGCACGACATGATGACCGACGTCGCGCTGATGGCCGGCGCCGCGATCGGCTTTTGCGGACTATTCGAACTCGTCCTCGTGCACCTGCGCGACGACGCGCGCCTGCTACGGGGCGATGCACGCCGCCGGCGCCACGCGATTCTGAGCGGTGCGGCGATGTTCGGTGCGGGCGTGGGCGTGTCGTTGCTGGCCAAGGGCCTGTTCGTGCCGCTCGTGTTTGGCGCCACCACCGTCGCGGTGCTGGTGTTGTATCCCGCCTGCCGCACGCGCAGCTTTGCAGGCGCGCTCGGCGTCGCCGCGCTGGTCTGCGCGCCCTTCGCACTGATCTGGCCGATCTGTTTCTATCTGCGCTCCGAAGCGCTCTTCAAGGTCTGGCTGTGGGACAACAACATCGGCCGCTTCTTCGGCTTTTCGGTGGCGGAACTCGGCTCTGAAAACGAAAGCCGTTGGTTCGTGCTGCGCACCGTGCTGAGCGTCGGCTTTCCGGTCGTACCGCTCGCCTTGGCCGCGCTCGCCGGCGGCGGATGGCGCCGCTGGCGCGATCCGCGTGTCGCTCTGCCGGTGATCTTCGCGGGCACCGGGTTCGTCGTATTGCAAAGCTCGGCAACAGTGCGCGAACTGTACATCCTGCCGTTCATCGCCCCGCTCGCCCTGGTGGCGATGAACGGCATCGAAAAGCTGCCGCGGCGTCTGCACGCAGGCTGGGACATGGCGAGCCGCGTGCTGTTCGGCAGCACGGCCGCGCTCGCGTGGATCATCTGGTCGATCATGAGCGATCCGGCCAACACGCATGCGTCGCTGCACCGGCTCGGCCGATGGTTGCCGCTCGACTGGGTGCTGCCGGTCAAGCCCGGGCTGATCGCGGCTGCGCTGCTGATGACGCTCGGCTGGCTGTGGCTCCTGCCGGTCTTCAAATACGCCGGCAAATGGCGCGGGGTGTTGAGCTGGTGTGCAGGTGCGATTCTCGCGTGGGGATTGGTGAGCACGCTGCTGCTGCCGTGGCTCGACTACGGGAAGAGCTACCGTTCCGTGTTCGAAAACCTCGGCGCCAGGATGAATATCGAGTGGAACGATGGGGATTGCATGGCCAGTATGGACCTCGGCGAATCCGAAGCGCCGATGCTGTACTACTACACCGGCATCGAGCATCAACCAACCGCGAATCCCGCGGCGACCGAGTGCACGTGGCTGATCCAGCAGGGCCGCCGTGACAATCCGCGCGCGCCGGCTGGCGATTGGCGATTGTTCTGGTCGGGTGCGCGCCCAGGCGACACTGACGAACTGTTGCGAGTATTCGTGCGGACGCCGGCAACGCCCGCGCTCGGCGAGTAGCACGTAGCGGCGCATGGCGCACCCGCACTGCGCCTCTACGTTGCCGTTACGCCTAGAACGACGAGCCGGGTTCCTTCAGGAAAGCCTTTTCTTCATCCGTCGACTGGCGCTCAAGTACCGCATTGCGATGCGGAAAGCGTCCGAAACGTTCGATGATTCTGGCGTGCCTGACCGCGGAGGAGTAGTAGGACGCACCGCCCGGCTCCGCCTTCAGCTGTTTGAACAGGCGCAGCGATTCGTGCTGGCTGGCGAGCGTTTCGTCGTGTTCGAACGGTAGGTAGGCGAACGCGCGGTGATGCACGGTCGGCAACAGGAGATCGGCGCCGCTGGCGATCATCTGCTGCGCGATGCGCAGCGCGTGATGATCGGCGGCGAAAGCGCGCGGTGTATTGCGGTGGCAATTGCGGGAAAACTGATCCAGCACGATGACCAGTGCTAATGAGCCGAGCGGCGTCCCTGCCCAGCTGTCGAGGGACCCTGCGCGCGCCGCGTCGATCAGTGCCCCGAAACGTTCCAGCAGCATCGCATCGAAGGCGGCGTCGCGGGAGAACCAGAGCTTGCGGGCCTCACCGAAGGTGGGCGTATTCGGGGCGCCGAACCAGCAGTCGAGGACTGCGCCCGCCTCTGCTGCTTGCGGCTGCGCTACCCGCTCAACCATTGCGATTGCGCATCCAGTCGGCAGTCTCGAAGAACGACGCCAGCAGGCGCTCCCTCAAAGACTCGGAAAGCCCAACGTCTTCCATCGCCCACGCCATGCAGCGAAGCCACTGATCCCGCTCGCTGGACGCGATCGGAAACGGCATATGTCTGGCGCGCAGCCGCGGATGGCCGAAGCGGCTGATGTAATGATCGGGACCGCCCATCCATCCGCACAGGAACCAGAAGAACTTGTCGCGCGAGCCATCGAGCGACTCGGGATGCAAGGCGCGAATCCCGGCGAATTCCGCTTCGAGATCCATCAAGTCATAAAACCGGTCGACCAGTTCGCGCACACGCGCTTCACCGCCCACCAGTTCGAAGGCCGTCGGCTGTGCCGCGGACACTTCGTCGTTAAGATCGCTCATACCCAATCACAAAAACAGAAAAGAAAAATCACGCATCTCGCAGCGATTGCAACGCGGGCCGCGCCAGCACATGCCGCAAGCTGAGCCAGCCACCCACGCCCGCGCAGGCGATGCCGGCCGCAATGCCCGCCGGCAACAACCACGGATCGAACGCCAGATAAAACTCGAAGACACGCGTCGCCAGTTGCCAGCCAATCACCTGCGCACCGAGCGCCGCCATCAAGCCGGCGAGCGCGCCCACCGCCACGAACTCGGCAACCTGCACCGCGCGCACCTGGCGATGCGAGGCCCCCAGCGCGCGCAGCAGCGCGGATTCTCGCATACGCTCGTCGCGGGTGCCGGCAAGCGCCGCGTACAGCACCAGCACGCCGGCCGCGAGCGTGAACGCGAACAGGAACTGCACTGCGCCGATCACCTGCTGCAGGACACGCTGTACCTGCGCCAGAATCGGACCGGTGTCGATTGCCGTGAGGTTCGGATAGGCTGCGATCAAGCCGTCGATGGTCGATTGCTTTTCAGGCGGTAAATGGAAGCTCGTGATGAACGTCGCCGGAAAATCCTGCAAAGCGGCCGGCGGCATCAGCACGAAAAAGTTGACCTTGAACGAGCCCCAGTCGAGCTTGCGCACACTCGTCACCGGCGCGTCGATCTGCAGACCCGTCACGTCGAAGCGCAGCGTATCGCCGGGCTTAACGTTGATCAGCTTCGCGAGTCCCTGCTCGATCGAAATCTGCGGTGTCTTCGTTTCGCCATACCAGGTGCCGGCAGAGAGGCGATTGTCGTCCGGAAGCTCAGTCGTGTACGACAGATTGAATTCGCGGTCGACGAGACGTCTCGCATCGTCGCCCTTAAACGAATCCGGATTGACCGGCTTGCCGTTGATCGCAATCAACCGGCCGCGCACCATCGGCGCGAGCACCGTGCCGGGCACGCCGTGCGCGCCCAGATACTGCGTGACGGCGTCGCGCTGGTCGGGCTGGATATCGATGATGAATTCATTCGGCGCATCGGGCGGCGTCGATTTGCGCCAGCCGGCCACCAGGTCATTGCGCGTCATCGCAATCAGCAACAGGCACATCAGGCCGATACCGAGCGCGGTGATCTGCAGCGCGCTCGCGCCACTGCGCCGCTCCAGCGACGCCAGCGCGTAACGCCAGCCGATGCCCGCATTCACGCGCTCGCTGCGCACGACACGCGAAGCGCCCCACAACGCCAGCCGTGCGATGCACGCGAACACCAGCAGTCCGCCGGCGAAGCCGCCTGCGACAATGCCACCGAGCTTCAACTCGCCCGCTGCGACGATCAGGAGCGCGGCGAACAGCACGATGCCGAGCGCGTAGGCGGCCCAGGCAGTGCGCCCCGCATCGCCCCATTCGCGACGCAGCACGCGCACCGGCGGCACGCGCGTCAGCGGCAACAGCGGCGGCAACGCAAACCCGAGCAACAACACGAGACCGGCTGCGATACCTTCGAGCGCGGGCCATGCGGTTGGATACGGCAGCACGACGTCGATCAGACTGCCGAGCCACGTCAGCAACGCCATGTGTCCCAGGTAACCGAGCGCCACACCGAGCGCGCCACCGATCAAACCCAGCCCCACGAATTCCAGCGTGAATAGCGTGCGCAGTGTGGCCTGACTGACGCCCAGACAGCGCATCGCCGCGCAGCCATCCAGATGCCGTCGCATATACCGATGCGCGGCCATGGCGATCGCCACCGCCGCGAGCAACGCGGTGAGCAGCGAGACCAGCGTGAGGAAGTGACTCGCGCGGTCGAGCGTCTGACGCACTTGCGGCTGGCCGTCCTGCAACGACTCAAGCGCAACGCCGCGCATCTTGCCGCCGTCCACCTTGTCGTGCGCGAATTGCGCGAAGCGCGCCACCGACGCGTCCGAACCCGCCACCAGCAAGCGATAAGTCACGCGGCTGCCGAAGGTGATGAGGCCGGTCGACTGGACATCGTCGGCACGCAGCATCAAACGCGGCGAAAAATTGACGAACGAGAAGCCACGGTCGAGCTCGCGGGTAATCATCGCGGCGATCGTGAAGCTGCGGGACCCGACCTTCACGGCATCGCCGACATGCAGCTTCAGTGCGTCGAGCAGTGCCTGATCGACCCAAACCGTGCCAGGCGCCGGAATCGATTGGGTGGGATGGTCTGCCGCGCCCGGCGCCGGCGCAATCCGCAACGCGCCGCGCAACGGATAACCCGGCGACACCGCCTTGATAGCGGCAAGCCGCGAGACCGGCTGCGCGCCGGTCGAGTTGATCATGCTGGGAAAGATCGCCGTGCTCGCGGTGTTCAGACCGAGCGCGCCGGCTTGCTGCGCGAACTGCGGATCGACAGGATGATCGGAGCGAACAATGAAATCAGCGGCGATCATGCGCCGCGCATCGCGTTCGAGCCCCTGATGCAAACGGTCAGCCAGAAAGCCGACACTCGACAGCGCCGCGACGGCCAACACCAGCGCCAGCAGCAGCATCGTCAGTTCGCCGGCGCGCCAGTCGCGCGCCGTCATACGGATAGCCTGGCGCAACAGATCCACACTGCCCAACCGGCTCGCTGCCTTGGCGCGCGCCGTTACCCCGCGTCCCGTATCGCTCAATCGTGCCGACTCCTGGCAAAGCGCGACACCATGTGCGTCGCCATCCCGCGAAAACCGCCCTGCACTCCGCGCCACAGACGCGGCAACGCCCAGGCGGCCAGCATCAGGAAGCCCACCATCAGGACCAGGAACAGAAGCGGCACGAACAGCGCGAGCAGCATGCCGCCGAACACGAGACCGTCTTCAGCGGTCGAGGTCACGACATTCGACACCGGTTCCGGCGACAGATTGATCAGCGCGCGTGTGCCCGCTTTGGCCAGATGCGCAGTGCCTGCCAGCGTGCCACCGGCGAGCGCGGCGACTGTCAGCAGCGCAGGATCGGCATGGCCGAGCGCGCCAGCCGCCAGCACGGCGCCGGCGGGAATGCGGATAAAGGTATGGATCGCGTCCCATAAGGAATCGAACGCGGGGATTTTGTCGGCGAGAAATTCAGTGACCGTCAGTACACCGGCGACACCGATTACCCACGGCGAAGATAGCGCGGACAGCGTATCGGGGAGATGGATGAAGCCCAGACGTGCGAACACGCCGGCCAGCAGAACTGTCAGATAGAGGCGCAGACCGCTGCCCCATGAGAGGCCCGCAGCGAGCGAAAGTGATTCAAGCATGGCCGCCTCCAGGCGCGCTGTGCGTGCCGGGCGCTTCGACGGGCATTGGAAAGGGAGCCGCCGCACCGAAGTCGTCAGACCCGCGCCAAGCCGGCCGCGCCAAATAGGCCGCGGGCAAATTCAGGTTGGATTCGATCTCATTATAGCCACGTTAATTCGCAGAACGCAGAGCGACTAACAAATGGCGGACTCTAATGGCAGGGTATTGGCGTACGGTTCGAGCGCATGCGGACACGCTATTCGGGCCCGCCAACAGGGCTCAATGCCCTGATGACAGCTTCAAACCGATCAATCCGATCACGATCAGCGCAGCGCTCGCCACCCGTGCGACCGTCAGGGCCTCGCCCATCATGACGATGCCGAAGATGAATGCGCCGACCGCGCCGATCCCCGTCCACACGGCGTAGGCCGTGCCGAGCGGCAGTTGGCGCATCGCCATGGCGAGCAGAACGAAGCTGCCGAGCGCGGTCACGATCGTGAACACGGACGGCCAGAGCCGGGTGAAACCTTCGGAGGTTTTGAGACCGGCCGCCCATGCGACTTCAAGCAAACCGGCAATCAACAGAAGAATCCAGGACATGAGACAGCTCCATGGTCAGATGGGGCCGTCCCCGTTTGTAGCAGTGCGCAAGGTCGTCCTTACGAACTGTAATTATATCAAAATAGGGCGTCGCCTTGCTGCGGCGACAAGCCGCAAGGGCGCGCAAGGGCCGCGGCGGACGCCTCGGGCAGGCTCAAACCGCGCCCACAAGCCGGTATCCCACGCCAGTTTCCGTGACGATATGCTCCGGCTGCGCCGGGTCGCGCTCCAGTTTCCCGCGCAGATGCGCCATGTAAATGCGCAGATAGTGGTGGCTCTCCACATGTGACGGCCCCCATACGTCGCGCAGCAATTGGCGGTGCGTCAGCACGCGGCCGGCGTGGCGCACCAGTGTCGCGAGCAGGCGATATTCGATCGGCGTGAGATGGACGGCCACGCCGTCGCGGCTCACCTGACGCAAGGCCAGATCGACCGTCACCGCACCGAAGCGCACCAGCGGCGATTCGTTCGCGCCGCCCTGATTGCGGCGCCGCATATGCGCGCGGATCCGCGCCAGCAGTTCGGAAACGCCGAACGGCTTGGTGAGGTAATCGTCCGCACCGGCATCGAGTGCAGCGACTTTCTCGGTTTCCTGAGTGCGCGCCGACAGTACGATGACCGGAAGCTCGCTCCAGCCACGCAGCTCGCGAATCACGTCGAGACCGTCTGTGTCCGGCAGGCCGAGATCGACGATGACGAGATCGGGCTTGCGCGTTGCCGCTTCGACGAGACCTTGCTTGCCGGTCTCGGCGTCGTGCACAACGATGCCCTCGCCTTCCAGCGCGGTTCGCACGAAGCGGCGAATCTGCTTTTCGTCTTCAATCAGGACGACTGTGATGCTCGGATCACTCATGGCTAGGCTTGGAACGCGGGTTAAGAGTTAAATCGTGGTCCGGCAACGCATCGGCGCCTTCGTCTTCCAGCGCATCCGGCGCTTCGGGCGGCGTTTCCACCGGCAGCGTGAACCAGAAGCGCGCGCCTTCGACACGGCCGTCCGCGGACATCCGATTGAGCGCGCCGATTGTACCGCCGTGCGCTTCCACGATTGCGCGGCAGATCGCGAGGCCGAGGCCGATGCCCGGCTTGGCCGACTCTTTCTCGCCGCGCGTGAATTTCTCGAACACACGTGCTTCCATGCCGGCCGGGAGACCCGGTCCGTTATCGTCGACCGCGACGCGCACGAACGACTTGCCGTCCGCGTCGAGACGTTGCGCGCCGATCGTCAACGGCGTGTCCGGCGGGGTGTATTTGGCCGCGTTCTCGAACAGGTTCGAGAAGAGCCGCTCCATCAGCACCGCATCGAGGTGCAGCAGCGGTAAATCCGCAGGCAGCTTCACCTGTACTGGATGATTCGCCAGCACGCGCTTGCAGGCCCGCAGCGCGGCGCCCACGGTTTCTTCGAGGAGTGTCCATTGCTGATTCAATTGCAGGCTGCCGGCCTGCAAGCGCGCCATGTCGAGCAGATTGGTGACGATGCCGGTCATGCGCAGCGCTTCTTCGTGAATCGCTTCGACGAGATCGTCGCCGGGCTGCGCATCGCGATGTGCCTCGCGCGATTGCGCCAGCATCGACGAGAAGCCGACGATCGTCGTCAACGGCGTACGCAGGTCGTGCGAAATCGCCGACAGCAGCGAATTGCGCAAACGCTCCGATTCCATATTGACGAGTGCATCGCGTGCGATGTCGACATAGTGCACACGCTCAAGGGCCAGCGCGATTTGCGCGGCGAACGCGTCCAGCATGCGCTGCTGCTCGGGCACGTCCAGCTCGCGCTCATCGCGCATCACGACGGCGAGCACGCCACGTGTGCGCATCGGCGCCTTCAGCGGCAGATACAGCGCGGAGGCTGCCGGCAGCGTATCGGTGCCTTGCCCGGCAGGCTTCTGCTGGTCGTAGACCCATTGGCCGACGTCGATATCGAGCATCTCGCCTTCAAGCGTGATCGTAGCGTCCGGGTCCTCGATCTTCTGCTTCACCTGATCGGCGCTGTCCGGCAACAGAATCGCGACGCGCGCGCCGAACACTTCGCTCACATGCCGGCTGCCGATGCCGACGATCTGCTCCATGGTCAGCGCCGCCGCCAGTTCACGCGCCATCGCATACATCGCGCCGGTGCGTTGCTCCCGACGCCGCGCAACACTCGCCTCGCGGCGCAAGCTCGACGTGAGATGGCTGATGACGAGCGACGTCAGCAGCATGCCGAAGAAGGTCAGCAAATACTGCGTATCGGACACCGACAACGACATGCGCGGCGGCACGAAGAAAAAGTCGAACGCGGCCACGCTCATGAACGACAGCACGACGCCCGGCCCGCGCCCCAGCTTCACGGCAGTGAAGATCACACCGAGCAGGTACAGCATGACGAGGTTGGTCAGATCGATATGGTCGATCAATTGGCTCGACAGCAGCGTAATGGCCGCGCAAATCGCCAACGCGATGCCGTAGGCGCGCGGCGGCGAACGGCGTTCGCGCGCCGTGCTCAGGGCCTCGCGCCAGGCGTTGGCGGTGGTGTTCAGCAAGCGCCGATGTTCAGCGCCATCACGTTCCGACGACGCGCGAATCAGAGTGAGATCGAGATCGCCCGCGCGTTCGGCGATGCGCTCACCGAGCGGCCGGCGCAGCCAGCGCTTGAGACCGGTGCGTGCGGACGCGCCGGCCACCAGCTTCGAGACGTTGCGAGCCTGCGCGTAACCGATCAGCGCGGCGACCGCATCGGTACCGGCGAGCGTCGCAGTTTCGGCACCGAGTTCGGCGGCGAGCTTCAAGGCATTCAATGTGCGTTCGCGGCGTGCATCAGGCAAGCGCTGCAGCGCGGGCGTTTCCACATAGACGGCGATCCAGTCAGCCTTCAGGCTGGCGGCGAGACGCGCCGCCGCGCGCACCAGCATCGGCGCTTCCGGGCCGGGGCCGACGCACACCAGCAAGCGTTCACGCGCCTGCCAGATCCGCTGAATCGAACGATCGGCGCGATATTCCCGCATCTGCGCATCGACGCGGTCGGCTGTACGGCGCAACGCCAGCTCGCGCAGCGCGATCAGGTTGCCCTTGCGAAAGAAGTTGCGCACCGCGCGCTCGGCCTGCTGCGGCAAATACACCTTGCCGTCGCGCATCCGGTCGAGCAGTTCCTCGGCGGGCAGGTCGACCAGCGTGACTTCGTCGGCGCGATCGAACACGCGGTCGGGCACCGTCTCCCAGACGCGGATGCCGGTGATCTGGCCGACCACGTCGTTCAGGCTTTCGAGGTGCTGGACGTTGACCGTGGTGTAGACGTCGATGCCCGCGTCGAGCAGTTCGTAGACGTCCTGCCAGCGCTTCAGATGCCGCGCGCCCTGCACATTCGAATGCGCGAGTTCGTCGACGAGAATCAATTGCGGCTTGCGGGCGAGCGCGGCGTCGAGATCGAACTCGCCGAGCTTGCGGCCGCGATACTCGATATGCGCGAGCGGCAGCACGTCGAGGCCTTCCAGCAGCGCAGCGGTTTCGCTGCGGCCATGCGTTTCGGCGATGCCGACCACCACGTCCGCGCCTTCATCGGCACGGCGTCGCGCGGCCTGCAACATCGCATAGGTCTTGCCGACGCCTGCCGACGCGCCGAAGAAAATCTTCAGCCTGCCCCGCTGACGTTTTTCTTCGTCGCGTTGCAGTTTGTCGAGCAGTTCATCAGGATCGGGGCGGTTCATGCTCAATGGTTTTCATAGTAAGGCGAGCGGTGGTGCCTGCATGGTGGCACGGCAGCGGCCGCGCCGCAAATGGCGAAGGCGGCCCCGCATGGACGCCGCCTCCTTGAATCATAGCCATCATCGACGCGTATCGACGTCAGCGACGCTCAACCTTGTTTCATCTCATCGAGCGCCAGATTCAGTTGCAGCACGTTCACGCGCGGTTCACCGAAAATGCCGAACTGGCGGCCGCTCGTATAACGATCGACCAGTGCCTGCACATCGTTGGCGGCGAGCTTACGCGCTTTGGCGACGCGTTCGATCTGATACGCGGCAGCGGCCGGGCTGATCTCAGGATCGAGACCGCTGCCCGAGGACGTCACCAGATCGACCGGCACCGGCTTCGACATATCCGTGCCGGCAGCCTTCAACGCGTCGATACGGCCTTTGACTTCGTCGAGCAACGCCGGGTTGGTCGGGCCAAGGTTCGAGCCGCCCGAACCCTGCGGGTTGTACGGCATCGGGCTGGTGGCCGACAGACGACCCCAGAAGTATTGCGGCGCATCGAACTGCTGGCCGATCAGCTTCGAGCCGACCACCTTGCCGTTCTGCTCGAGCATGCTGCCGTTGGCCTGGTTGTTGAAGGCCGCCTGACCGACCGCGGTCATCACGGCGGGATAAGCGAGGCCGGTGACGGCGGTCAGCACTGCGAAGATCACGATTAACGGACGGAACAGATTTTTCATGATGAGTAATTCCTCTTAAACAGCCGCTGCTCAAACCCAGCCGAACGCGGCCAGCACCATATCGATCAGCTTGATGCCGATGAACGGCACGATGATCCCGCCCAATCCGTAGATCAGCAGATTGCGGCGCAGCAGAATCGCCGCGCCCAGCGCCCGGTACTTCACGCCCTTGAGCGCCAGCGGAATCAGCAGCACGATGATCAGCGCATTGAAAATCACCGCCGACATGATCGCCGAGGCCGGCGTGGCCAGATGCATCACGTTCAGCGCGTTCAGTGCCGGATAAGTGGTCGCGAACGCCGCCGGGATGATCGCGAAGTACTTGGCCACGTCGTTCGCAATCGAGAACGTGGTGAGCGAGCCGCGCGTCATCAGCATCTGCTTGCCGATCTCGACGATCTCGATCAGCTTGGTCGGATTCGAATCGAGGTCGACCATGTTGCCGGCTTCTTTCGCTGCCTGCGTGCCGGTGTTCATCGCCACCGCGACGTCGGCCTGTGCGAGCGCAGGAGCGTCGTTAGTGCCGTCGCCGGTCATCGCCACCAGACGACCTTCGGCCTGGTGCGAACGGATCGTGGCGAGCTTGGCTTCCGGCGTGGCTTCGGCGAGGAAATCGTCGACGCCAGCTTCTGCAGCGATCGCTGCTGCCGTCAACCGGTTGTCGCCGGTCACCATGATGGTCTTGATACCCATCTTGCGCAGTTCGGCGAAACGCTCCTTGATGCCGCCCTTCACCACGTCCTTCAGCTCGATCACGCCGAGCACGCGTGCGCCCTGCTCGCCTTTCTCGGCGACCACCAGCGGCGTGCTGCCGCGGCGTGCGACTTCCGCCACTGCCGTGCTGACTTCGTTCGGGAAACGGCCGCCGTTTGCTTCGACGTAGTTCTTCACTGCGTCAGCCGCGCCCTTGCGGATTTCACGGCCCGGCAGATCGACACCGCTCATCCGCGTTTGCGCGGTGAAGGCGAGGAATTCCGCCTTCAGCGAAGCCATATCGCGTTGACGGATATTGAAGCGTTGCTTCGCCAGCACGACGATGCTGCGGCCTTCCGGCGTTTCGTCGGCGAGCGACGAAAGCTGGGCGGCATCCGCCAGTGCTTCTTCGGTCAAGCCCGGCGCCGGCACGAATTGTGATGCCTGACGGTTACCGAGCGTGATCGTGCCGGTCTTGTCGAGTAACAGCACGTCGACGTCACCTGCGGCTTCAACAGCACGGCCTGAGGTGGCGATCACGTTGGCCTGCATCATGCGGCTCATACCGGCCACACCGATCGCCGACAACAGCCCGCCGATGGTGGTCGGAATCAGACACACCAGCAGCGCGACCAGCGCGGTAATCGTGACCACGTGACCCGCTTTTGCAGCTTCGACGGAGAACATCGAGAACGGCAGCAGCGTGGCGGTCGCCAACAACATCACGATGGTCAGCGCGACCAGCAGAATCGTCAGGGCGATTTCGTTCGGCGTCTTCTGACGCTTCGCGCCTTCGACCATCGCGATCATGCGGTCGAGAAAGGCCTCGCCCGGATTGGCCGTGACGCGCACGACGATCCAGTCCGACAGCACGCGCGTGCCGCCCGTCACCGACGAAAAATCGCCGCCCGACTCGCGGATCACCGGCGCGGATTCACCCGTGATCGCAGATTCGTCGACCGACGCAACACCGTCGATCACTTCGCCGTCAGCCGGAATCACGTCGCCGGTTTCGACCAGCACAACGTCGCCTTTACGCAGATCGGACGCCGTCAGAATACGGATCGGCGACTTCGGATGCGGCTCGTTGAGCTTCTTGGCCATCACGTCTTTCTTCGCGCTGCGCAGCGACGCTGCCTGGGCCTTGGAACGGCCTTCGGCGAGCGCTTCCGCGAAGTTCGCGAACAGCACCGTGAACCACAGCCACAAGGTGACCGCGAGAATGAAGCCCGCTGGCGCCTCGGCCTGACCGCCGAGCGCGGCGATCCACAGAATGGTCGTCAGAATACTGCCGACGTACACGCAGAACATCACCGGGTTACGGAACTGCGTGCGCGGCGTGAGCTTCTTGAAGGAGTCCACGATCGCCGGGCGCAGCAGCGCCGGGTCGAACATGGACCTGGTTGCATTATGTTCAGTCATTGAATCCTCGAATTTCCCGTTTGCGCCTGTTCACTCGTTGGTCGCTGGTGTCATCTCAATGGGCCGCCTCAATGGGCGCCCATCATCATCAGATGTTCGACACCAGGTCCGAGCGCAAGCGCAGGCACATAAGTCAGCGCGCCGACCAGCAGCACCGTGCCGAGCAGCAGCACGACGAACAGCGGGCCATGAGTCGGCAGCGTGCCGCCTGTCACACCGATGCGCTTCTTCGAAGCCAGCGAACCGGCAATCGCCAGCACCGGAATGATCGTGCCGAAGCGGCCGAACCACATCGCGATCGCCGTGAGCCAGTTGTAGAACGGCGTGCTGACCGTCAGGCCGGCAAACGCACTGCCGTTGTTATTCGCGGCCGAGCTGAACGCGTAGAGGATTTCGGAGAAGCCGTGCGCACCTGGGTTGGCGATACCTGCCTTACCCGCATCGGTCAGCACCGCGATCGACGTGCCCACCAGCACCAGCAGCGGCGTGAGCAGCACCACGATCGACACCATCTTCATCTCGTACGCTTCGATCTTCTTGCCGACGTATTCAGGCGTACGGCCGATCATCAGGCCTGCCACGAACACGGCCAGCAGTGCGAACACGAGCATGCCGTACATACCGGAACCCACGCCGCCGAAGATCACTTCGCCGAGTTGCATCAGCAGCATCGGATAGAGGCCGCCGATCGGCGTCAGCGAGTCGTGCGTATTCGCTACCGCGCCGCACGAAGCCGCCGTGGTCGCCACCGTGAAGATGCCCGACTGCGCGATACCGAAGCGCGTTTCCTTGCCTTCCGCGTTACCGCCCGACTGCATCGCATTCGCCGATTGATCGACGTGCAACGCGGTCAACGCCGGATTACCCGATTGTTCCGCGCCGATTTCGCCGAACACGCATACGCCGAAAGCGATCGTCATGGCCGCGAGCACGGCCACGCCCTGCTTGCGGTCCATGATCATGCGGCCGAATACGAGCGCCAATGCCGCGGGAATGATCAGGATCGAGAAGATCTGCACGAAGTTCGAGAACGGCGTCGGGTTTTCGTACGGATGCGCCGAGTTGCCGTTAAAGAAGCCGCCACCGTTGGTGCCGAGCATCTTGATCGCTTCCTGCGAAGCAACCGGGCCCATCGCGATGGTCTGCGTCTTCACCGGCGTATCGACCGTCACCGCATTGCCCTTGGCGTCCTTCACCGGATTGCCTTGTGCATCGAGTTTCGGGGCGGCGTACGTCGTGGTTTGCAACGTCGGCACGTCCTGATACGACTTGAAGTTCTGGATCACACCCTGGCTCATCAGGATCGCAGCGATGATCGCCGACATCGGCAGCAACACGTAGAGCGTCACACGCGTCAGGTCGACCCAGAAGTTGCCGATGGTTTGCGCGGTGTGACGCGCGAAGCCGCGAATCAGCGCGATCACCACCACAATGCCGGTGGCGGCCGAGAAGAAGTTCTGGACGGTGAAGCCAAGCATCTGAGCGAGATAGCCAACGGTCTGCTCAGGCGTGTAATCCTGCCAGTTCGTGTTGGTCACGAAGCTGACCGCCGTATTGAACGCGCCGTCGACCGTCATCGGGCCGAACTGCTGCGGATTGCCCGGCAACCAGCCTTGTACGCGCAGCAACACGTAAAGGAACAGCGCGCCAAGCGCGTTGAACGCGATCGTGGCGATCGCGTAGTGCTTCCAACCCATTTCCGTCGACGGATCGACACCCGCGATGCGATACAGCAAACGTTCAATAGGGCCGCCGAAACGGACCACGCGCGAACTGCCGTCCATCACATTGCTCAGATAACGGGACATCGGCACCGCGGCAGCCAGCAGCACGACGATGAAAAAGCCCGCTTGCAGGACATTGTTCGAGTTCATTCAATGTCCTCCG
Organism: Paraburkholderia nemoris; assembly: GCF_905221015.1. NCBI lineage: Bacteria > Pseudomonadati > Pseudomonadota > Betaproteobacteria > Burkholderiales > Burkholderiaceae > Paraburkholderia > Paraburkholderia nemoris. The sequence continues at coordinate 339,580 of NZ_CAJNBO010000004.1, read as the reverse complement.
CGCGCAACAGCGCATAGACCAGGTACATAAACAGCAGCGCGGTAGCCGCGCCAGATAACCAGAGGATCCAGTTCATGAGCGCGCTCCCTGGCCACGCCGGAACTGCATCAACTTCTCGCAGCCGGCAATCAATGCAAAGGTCAGCGCGAAAAACAGCACCATCCCCCCGACATACAGCACATCCATTTTTATTCCCCATTCACGGACTTTGGATGGGTGCAACGTTATGCCGATCCGCGTAAAGGGCTGGTCAAAGATCTGAGATGGGATGTAAAAATCGCGTAAACGGAAAAGGCCGTTCCATCGTGAGATGGAACGGCCTTGGGGTGCTGGGTATAGGTTTTCGGTCTTTCGCGTTTACGGCAGCAGAACCGTCGAACCCGTGGTGCGACGCCCTTCGAGATCCGCATGCGCCTGCCCGACATCGGCCAGCGCATAGCGCTGATTGATGCTCGCCTTCACCTTGCCCGACACCAGCACGTCGAACAGCTCCGAGGACATCGCCTCGTAGTCGCTACGTTTGGCGATATAGGTGAAGAGTGTGGGGCGCGTAAAGAACAGCGAACCGCGTCCGGCGAATTCCGACGAATCGATCGGCGGCAACGGGCCCGAGGCATTACCGAAGCTAACGAACATGCCGAGCGGCGCGAGGCAATCGAGCGAGCCCGTAAACGTGTCTTTACCGATCGAGTCGTACACCACTGGCACACCCGCGCCATTGGTGATCTCGCGCACGCGCTTGGTGAAGTTTTCGCGCGTGTAGACGATGGGGTGGTCGCAGCCGTGCGCTTTGGCGATTTCGGCTTTCTCGTCCGAGCCGACCGTGCCGATCACCGTTGCGCCGAGCGCCTTCGCCCATTGGCAAACCAGCAAGCCGACGCCGCCGGCCGCAGCCTGAATCAGGATCGTATCGCCGGCCTTCACCGGGTACGTGCGGCGCAGCAGATATTGGGCGGTCAGCCCTTGCAGCATGACGGAGGCGGCCTGCTCGTCGCTCAACGCGTCCGGCACCTTGACGACTTGCGCCGCCTGCAGCACACGCGCCTGGGTATAGGCGCCAGGCGGACGCGCCACATACGCCACGCGATCGCCCACTTTGAGACCGGTCACGCCGGCGCCGACCGCCGTCACTTCACCGGCCGCTTCCATGCCGAGGCCGCCGGGCAAGGGCAACGGATACAAACCCGTGCGGAAATACACATCGATATAGTTCAGGCCGACCGCGGTCTGTTTGATGCGAATCTCCCCCGTACCCGGCTCGCCCACTTCGACGTCGACCCATTTCATGACCTCCGGGCCACCGGTTTTGTCGAATCGGATTGCTTTGACCATCATGTCTCCTTGATGTGTGATTCAGCTTGATCGTGAAGCGCCACCGCGTTGATTCAAACCCGCTGCGCGAGGCGCAGGGTCAGCACGTCGAGAATCATTCGCGCGGTCGAAATATTGGTGGCGCATGGAATGTTGTGAACGTCACAGGCACGCACCAGCGCATTGATATCCGGCTCGTGCGGCTGCGGCGTCATCGGGTCGCGCAGGAAAATCACCATGTCTACCCGCCCTTCCGCAAGCTGCGCGCCGATCTGCAGGTCGCCGCCGTGCGGGCCGGACAACATGCGCTCGACCGTGAGGCCATGCGCGTCGCCAATGCGCGTGCCGGTCGTGCCGGTCGCGACGATCTCGCAACGCCTCAGCGTATCGACGTATTCGCCGGCCAGTTTGACGATGTCGTCTTTCTTGTGATCGTGCGCGATCAGCGCAATGCGGGTGCTCATGACGTAAGACTCCTGAAACCGTTGTGATTGTCGTTGTTGTAGTGAAGGTGCTGCTGGTGCGTCAGAACGTACACGCTCAGAACGTACCGGGGTAAGCGCCGCCGTCCATCAGCCAGTTCTGCCCGGTGATGTAGCCGGCATGCACGCTGCACAGGAACGCACAGGCGCGGCCAAATTCCTCACGCGTGCCGAAACGGCCGGCGGGGATCGTCTTCATCCGCTGCTTGCGCGCATCGTCGACGGAAATGTGTTGCGCGTTGGCTTGCGCGGTGAAGGTGGTGGCGATGCGGTCGGTGTCGAACAGGCCCGGCAGCAGGCTGTTGATCGTCACGCCCGAGGCGGCCACCTTGCTGCGCGCCAGGCCCGCAATGAAACCGGTCAGCCCCGAGCGCGCACCGTTAGAGAGACCGAGCACGTCGATCGGCGCCTTAACCGCCGAGCTCGTGATGTTGACGATGCGCCCAAAGCCACGCTCGCTCATCCCGTCGATGGTCGCGCGGATCAGCTCGATCGGCGTCAGCATGTTGCTCTCCAACGCGCGAATCCAGTCTTCATGCGAGAAGTTGCGGAAGTCGCCCGGCGGCGGCCCGCCCGCGTTGTTGACCAGAATGTCCGGCTGCGGACAGGCGGCGAGCGCCGCGGCGCGTCCTTCGGGCGATGTGATGTCGCACGCCACCGTTTTTACCTCGACGCCGCTCTGCTTGCGAATCTCGGCGGCGGTCGCCTCCAGCGTCTCGGCCGTGCGCGCGACGATCGTCAGGTTGACGCCTTCGGCTGCCAGCGCTTCCGCGCAGCCGCGCCCCAGACCCTTGCTGGCCGCGCAAACCAGCGCGGTGCGTCCTGCGATTCCCATGTCCATGTGCCTATCCTCATGACGTACTCGTGGCGCGGGGATGGTCCCGCGGTTGCCCAATCGTGGCAAAGAATCCCCCGATTCTAGAAGAATCGGTGCCGGACTGCGCCGGGCCACTGCAATCTCCGGTATCTTCCGGCGCCACTCTTTCGGTAAACTTGCGCCGTGGCGCGCCCGCCTGCCGCTTTCAGGCCGTGCGGAGCGCCAAACCGATCCCTCTAGCCGCCGCTTGCGCCCCCGCCATGACCCAGGACAGCCGTTTTCCCAATCTTTTCATCCTCGATCACCCGCTGATCCAGCACAAGCTGTCGCATATGCGCGACCGGGACACCTCGACCCGCACGTTCCGCGAACTGCTGCGCGAGATCACGCTGCTGATGGGCTACGAGATCACCCGCAATCTGCCAATGACCACGCGCCGCCTCACCACGCCGCTGGTCGAGATCGACGCGCCGGTGATCGCCGGCAAGAAACTGGCGATCGTGCCGGTGCTGCGGGCCGGCATCGGCATGTCGGACGGCCTGCTGGAACTGGTGCCGTCGGCGCGCGTGGGCCACATCGGCGTGTATCGCGCCGAAGACCATCGCCCGGTCGAGTATCTGGTGCGCCTGCCGGATCTGGAAGACCGCGTGTTCATTCTGTGCGACCCGATGGTCGCGACCGGTTATTCGGCCGTGCACGCGGTGGACGTACTCAAGCGCCGCAACGTGGCCGGCGAGAACATCATGTTCCTCGCGCTGGTGGCCGCGCCGGAAGGCGTGCAGGTGTTCCAGGACGCGCACCCGGACGTTAAGCTGTACGTGGCGTCGCTCGATTCGCACCTGAACGAACACGCGTATATCGTGCCGGGTCTCGGCGACGCCGGCGACCGCCTGTTCGGCACGAAAAACTGACAGCGGACTGAAGAAAGCAGCGGGGCGGCGCGCGCAACGCGCCGCCACCGCGCAGTTTCCCCGCGATTTCCGACTACGCTCTCCTCTGCCGCGCCCCTGCGCCGTGATAAAATTCGAATCCGCTCAAAGAGCGGCTCGACTTGCACTGCCACGCGGTGCATCACGCCTTCACGCCGGGTCTGCCGGGACCGGCGCACCTGGGGCGCCGCTGAGCCGCCCGCTGACCGTCCTGCCCCGCCCCAACCGCGCTGCCGACCTTTGGTTCCGCTAGCCGGGCCCGGCCGGGCGTGATCAAGCTGAGGAAAGCCTGACACCGGGCGGTCCGGCGCCGAGCGGTTTGACATCGAGGCGCATGGCCGCAATCAGCAGCGCCGCGCGCCCGACATCGCAACGACAATTGCACTATGCGTGCGCCCCACTGGCGCGCGCGACGGAGAAAAGTATGGCGGGTCATTCGAAATGGGCCAACATCAAGCATAAAAAAGCAGCGGCAGACGCCAAGCGCGGCAAGGTCTGGACGCGGCTCATCAAGGAAATTCAGGTGGCAGCCCGCATGGGTGGCGGCGACATCGACTCGAATCCGCGTCTGCGGCTAGCCGTCGAAAAGGCGTACGACGCCAACATGCCGAAAGATAACGTCAACCGTGCGATCCAACGCGGTGTGGGCGGTGTCGATGGCGCAAACTACGAAGAAATCCGCTACGAAGGCTACGGCATCGGCGGCGCGGCAGTGATCGTGGACACCATGACCGACAACCGCACCCGTACGGTGGCGGACGTGCGTCACGCGTTCTCGAAGAACGGCGGCAACATGGGCACGGACGGCTCGGTGTCGTTCATGTTCGATCACGTCGGCCAGTTCCTGTTCGCGCCCGGCACGCCGGAAGACAAGCTGATGGAAGCCGCGCTCGAAGCCGGCGCTGAAGACGTCGTTACGAACGAAGACGGCAGTATCGAAGTGCTGTGCCCGCCGAACGATTTCCCGAAGGTGAAGACCGCGCTCGAAGCCGCGGGCTTCAAGGCCGAGTTGGCCGAGGTGACGATGAAACCTCAGACGGAAGTCGAATTCACGGGCGACGACGCGGTGAAAATGCAGAAGCTGCTCGACGCGCTGGAGAGTCTGGACGACGTGCAGGAAGTCTATACAAACGCCGCGATCGCCGACGAATGAGCGTATCCCGGCGGCACAGGGCGCGTGGTTCTGCATCGAACCACACGCCCGCGCCGCCGGTTAGCACTCGCGTTGCTGCAGAGCGGGCGTTGGTTGGGGCCTTCCACACCACCACCCGGGTTCGCTATGTGCCCTGCGCCGCTACCAGGCTGCGGGCCCATTGCAAACCTCGCTGTTATTCCACGGCTGAGCGTGATGCTTCAGCCGTTTATGGTTTTTAAGTCTCGGGGATTCACATGAAGTTACTCGTCGTCGGTTCCGGCGGTCGCGAACATGCGCTGGCATGGAAGCTCGCGCAATCGCCGCGGGTTCAGCTCGTCTACGTTGCGCCCGGCAATGGCGGCACCGCCCAGGACGAGCGTCTGCGCAACATCGACATTACCGATCCGGCCGAACTCGCCGATTTCGTCGAGAAAGAACAGATCGCGTTCACGCTGGTCGGACCGGAAGGGCCGCTCGCCGCGGGCATCGTCAATCTGTTCCGCTCGCGCGGTCTGAAGATTTTCGGGCCGAGCAAGGAAGCCGCGCAGCTCGAAAGCTCGAAAGATTTTGCCAAGGCGTTCATGAAGCGTCACGCGATCCCGACCGCCGAGTACGAAACCTTCGCCGACGTCGCCGCCGCGCACGCGTATCTGGACGCCAAGGGCGCGCCGATCGTGATCAAGGCCGACGGCCTCGCTGCCGGCAAGGGCGTCGTGGTTGCGCAAACGCTGGAAGAAGCGCACGCCGCCGTCGACATGATGCTGTCGGACAACAAGCTGGGCGATGCGGGCGCGCGTGTCGTGATCGAAGAATTCCTCGCCGGCGAAGAAGCCAGCTTCATCGTGATGGTGGACGGCAAGCATGTGCTGGCGCTCGCTTCGAGCCAGGATCACAAGCGCCTGCTCGACGCCGACCAGGGTCCGAACACCGGCGGCATGGGCGCCTATTCGCCTGCGCCGATCGTCACGCCGCAACTGCATGCGCGCGTGATGCGCGAAATCATCCAGCCGACCGTGCGTGGCATGGAGAAAGAAGGCATCCGCTTCACGGGCTTCCTGTACGCCGGCCTGATGATCGACGCGCAAGGCAACCCGAAGACGCTCGAATTCAACTGCCGGATGGGCGACCCGGAAACGCAGCCGATCATGGCGCGCCTGAAAGGCGACTTTTCGAAGGTGGTCGAGCAGGCCATCGCCGGCACGCTCGATACGATCGAACTCGAATGGGACCGCCGTACCGCGCTCGGCGTGGTGCTCGCCGCGTACAACTATCCGGACACGCCGCGCAAGGGCGACCGGATCAGCGATATCCCCGCGGAAACCGGCGATTCGGTCACTTTCCACGCCGGCACGACGCTGGCGGACGGCAAGCTGACCACCTCGGGCGGCCGTGTGCTGTGTGTGGTCGGTCTGGCGGATTCGGTGCGCAGCGCGCAATCGGTCGCGTACGAAACGATCAACCAGATTTCGTTCGACGGCATGCAATATCGCCGCGACATCGGCTACCGTGCATTGAACCGCAAGCACGACGCCAAGACCGAAGGCAAGCACTAAGCCCGCCCCACTCGCCCGCGTGCGGCGCCAACGGCGCTACACTGCGGGTTTTCGCGGCCGTCGCGGCGCCCACCGCTCCATGTGGGCCCACCCCGGATGAGCGGCATTTCACCCGGCGCGAACGACCGTAGCACCGCGTCTTCGCGGGACTATCCTGACGAAGGCCCGGCGCTCGCCCTTCACGAAGAACCCGCGGCACGACAGGCGTGCCGCCCTCTGCATCTGCATTCATGACCGATTCGAGCTATGACGCACAGGCCGTGCGCAGCTGGCTGCAAGGCCTGCAAACGCACATCGCGGACACGCTCGGCGCGTTCGACGGTAAGCCGTTCGCGACCGACGCATGGCAACGCGCCCCCGGCGAAAAGCTGCGCGGCGGCGGCTACACGCGGATTCTGGAAGGCGGCAACTTCTTCGAGCGGGCCGGTATCGGCTTTTCGGACGTAGCAGGCGACGCGCTGCCCGCTTCGGCGAGCGCCGCGCGTCCGCAACTGGCCGGCCGTGGTTTCGAAGCCATGGGCGTTTCGCTCGTGCTGCACCCGCACAATCCGCACTGCCCGACCGTGCATATGAACGTGCGTCTGCTGATCGCGACCAAGGCGGGCGAAGAGCCGGTGTTCTGGTTCGGCGGCGGCATGGATCTGACGCCCTACTACGGCTACGAGGAAGACGCGCAGCATTTCCATCGGGTGTGCCGCGACGCGCTGCAGCCTTATGGCGCCGACCTCTACCCGAGTTTCAAGCGCTGGTGCGACGAATACTTCTTCCTCAAGCACCGCAATGAACCGCGTGGCATTGGCGGGATTTTCTTCGACGATTTCTCGGCGCCGGGCTTCGATCAATCGTTCGCGATGCTGAAAAGCGTCGGCGAAGGATTCCTCAAAGCGTACATACCGATCATCGAAAAGCGCCGCAACATTCCGTACGGCGAAGCCGAGCGCGACTTCCAGGCATACCGGCGCGGCCGCTACGTCGAGTTCAATCTGGTCTTCGACCGTGGCACACTGTTTGGGCTGCAGAGCGGCGGACGCACCGAATCGATACTGATGTCGATGCCGCCTGTGGTGAACTGGCGCTACAACTGGCATCCCGATCCGGGCACGCCGGAAGCGCGTCTTTACACCGATTTTCTCGTGCCGCGCGAGTGGGTGTGAGGCTTTAAGCCCGCACCGCACTCCACGTGACCACGACAAAGGATCTTCACCTGAAGCCGAACGCTCATCCTGTCGCCCTGCCTCGCCGGATTGGACTGCTCGGCGGCACTTTCGATCCGATCCACGACGGCCACCTCGCGCTCGCGCGGCGTTTCGCCGAGGTGCTGAACCTGACCGAGCTGGTATTGCTGCCGGCCGGCCAGCCCTGGCAGAAAACAGACGTGTCGGCGGCTGTTCACAGGCTGGCCATGACCCGCGCCGCCGCCACTGCGTTGGTGCTGCCGGGCGTGACCGTGCGGGTGGCGACCGACGAGATCGAACACGACGGTCCGACATACACGGTCAACACGCTGCAGTTATGGCGTGAACGCGAAGGTCCGAATGCGTCGATTGCGCTTCTGATCGGCGCGGATCAACTGGTGCATCTCGACACATGGCGCGACTGGCGGCGCCTGTTCGAGTTTGCTCACATCTGCGCGGCCACGCGCCCCGGTTTCGACCTCGCATCGATTCCGCCCGTGGTCGCCAAAGAAATCGACGCGCGCCGTGCCCGCGCCGACGTTCTGCAAGGCACCCCCTGCGGCCACTTGCTGATCGATACGACGCTTGCGTTCAACGTCTCGGCCACCGACATTCGCGCGCATCTGCGCGAACAAGTGACCCAGCGGCTCGCCCTCGCAGGCGGCGAACCGCAAGACAGGAACCAGGCCCGGGCCGCAAGCCATGTCCCCACTGCGGTGTGGGACTATATTCTTCAACATCATCTGTACCACCGGTAACCCCATGGATATTCGCAAACTGCAACGCGTGATTGTCGACGCTCTCGAAGACGTCAAAGCGCAAGACATCAAGGTGTTCAACACCAGCCACCTGACCGCGCTGTTCGATCGCGTGATCGTCGCCTCCGGCACCTCGAACCGCCAGACCAAGGCGCTCGCTTCGAGCGTGCGTGAGAGCGTCAAGGAAAACGGCGGCGACGTCATCAGCACCGAAGGTGACGACGTCGGCGAATGGGTGCTGGTCGATTGCGGCGACGCGATCGTACACATCCTGCAACCGGCGCTGCGCCAGTACTACAACCTCGAAGAAATCTGGGGCGACAAGCCGGTGCGCCTCAAGCTGTCCACGCCGGATCCGTTCGGCGGCGCGCGCTCAAGCGAGCCGGATGACGAGGACGAAGAAGACGAAGCGCCGGCTGTCAAAAAGCCTGCACGCAAGACGCCGGTACGCCGCAAGTAAGTACGCGGCTGGCAAACCGCTGAAGTCCGCTACGCAAAGTCAGAGCATGCGTGCGCGATCGCAGCGATTGCAGCGCTTGCGCCCCCGATTACATCCGTCATGAAACTGCACATCCTCGCCGTCGGCCACAAGATGCCGGACTGGATCGCCACCGGCTTCGACGAATACGCGAAGCGCATGCCGCCCGAGCTGCGCATCGAGCTGCGCGAGATCAAGCCCGAGCAGCGTTCGTCGGGGCGCCCGGCCGAAAGCGTGATGGCGGCCGAGCGGCAGAAAATCGAAGCCGCGTTGCCGAAGAACGCGCGCATCGTCGCGCTCGATGAACGCGGCAAGGATTGGACCACGATGCAGCTCGCCGGCGCCCTGCCCGGCTGGCAGCAGGACGGCCGCGACGTGGCGTTTCTGATCGGCGGCGCCGATGGGCTCGATCCCGATCTGAAAACACGCGCCGATATGCTGCTGCGTGTCTCCAGCCTGACGCTGCCGCACGCCATGGTGCGCGTGCTGCTCGCCGAACAGCTTTACCGCGCGTGGACCATCACGCAAAATCACCCCTATCACCGCGTGTGAGCGAACGAGGCGGCTGACGGATCGCCTGTTTGTCGATCCTGTTGGCTGTGTTGATTGACGCGCTTTCGGATGCATTTGTGGACGCATTTGCAGGCGCGTTTATCGATACGTTGATCGACGCGTTTTTCATCGTGTCCTTCGGCACGCTCATCGTCGCCTGACTGATACGCTCATCGCGCGCGCCTCGCGCATTGACGCAACCCGCCTCATCGAGACCTGTTCATGCCAACGTCCGCCGCTTCGTTGCATCCATTCGTTTACCTCGCGTCCCAAAGTCCGCGCCGTCAGGAGCTGCTGCAACAGCTCGGCGTGCGTTTTGAATTGCTCCTGCCGCGTCCCGATGAAGATGCCGAAGCACTCGAAGTCGAGCTCCCCGGCGAGCGGGCGCGCGACTACGTGCAGCGCGTGTGCATCGCGAAAGCGCACGCAGCGCGCGCGCGTCTCGTGGCAGGCGGGCATGCCGCACGGCCGATCCTGGTTGCCGACACAACCGTCACGATCGACGACGCGATCCTCGGCAAGCCCGTCGACGCCGACGATGCCGTCGCGATGCTCACGCGTCTCGCGGGTCGCGATCACGAAGTGTTGACGGCCATCGCGGTGGTCGACGCGGAAGGCACGTTGCTGCCGGCCGCGCTATCCGTATCGAAGGTGCGTTTTGCTGCACTGCAAGCGGACGCCGTGCGCCGCTATGCCGCAAGCGGCGAGCCGCTCGGCAAGGCGGGCGCGTACGGCGTGCAGGGACGCGCCGCGGAGTTTATCGAACATATCGACGGGTCCTATTCAGGTATCATGGGTTTGCCGCTTTTTGAAACCGCTGCCCTCCTGCGTGCAGCGCGCATCGACTTCTAAAATAACACCATGAATGAAGAAATCCTGATCAATGTCACGCCGCAGGAAACGCGCGTCGCGCTCGTCCAGCAAGGCGCCGTCCAGGAACTTCACGTCGAACGAACGCTGTCGCGAGGACGCGTCGGCAATGTCTATCTCGGCAAAGTCGTCCGCGTGTTGCCGGGCATGCAATCCGCCTTCATCGACATCGGTCTGGAACGCGCCGCGTTCCTCCACGTAGCGGATATCTGGCATCCGCGCATCGCGGGCGAACCGCAGCATCAAACGCCGCATCAGCCCATCGAGAAAATCGTCTTCGAAGGTCAGACGCTGATGGTGCAGGTCGTGAAAGATCCGATCGGCACGAAGGGCGCGAGGCTGTCCACGCAAGTGAGTATCGCCGGGCGCACGCTCGTGTATTTGCCGCAGGAGCCGCACATCGGCATCTCGCAGAAGATCGAGAGCGAAGCCGAACGCGAGGCCGTGCGCGCGCGTCTGACCGCCGTGCTGCCCGCCGATGAAAAAGGCGGCTACATCGTGCGCACGATTGCTGAAGATGCAACCAGCGAAGAATTGGCCGGCGACGTCGCGTATCTGCGCAAGACGTGGGCGACAATCATCTCGCAAGGTCAGCGCATGCCGCCGACCAGCCTGCTGTATCAGGATTTGAATCTCGCCCAACGTGTGCTGCGCGATTTCGTCAACGACGAGACCTCGCGCATTCAGGTCGATTCGCGCGAGACCTACCAGATGCTCGCCGACTTCGCCGCGGAGTTCACGCCGGCAGTGTCGTCGAAGCTGCATCACTACACCGGCGAGCGACCGCTCTTCGATCTGTACAACATCGAGGCGGAAATCCAGCGCGCATTGTCACGCCGGGTCGATCTGAAGTCCGGCGGCTATCTGGTGATCGACCAGACCGAAGCGATGACCACCATCGACGTGAACACCGGCGGCTACGTCGGCGCGCGCAACTTCGACGATACGATCTTCAAGACCAACCTCGAAGCCGCGCACACCATCGCGCGGCAATTGCGGCTGCGCAATCTGGGCGGCGTGATCATCATCGACTTCATCGATATGGAGAACATCGAGCATCGCGATCAGGTGCTTGGCGAGTTGAAGAAGGCGCTCTCGCGTGATCGCACACGCGTGACCGTGAATGGTTTCTCGCAGCTCGGACTCGTGGAGATGACGCGCAAGCGCACGCGTGAATCGTTGGCGCACGTGCTGTGCGAGCCCTGCCCGGTTTGCCAGGGCAAGGGGCAGGTCAAGACCTCGCGCACGGTGTGCTACGACGTGCTGCGCGAAATTCTGCGCGAGTCGCGGCAGTTCAATCCGCGCGAGTTTCGCGTGGTGGCGTCACAGCAGGTGATCGATCTTTTCCTCGAGGAAGAGTCGCAGCATCTGGCGATGCTGATCGATTTCATCGGCAAGCCGGTGTCGTTGCAGGTGGAGTCGAATTTGAGCCAAGAGCAGTACGATATTGTGTTGATGTGACGTCGGTCGAGGCGCTCCGTGGCGCCTCATAGCCCACCTGATCGAAGCCTCCCGGCTCGATGATTTAACCCCCTCCACTCGCGAGACTTCTTAAAGGAGTCTAGCGACGTTCGTCCAGCTTCCGCGCAGATATTCAACGTCCGGCATGGCGCTTTCTTCGGGTTTTGGTTGATTCAAAACCGAAAACCCCTCACTACAATGAACGTTGCAATGCTGCTTGGTCGTCTGGAAAGAACGTCATAACTCGCCGGATTTAGGGGGCGCAGCATGTTAAACGCGGAAGATCTCTACGAAAGCCAGCACTGGCGCGAACTCGACTTACGCGACAAGATCGACTCGCGACTGCAGTCGTCACTCACGCTTGTTACCGCGATTATTGGCGCGCTTAGTTTTCTGCTGACTAACGTCGATATCGGGCACACACATGGCCTGGTGGATTATCTGTTTTTCGCGCTTCTAGCGATCACGTTTGCGTTACTGTTTTTATCCGGGTTTTACTTTTTCAGATCCTCAGTGGGTTCGCTCTTCCATAGAAACACGTACAAAACGCTTCCTGTTTCGAAGGAGCTAGAAGAATACAAGCGTGGATGGGAGGCCACGATAGCCAGATCGCCCCGGACGGCACAGGCGCAAGGAATAACATCGGCAGAGGAGCTTAAAAAACTATTAATAGAAAATTATCTCGAGCGCCAGGAAACCAACGCAAGAATCAACGATGAACGCGCGAAGAATATTTCCAACATCAATCTCCTGGTCGTAGTTGAAGCGCTGCTAACCGCAGCCGCTTTCTCGATCTTCTATTTAGGCGGTCTGAATAAGGCAGACCTCCCGAAAACCCAGGATATAAAAATAACTGCGCCGATCGACATACGCAGCATGCCTTCTACCCAGCAAAACCAATGTTTCTTCTGGTTTCCGCCCGCGGAATACTTGCACGGGTCCCGGACCAGCAAGGGGCATAGTAAATAGGCGCCTTTGAGCGCCCAGAACGTTCCGATACACATGGAGGTTGCCATGCAAGTCAGGTTCAATCCAGCCAAGGACGATTCACCCGTCGGGCCCATAGCGAGCACGCCCCCGGAGCCACCGCTGGAGCCGCCGACAAAACCGCTTCCCCGAGATCTGCCGTTCAGAGGTCCATCCGATCCACAAAAGCCGCCGCTCGTCGGCGTTGCTTGAGTAGGCGAAATAGTCTGCACGTCACTTCGAGGCCGGCAGTCACCGCGGGTCGTTGGGTGTTGAGGTTTGCTCACGCCCTTCTGCAAACGGTGCCTGCCGCGCAAACAGCCTCGGATTTCTGTTCCGCAATCTCTCCCGGCCCTCAATTTCCTCGTTGACGCTGTTCGACTCAGGCGCGTATAACCATCCCATTGGATGTTAATTGGATGGCGTACGGATGTCGAGCCAACGCCGAACGGAATAGAAATGGCCAACCTCAAACTCATCGACACCTCCCGCCCCAAAGGCGGCGAGACCGAAAAGATCACCATCAATCTCGGCCCAATCGACCTGGGCCAGATCGATCTGCTCGTCGAAGAAGGCTTTTACTCGAACCGCACCGACCTGATCCGTACGGCGATTCGCAACCAGTTAGCCGTCCACGCGCAGGTCGTCACGGAAACGGTGACCCGGCGCGCGCTGGTGCTCGGCCTGCAACACTTCTCGAAGCAGGACCTCGAAGCCGCTCAAGCCGCGAACGAACGACTGGACATTCACGTGCTCGGCCTCGCCAGCATCGCAGCCGATGTGCCGCCGGAACTTGCGGCGGCCACGATCGCATCGGTGGTGGTGCTCGGCGCGTTTCACGCGTCGCCCGCGGTCAAGGCGGCGCTCGCCGGACGCATCAGGTAGGCGCGCCCGGCATGGCTGTTTTTTTGTTTGAAGCCATGCTGAAGGCCGTGAAACTCATCGCCTGACTCCGTCACCCGCAACGCAAGTCAACGCAGTAACTCACACTCATGAAAATGAACGAAGATTTCCTGAAGTCGATGAAAGAAGCCTTCGACCTGCTACGCACAAAGGGGCCGAAGGAAGCGACCGCTGCAGTCCAGCGCGCACTCGCAGGCAACAAGGCCAACGCAGGCAATGCACAAACGCCGCCCATGCCGCAGAGTGTCAACGAATGGGCACAAGCGTGGACGCAGGCGCAATCTCACGCCAACACCGCGCCGCACGCCCCTGCCGAGCGCACTTTCGACGCCGATACCCCCGGCACCTTCAGCACCCACACCTTCAGCAACAGCGCGGGCCAACGCCAATACAAGCTCTACGTCCCCGCCGTCTACAAGAACGATCCGCTGCCGCTCATCGTCATGCTGCACGGCTGCACGCAAAACGCCGACGACTTCGCGGCCGGCACGCGCATGAACGAAATGGCCGAGCGTCATGGCTTCATCGTCGTGTATCCGAATCAGTCGCAAGCCGCCAATCCGTCGACCTGCTGGAACTGGTTCAAGCCTGCCGACCAGCAGCGCGATCAGGGCGAACCGTCGTTGATTGCCGGCATCACGCGTGAGGTGATGGCGCGTTATCGCGTCGATCCGGCGCGGGTGTATGTGGCGGGTCTGTCGGCAGGCGGCGCCATGGCGGACGTCATGCTGAAAACCTCGCCCGACCTGTACGCCGCGGCCTGCGTGCATTCCGGTCTCGCCTACGGAAGCGCGAAGGATCTGCCTTCAGCACTCGCCGCGATGAAGGGCGGCAAAGCGCATCGCAGCCGCTCACGCGTGGAACCGCAACGCCCGCTCATCGTGTTTCATGGCGATGCGGACACGACAGTGCATCCCTCGAACGCCACCGCGCTCGTAGCGGGCTTCAATGGCGGCGTGACGACACTCGGCGCGCCGTCGCACACCGCAGGCACCGCGAGCGGCCAGCGCGGCTGCACGGTGCAACGGTTAGTCGCGGCGAATGGTGTCGAAGCGGAGTACTGGTCGATCCATGGCGCGGGCCACGCATGGGCCGGCGGCAGTCAGCGCGGCACGTACACGGACCCATCCGGCCCCGATGCGACGGCTGAAATGCTGCGCTTCTTCCTCGCCCATCCGCGCGCATCGGGCGCACATTGAGCGCCATTCGACTGACGAATCATTTTGACGAAAACGCTGTACATCCTGCCGCAAAGGTATAGAGTGGCTCATGTTGCAGCGCAGCAAAATCACTGCGCCGCGTCGACCTGCCGTCTCGTGTGAGACCTGGCCTCCGAAATCCTTTGGGCGCCTGCCCCGGGTCACTTTGGAGATCACTTATGCAGAGCCCCGCAATCGAACATAGCGCAGCCTTTGGCCAACGCACTTTCAACATCTTCACCGACCTGCAGCTCGATGGGCTGGCATGTCTGCAAAAGCTCGGCGAGCTCAATCTCGCGGCACTGAAGGCGACCGTCACCGAAAGCAAGAGCGCATTGTCGGCCGGCCAGTTCAACACCGCGCCGTTCGCCGGCGTGTCCGATCTGCAGCAGCAACTGGTTCAACGCACCTTGTCGTACGCGCAGCACGTCAAGGAAATTGACGCGCAATTCACCGCGGCGTTGACCAAGGCCGGCGAATCACTGCGCGAAGAGTTCGGCGCCAACGTGGCGCAACTCGGTTCGGGCTTCGGCCAAACCACGCCGTTCAGCTCGGATAGCGCATTCGGGGCAATGCAATCCGTGATGGCTTCGATGATTCATTCGAGCAATGTGGTTCAGGACAGCATCAAGCGCGCATCCGGTATGGCCGGCACGGCGCTCACCACCGCTGACGACGCAGCAAAATAAGTCTCGTGCGTAACGCGAGCAGACGAAAAGGGGCCATTCGGCCCCTTTCTCTTTTCCGGGTAGCTTTGGCGACACGTCTCGCGCGAAGTACGGTGCGCTGCGGCGACTGAAGGACCGCGACCGACTTCAAGTTGGCAGCGGGAGCCGCCATCAACCGTCGATCGTCAACCCGTCCCCAACGGCTTCAGCAAATTGCGCAACGCCGCGATGGTGATCGGCCGTGAGAACCAGAACCCTTGCGCCTCGTCGCAGCCGAGCGCTTCAAGTTGCGCGGCCTGTTCGGCTGTCTCCACACCTTCGGCCGTGACCCGCAGTTTCAACGCATGAGCCATGGCGATAATGGCGCCGACGAGCGCCGCGCACTGCGGATCGGTACTCATGCGCATCACAAACGAGCGATCGATTTTCAGGCGATTCAGCGGAAAGCGCGTGAGATAAGCGAGACTCGAATAGCCAGTGCCGAAATCATCCACCGCGACTTCAACGCCCAATTCGCGCAACGCATGCAGCGTCTGCAATGCCAGCTCGGTGTCACCCAGCAGCACACCCTCGGTGATTTCCACTTCAAGGTACGAAGGGTCGAGCGCGGCATCTTCCAGCGCCTCGCGGATCGTCTCAAACAGATTTTGACGCTGGAACTGCTGCGGGGACACGTTCACCGCGACCCGCGGCAAGGTGCCGGTGAGCCGCAGCAATTTGCCGGCGTCACGGCAAGCGGTACGGATCACCCACTCGCCGATCTGCTCGATCAGGCCCGACTCTTCTGCGACCGGCACGAACTCGACCGGACTGATCAGCCCACGCTGCGGATGATTCCAGCGCAGCAGCGTCTCCACTTGCGCGATGCGGCCATTGGACAGCGTCACCTGCGGCTGATACACGAGATGCAATTGCTGACGCTCGAGCGCTTCGCGCAGCATCGTCTCCAGTTCGAAGCGGCGCGCCGCCTGGCCTTCGAGCGCGGTGGAAAAGCGCCGCACCGCATTGCCGCTCACCGCCGAAGCCGCCGACAACGCCACGCCCGCGCGACGCATCAGTGTCGGCGCATCGGCGCCGTCCGCAGGATAGGCGACGACGCCGATACTCGCCGTGATGTTCAGCGCTGTGCCCGCGTAGTCGATCGATTCGGCGATGCGGCCCAGCGCCTCCGCGGCGAAAGCATCGGCCGCCGCGCCGGTTTCATTGATCAGCAGCGCGAATTGCGTGCCGCCGATCGAGGCGATCGTACCGTCGTTGGGAAAGAGACCGCGCAGCCGTTCGCCGACGATCTGCAACACCAGTTCGGCCGCATGCAAACCGAGCGCGTCGCGCAGTTTGCGCAAATGATCGAGTTCGGCGATCAGCACGGTAAAGCCATTGCCGCTGCGCTGACAGCGCGCGATCGTCAACTCGAGGCGTTCGGTGAAAAGCGTCTGATTGGGCAGGCGGGTCACGCCGTCGTGATGCGAGACGTACCAAAGGCGCGCCTCGGACTGCGCGTAGCGCGTCATGTCGATGGCGATGCCGACATAACGGGCGGGCCCCGTGGTTACACCGCCGGGATGTGCCGGCTCGGCGGCGAGCGGCGCCAGCGCGAACACCACGCGAATCGGGCTGCCGTTGCGCCGCACATAAGACCATTCACCTTCATAGCGCGAGCCTAGCGCCGACAGCGGCGGCAATTCGGCGCGCCGCCTCGCGAGTTCGGCGGGATCGAGCAGGGACTCAAAAGTGCGCCGGCCGATCAATTCTTCGGCGGTAAAACCGGTCAGCTTCTCGAAAGCTGCGTTGACGGAGTCGAACGTGCCGTCGGCTGTGCAGATGAACATGCCGTAGGGCGCCGCCGCAAGCGCGGCGTCGCGTGTGCGCGCTTCGGCGTAGGGGTGAGCTTGCATCGCGCCGGCCTTTGAATTTCCTGGATATTAAAAGCGAATGAGGAAAGCGGGTGAGCGTTTTTCCTGACGCACACAGTGCAACCGGCAAACCCGGTGGTTTCGGTCCGATCCGCCGGGTAACGTTCGTATGATAGCGGCTTTCCTGGCCGGGTCCACCGCGCCGGCCGCACGTTCTTCGCGGCAATCGTTTCCCTCGGTGTATTCCCCGATTCCGACAGTGGCATGCCCGTCGTCGCGCACATCATAAAGCGCTGGCTATTACCGGGATACTCCGCGCCCTATGGCTCAACGTACACCGGCCTTCGACGCCTTCGCACAGGGCTTCGCCGGATTGACGATCGTTATATCCGTATATATATTTCGCTCGCGATCCTTAGATAAAAACCGCTGCCCCACTGCATGGATCCGCACGAAACAGGGTCCCGTTTTTCATGTCCAAGGAAGTCATCGATTCGCACCTTCTCAAGGTGCTGCACACGCTACTGACCGAATCGAGCGTCTCGCGCACCGCAACGTTGCTCGGACAATCTCAGCCGACCGTCAGCGTGGCGCTGCGCAAACTGCGCGACATGACCGGCGATCCGCTGCTGGTGCGCAGCGGCAGCCGGATGGTTCTCACCGCGCACGCACTCACGCTGATCGAACCCACGGCGCAGGCGCTGAACAGTATCGCGGCCATTCTGCATCCCACCACGTCGTTCAATCCGGCCACCACCAGCCAGACCTTCCGGATCGGCTCGCCGGATTATCTTGATGCGTTCTTCGTCCCCGCCGTGGTCGATGCGTTTCATCGCGAAGCGCCCGGTGCAAAGCTCGAGTTCAGGCATCTGATGATGGTGGATGGCGGCTATGAACACGGCCTGGAAAGCGGCTTTCTCGATCTGGTGATCGGCAACTGGCGCACGCCACCGGAGCATCTGCATTTGCAGCCGCTGTGCAAGGACGAACTGGTGTGCCTGATACGCAACGGCCACCCGATCAAACCGGGGCGGCTTAGCAAGCCCGTCTACGAAGAAGCCGAACATCTGGCCGTGATGACGTACAACACGACGTCGTGGGGCACGGTCGACGTCGAACTCGCGCGCAATGGCCTGTCGCGCACCGTCACTACGACACTGCCCTACTTCGGCATGGCGCCCTATGTTTTAGCGCGGTCCAATCTGCTGTTCACTACCACGCGCGCGCTCGCCACGCACTACACCAGGATGCTGCCGCTGCGTATCGAGCCGATTCCCGGCGAGCCGCAGGCGCTCACCTACTATCAACTCTGGCACGACCGCACGCATCGCAGCGTCGCCGCGATCTGGTTGCGCAGGCTGATCGCCAACGTCGCGAAAGATCTGGCTTCCTAAGCGTTCGTCACCGGCGAGCACTTTTTCAAGCAGATAAAAAAACGCCGCAAGCAGAGCTTGCGGCGCGAATGCGATCATCGGATGTGTTGCAGGTGACAGGCCCTTAAAACACCGAGCGATCACAAAGTGAGGTCGGTCAGACGGAACATTGTTATGGATCAGCTAGTCGCCAATGGCCCCTCTGTCATGGTCTTGATCAGAGCGGCCTTGCCTTCGATAGCCGCGCCGAGCAGGGCGAAACCCAACGGACGCTCGCTGGTGGCATGCCGGCACACGGCACGCGCTGCGTGTTTGGCGGCATCGCCGGCGGTTTCGATCGACCACGCGCCCTCGCCCTCGGGCGTCACGACGACGGCGGGACTCGCGGGCGTCTTCACGGTAATCGGCATCACCGGGAAGGCGACACGCGTCGGCTTCCCAACCAGGGTGCGCGCAAGCGCTCGCGCGGCGTGCATGATCGGCAGGACATACGGCTGCACCTTGCCGTCGATCGCGGCACAGTCGCCGAGCGCGTAGATATCCGGCGCACTGGTGCGGCACCACGCATCGGTTCGAATGCCCTGATCGATCTCGAGACCCGCAGCAGCCGCCAACGCCGTACGCGGCACAAGGCCGACCGCCGACACGACCAGATCCGCGACGATCGGCTCACCGTCGGCGAACGTCAGCCGATAACCGTCCGACAAGCGATCGATACGATCCACACTGCGGCCAGGATGAAAGCGGATGCCGCCATCGTCAAGCGCACGGGCGAAAATCTCGCCCACATCTTGCGGAAGCAAGCGAGCCAGCGGCGTCGAAGCCGGATCGATCAGGTTGACCGCATAACCGGCGGCGGCCAGATCGTTGGCGAACTCGCAGCCGATCAGACCCGCGCCCAGAATCGCCACCGAGCGGCAACGCGTGAGCGCCAACCTGAAGCGCGCGTAATCGCCGAGGTCGTTGATCGACATCACGTCGGCCGCGCCATCACCCGCCACCTTCAGGCGTCGTGGGTCCGCGCCCGTGGCCAGCACCAGCTTGCTGTAGCCGAGCAACGCATTGTCGACCACCAGCGTGTGCTCGGCCGGCAAAATGCGCTCCACACGCTGATTGACACGAATCCACGCGCCCAGCTGCGCCGCCATCGCCATGGCGTCGAAACTCGCCAACGCCTGCGGCTCTTTTTTCATCGCCAGCGCATTCGACAACATCGGCTTCGAATAAAAGCTGCCGTTGTCGGGAAAGTGCACCGTCAGACGCGCGAAGAACGGCACATCCACGTCGAAGAAGCGGTGCCACAGATAGCCCTCAGGCGCGCGATGCTGCATCGACTTCGAGAAGTTGCTGACCGTGCTCACGTACTCCGCATGCATGCCGCGTTCGCGCCGTTCGACCGAATACTGCGGCACCACCGGGTTTTGCCGGTCGGCAAAACTGTCGTGGTGAATCCACGCAAAATGCGCGACGTCGATGAAGCCTTCGGTTTGACGCCCCGCCGAAGCGTTGATATCGATCGAGGGCGGCAGGATCTGCTGGAAGTCGGGATCGTCCCAGTTGGGAAACGCGGGCAACGCTTCGGTGCCGCCACCCAGCGAGACCCACACGAGGCCGTAGGCGTCCTGCGTCGCGTAAGTGACGAGATGCAGGCGCTCGGGAATCGGGCCGTCCGTTTGCGACGGGATGTGTTTGCACTTGCCGTCGTTGCCGTACGCGAGGCCGTGATACGGGCACACGATATTGCCGTTATCGACCCACCCCTGGCTGAGCGGCGCGCCGCGATGCGGACAGATATCGCGTGCGCTCACCAGTTGACCGTTCGAGCGGAACACAACCAGAGGCTCGTCGAGCAGCGTCACGCTGATGGGTTTATCGGCCACCTCGGCGGCGAACGTCACCGGATGCCAGTAGCGGCTGAGAATCTCCCAGTCGTGGCTATCGAATGTGCAATTGCGGGGTAAAGCGGGGGAACGTTGAAATGTCAGCGGCCTGGTGGTGGCGGCGGTGGCAGTAGCGGTGGCGGAACTCATGCATGTCTCCAAAACCTGGTGGGGGTTCGTCGCGCTCATGTGTTTTCCTGAGCGCGTGGAGAGAACGATAGCGGGATGAGGTCCGCCGACCCATCCCCTGAAATGCATCTAGTCTATGTACGAAAAAGCATAGGGTGCCACCGCACCGCTGGATCAATGCTGCCTGAAACGCCTAGGCTGCGCGCGGCAGCGCAGCTTCGATAAACACCGCGCACAGCGCCTCCATGCCCTTCGCGTCCTCTTCATCGAAGCGCGCGACGACCGGGCTGTCGACATCCCACACGCCGATCAGCGTGCCGTCCGGTGCCACCAGCGGCACGACGATTTCCGATTGCGATGCCGAATCACAGGCGATATGGCCGGGGAATTCATGCACGTCGCGCACCACTTGCGTCTGGCGGGTTTGCGCTGCCGTGCCGCACACGCCCTTGCCGAGCGCAATGCGCACGCAGGCGGGCTTGCCCTGGAAGGGCCCGACCACCAATTCACGGCCGTCGTGGAAGTAGAAACCGGCCCAGTTCAGATCGCTCAGGGAATGGAACACGAACGCGGAGAAATTCGCAGCGTTGGCAATCCAGTCGGTTTCGCCCGCGAGCAGCGAGCGCGCCTGGGCGACCAGTTCTTCGTATTGCGCGGCTTTGGGGAGATGCGAGGCGGAGGAGACTTCGAACATGACGGCGTCCGTAATGAAAGCGGAAAGAGGAACAGCGAGGCGTGCAGTTTAAATCAAGCCGCCGTTTCCTTCACGGCACGCCGCTCGGAGCATACCGCCCTCTTTCCGTTCGATCTACGTGCGCCCTGATGGCGTTGTCCAGACGTCAAGCCCGCGAACAACGCCATGCGTCGATCGTTATTCGACGCCGATGATCACGCTCGATGCCTTGAAGATCGCCGTCGCCGCTTTGCCGCTCGCGAGGCCGAGGCGGTCGACGCTTTCATTGGTGATGATCGCGGCGATCTGCGCGCCGCCCGCGCTGATGGTCACTTCCGAATTCACCGCGCCCTTGGTGACCGCCGACACGGTGCCGGCGATGCAATTGCGTGCCGACACCTGGCTCTTCGCCACGTCGACCATCACGATCACCGACGACGCCTTGACCAGCGCAAAAGCCTTCTTGCCGGCAGCGAGGCCGAGCGACGTCGCGCTGCCGTGCGTGATGATCGCGACGATCTCGAGACCGTCCTGGGTGCGCAACGTGACTTCGTCGTTCACGGCGCCGTGTTTGACTTCGGCGACTTCGCCGGCGAATTGATTGCGTGCGCTGGTTTGCATGTTGTTCTCCTGGTGGTGGAGCCTCGTGAAAGACGCTTCGAGGCGATGTGTCGAGTGTAAAGAAACGCCCGGCCTGTGCGGGCGTTTGTGCGTGAAGTTCGGTATCGCACAGCCGCCATTGACGATTCGAACCCCAATGAAACCACATAAGCGCTGTGTAAATACACTCTTAACGCCGCAACCGCATAACGCCCCGCCCGCCGCGCGACACCGTATCATCGTGCCCTTGGACCATCACCGTCGAACTCCATGCCTGTCGCCGTCCTGCCCCGCTTTGCCGCACGCTCTGTCTCATGCGTGGCCGCCCGCTTGCCGCACGCCCGCCGTGCCGCCACGTTATGCGCCGCGCTCGCCGCCGCCGTCACCTTCGCCGCCTGCAGCAATCCAGCGCCGACCCGCGAGGTCCGTGCGAGCGTCGACACCGTCGCGCTGTTCCCGATCGCCAACTACGACCAGAACGTCGACCACTGGCTCGAACCGGACAGCCCCGGCTATGACCAGCCGTTCCTGAACCCCGCGGATCAGCAGGCGCACTTCAGCGCCCTCTACGCGCGCTATTTCGGCACCGGCACGACCGCGCAGTCGCCGTGGAATTCCGCTTACGTGGCGATGCGCGTCTATCGCCAGCAAGGCGCGGACATTGTCGCGCTGCAGCAGCGCCGCATCGACAAGTTCGACAACAGCGGCAAGAGCGGCGCGGCGCTCGGCTACGGCGAGAATTTCCGGCCGCACGACAAGGCGTGGATCGATGCCATCGCGCAAAACATGGACGTCGGCCAGTTCACGCAGCGGGCCGTCTACCAGCCCGAACGTCGCGCGATCGCCACCGGCAACCTGATGGTGCGCGAACTGCCGACTACGGACCCGTCGTTCTACGATCACCACCTCGCCGGCGAAGGCTATCCGTTCGACAACCTGCAGATCTCCGCCGTACGTCCAGGCACGCCGCTGTATGTGCTGGGCAGCAGCGTCGACGGCGGGTGGCGCTACGTGCAGACGCCCGACGTGCAAGGCTGGGTGCGCACAGAAGGCGTCGGCCTGACCGACGACACCTTCGTCGACACGTGGCGCGCCGCCACCGCGAAGTCGCTGGGCGCCGTGATAGTCGCTTCGGCGCCGGTGCGCGACAGCCGTGGCGTGTTCCGTTTCGACGCGCCCGCCGGCACGCTGCTGCCGCTCGCCCCGGACAACGCTACGCGGCCCGCACCACGCGCAAATCAACCCGCAAGCGAAACTGCGGACGCCCCCGCCTCCCGCAAACTCTTCATCCCGGCCCGCGATGTGGACGGCCACGCAATCATCCGCACCGCCCAACTGAGCGATGCCCAGATCGCTCCGATGCCACTCGCCGCCACCCCGCGGCATCTGGCGATGCTGATGAAAACGCTGATCGGCCGGCCGTACGGCTGGGGCAATAGCGGCCTCTACAACGACTGTTCTTCGGAACTGCAAAGCATCTTCGCGGCCTTCGGCGTGTGGCTGCCGCGCCATTCGTCGACGCAGATGAGCGCGGGACGCATGATCGATCTGTCCGCGTCGACGCCGGCGCAACGGCTCGACTACCTCGCCCAGCACGGTGAACCGTTGCGCACGCTGATCTACATTGGCGGCCATGTGATGCTGTACATCGGCAACACGACCCGCAACGGCAGCGCGGTGCCGGTCGTCTACCAGGACGTGTGGGGTTTGCGTCCGGCCGACAATAGCCGGCGCGCGGTGATCGGCGGCTCGGTGATCCTGCCGCTGTTCGAACACATCCCGGAAGACGCGACCTTGCAATCGCTCGCGGCCACGCCGACGTTCCAGATCAGCATCCTCGGCGCGCCGGGCGGCGGCGCGGCGACGCCTTCGACCCCGTCCACACCTTCCACACCCGCCGCGCCGCCGGACGACGACAATCCGGCCGGCTGACGCACCACACCGCACGGGCGTGCTTAAAAAATATTTTTCCCGGAGTGTCGATTCAACCGTGACCCACTCGTCGTAACGTTGAAGGCCTGGCTTACGCAGCCGGTCTTTCAACTCACGAACCTGTTAATTCAAGGAGTCGCCGTCATGTCCAGCCCTGCTGTCAAACCGATCCCGGACGGGATGCACTCGCTTACCCCGTATCTGATTTGCGCCAACGCCGCGGAAGCCATCGCGTTCTACATCAAGGCTTTCAATGCCGTGGAGCATCACCGTCTGCCCGGTCCCGGCGGCAAAGTGATGCACGCCAGCCTGAAGATCGGTGACTCCATGCTGATGCTGACCGACGAATGGCCTGACCACAACGCGCTGGGCCCGAATGCGCTGAAAGGCACGCCTGTCACGATTCACTATTACGTCGAGGACGTCGACGCCAGTTTCAAGCAGGCCGTCGAGGCCGGCGCGACCGTCGTCATGCCGCCCGCCGACATGTTCTGGGGCGACCGCTACGGCCAGTTGAAGGACCCGTTCGGCCACAGTTGGTCGCTCGCCACGCACAAGCGCGACCTGACGCCGGAACAGATTCAGGAAGGCATGCAGGGGATGCAAGGCGCGGAGTGCGGCAAGCAATAAGTTGGGGCCCTTCGATCTTTGATAGGATCGGTCTCGACCCATAAACGGCGGGACATGAACGGTGCGCGTCAACCATCAGGCTTTCTTCTGCTCGCTGTTTGTCGCGCGTCTCGCCGATCAGGTCCTGCTGTTCCTCGTTCCACTCGTCGTGTTTCAGATGACGCACCAGGTCTCGTGGTCGGGGCTCGCGTTTTTTATCGAAACCCTGCCGCGCTACCTGGTCTTTCCTTTGTTCGGCGCCTTGTGCGACCGCATCTCGCCGCTCAAGCTGATGCGCGTGAGCCAGACCGTGCGGGCACTGATGTGTTTCGGCGGCGTGCTGGCATATGTGCTGTTTGGCGGCATCGGCTGGTTGATCGCGTTGTCAGCGTTGTGCGGTGTACTCACGAGCCAGGGCTTGGTCGCACGCGAAGTGATGCTGCCGCAAATCTTCAGCACGCAGCAATTCCAGCGTGTCCTCGCCTACTCGCAGTTGGCAGACCAGTTGGGTTTCGTACTCGGCCCGATGCTGGCCGCACTGCTGCTCGGCTTATGGCGCTGGGAATGGGTGGTCGGTGCAACGGGCGTGCTGTTTCTGCTTGCGGATGGGGCACTGCTACTGTGGCAACGCACCAGCGGTTTCCGCGCCGGCGATCCACCTCCCGCTGCACCCGGTCACTGGACGATGCCCCTGCGCATCGCGTTGCGCCATGTGCTGATGCTGCCCGGTCTGAAAAAAGTCGTGCTGCTCGCCGCCGCCGAAAACCTGGTGATCGGCGTGACGCTCGCGACATCCGCTGCGATGGTGACCGGCTTTCACGCGCAATCGAACCGCTACTATGCCGGCCTGCAAACCGCCGGTGCCGTGGCGACGGTGCTGATTCTCCTGACGATCGCGCGTAACGCCTGGCCTGCGCAGACACTCGGCCGGGTCGCGTTCATTTCAATCTGTGCCGGCGGCGTGATCGCCGGCGCGAGTGCGGCGCCCTGGGGTTATGCGCTCGGCTTCCTGCTGATTGTCGGCTTCGACAAGATGTTCAACGTCTACATCCGCAGCGCACGGCAGAAAATCATTCCGCCTGAGGACTACGGCAAGACAACCGGCGTGGTGATCCTGTTGAACAACATGACGCAACCACTCGCGGGCTTGCTGGTCGGCGTGTTTTCCGCACGGGCACAAACCGGCCTGCTGATCGTGGCGCTTTCGGTCGCGATGGGCTGCATCGGCGTGGCGGTGTCGCTCGGCTCGGCGCTGTTGCGGCGCAAGCGCACGCTCGCGCTTGGTGAATGACGACGCGTACGTCCTGACTGAAAGCAATAATTAACATTGCGTGACATTTACACCAGCCGGAGATTTAATCGCGCGAATTTCAAATAAGTCAATTGGCATTAAATAGACCACTCAACGCGTACAATCATGCAAATTCCGCACATCAAAAAATATTCGCATTTATTAGAAAAAACTACCTGAATTAGATATTTTCCCGAACCCGCACATAGAAATAATTTCCTAATTCCTCAATTTCCCTGCTTCGCCCACACTGCCCACGCCAGATATTTCGAATAAATTTCTCAACACAACAATTTGTATTATGAAGAAAGTCTGGTGTAGACTTAATTTCATCAATTGCGATGGCCATTGCATAACACAATTACGCTCCACTGAAATATCCGGCAAATAGACCGACTATCTAGCCAGTGAAATTTCAAACTGCCCGCGCAATTGGAAAATCCGCGTCCTGTCGGTTTGCGAGGTCTCGTAATGAAACAAAAACTGCTGTCGTCCAGCCTCATCGTCGCTTTGATGTTCGGTTTGCCTCTACAGCTCGCGCGCGCCGCCACCTATTCGAACGGCACCGCCGTCACCACCTTCACCGTCACGCTCACGTTGAACGCCAACTGTTCGATCAGCGCCAACCCGCTGAACTTCGGCAGCAACGGTGTGCTCGGCACCGCGATCAACCAGCAGACCACGGTCGCCGTGACCTGCACCAACACCACGCCGTACAACGTCGGGCTCGACGCCGGCACGGTCACCGGCTCCACCGTAACGAGCCGTTTGATGGCCGGCACGGCCACCGGCAATACCGCCACCACCGTCGGGTTCCAGCTGTATCAGGATGCGGGCCACACGACCCTGTGGGGCAACACGCAAGGCACCAACACAGCCAGCGGCACCGGCACTGGCTCCGCGCAATCGATTGTCGTGTACGGCCAGGTGCCGGCGCAGACTACCCCGAAACCTGACACCTATCAGACCACCATCACTGCCACGGTCTACTTTTGATACGGTCTGTAAGGACGCGATCCGCAAGGGCGTGGTCTGCGAGCACACGCGTTGCGAGCGCCATAGATGTGCCGCTTCGCCTGCTAACGGCAAGCGCATTCGCATGGTGCCTGGCGGCGCCGCTCGCGCAAGCCGCGACGCTGCAAATTTCGCCGGTGATGGTCGACATGTCGGCGGATGCCAACGCGACCGGCATCACGCTGAAGAACCCTGGCGAGAAGCCGCTGTTCGGCCAGGTTCGCGTGTTCCGCTGGGATCAGGCAAGCGGCGAAGACACGCTCACGCCCACTCAGGATCTGGTCGCAAGCCCACCGCTGATCCAGATCGGCGCGCATGCCGATCAACTGGTGCGGCTGGTGCGCACGACTGCGCAGCCGTCGAATGCGGAACAGGGCTACCGCGTGTTGATCGACGAGTTGCCCGAGCCTGATGCCGCGCCCACCAGCGGCGTGACGATCCGTCTGCGCTACTCGGTGCCGGTGTTCGTCGAGCCATCCGTCGACATCGGTCAGCCGAAGCTGTCCTGGCATCTGTCACGCGGCGCGCAAGGCTGGCTGCTGCGCGTCGACAACTCGGGCAAAAAGCGCGCGCAGATCGCCGCCGTGCAATTGATCGACAACGCAGGAAACGCCTACGTGATCAACAAAGGACTGCTTGGCTACGCGCTGGCCGGCCGCGAACGCCACTGGCCGGTCACGCTGCCGGACAACGCCGGCCAGAACGGTCCGCTGAAGGTACGTGCCGCGGTCAATTCGCTGCCGGCTGAAGCGACGGTGAATGTCGAGTGAACACACGAGGGTTCAAGGGCCGACACACGTGCTGACGAAAGGCACGCAAGGCCGATCAAGATCGCGCCGGGGTCGCCAGGAACACACATGATGCACCGCCACGCAATCAATGAGAATGACACGACGGCGAATACGCCATGGATGGAGACTGCACGCCGTCACGCTCGCGGCAACGCTGAACTTGCTGAGCGTGAATCGCGCGGGCGCGCAAGCGATGGCGCCGCCAGCCCTCGGTCAGCCCTCTGCCGAACGCATCGCGGCGAAGACCGCGCCGGACGTCGCGGCAGGCCGTGATCTGTATCTTGAAGTCATGCTCAACGGCCAGCGCACCTCGTTGATTGCGCACTTTCGCGACGTCGGCGGCCGGCTAAGCGCCACGGGGAAAGACCTGAGCGAAATCGGCATGGCCACCGACAAGCTCGGCGCCGCCGACACCGCATCGATCGAACTCGACCAGATCCCGGGCCTGCGCTACGAATACGACGCGTCGCGCCAGACCATCGATCTGCAGGTGCCCGACGCGATCCGCAAGCCGTACACCTTCGATCCGCGCGAGTTAGCGCAAACGCCGAACGCCGCCGCATCGCGCGGCTTTCTGATCAACTACGACGCGTTCGCGCAAACGGACACCAATGCGCAGTTCGCCCTGTGGAGCGAGGAGCGCTACTTCGACCCGTCCGGTGTACTGAGCAATACCGGTATCGCGTATCTATACCGCGATCTGCATCGCTACGTGCGCTACGACACCGCGTGGAGCACCTCGAATCCGGCCACGCTCAGCACCACGCAGTTCGGCGACACCATTTCGTCCTCGCTCGACTGGAGCCGTTCGATCCGCATCGGCGGCTTCCAGTGGCGCAGCAACTTTGCGCTGCGCCCCGACCTCGTGACGTTTCCGGTGCCGGCGCTCTCGGGCACGGCCGTCGTGCCGTCTGCGGTGGATCTGTACATCAACAACGTGCGGCAATTCAGCGGCAATGTGCCAAGCGGGCCGTTCATCGTCAACAACGTGCCGGGCATCACCGGCGCGGGCGTGGCGACGGTCATTACGCACGACGCGCTCGGCCGCACTATCTCGACTTCGCTTCCGCTCTACGTCGATACGCGCATGCTGGCAGCGGGCCTGTCGAGCTATTCGTTCGAAGCGGGGTTTCTGCGCCGCGCGTACGGCATCGATTCGTTTTCCTACGATCCGCGCCCGGCGGTCAGCGCCACCGCGCGGCGCGGCATGAGCGACACGCTGACACTCGAAGGACATGCCGAAGCCACCGGCGGCCTCGTCAATGCGGGGACCGGCGCGCTGGTGCGCATGGGCATGGCCGGCGTGATCAACGGCTCATTGTCCGCGAGCGCCGGCAAGCTGACCGGCACCCAGCTCGGTCTCGGCTATCAGCTGATCGAACCGCACTTCTCGATCGATGCGCAGACGCTGCGCGCCTATGGCAACTACGGCGATCTGGCCGCGCGCGACGGCACGCCGGTGCCCACCGCCACCGACCGCGTGACGCTCGCGCTACCCTTCTTCAGCCGCCAGACCGTGTCGGTCAGCTATATCGGCTACCGTTTTCCGGGCATTCCTGCCTCGCGGATCGGCTCGCTCTCGTACACTCTGAACTTCGGCAATCTGGCCTCGCTCACGCTCAGCACGTACAAGGACTTTCTGCAGCACAACGCGCAAGGCGTATTTCTGACCGCGAGCTTCGGCCTCGGTAACAACACGGCGATCAATGCCAGTGTCGGCCGTCAGAACGGCCAGTCCACCTACAACCTCAATGCGCAGCGGCCACCCGACTATGCCGGCGGTTGGGGTTGGGGCGTGCAGGCGGGCGGCTCGGGCGCGGTGCCGTACCGCCAGGCGCAGGCGCAGTATCTCGGCAACTACGGCGAGGTGACCGCGCTCGCGCAGGACGTCGACCGGCATGCGAATGCCTCGCTCGACCTAACCGGCGCGATCGTGCTGATGGACCACAGCATCCAGCCTGCGCGGCGCATCGACGACGGCTTCGCGCTGGTCTCCACCGACGGCGTCGCGGGCGTGCCGGTGCTGCACGAAAATCGCGTGATCGGCACGACCGACCGCAACGGCCATCTGCTGATACCGGACCTGAACGCGTACCAGCACAACCAGGTCGCGATCGACAGCATGAACCTGCCCGCCGACGCGCGCATCGCCACGACCTCCATGGATCTCGTGCCGAAGTCGCTGACGGGCGTGCTGGCGAATTTTCGCGTGACGCGCTACAGCGCTGCTTCGGTGATTCTGCGCGGCGCCGACGGCAAGCTGCTACCGCCGGGCACGCGCGTGCATCACGTCGAAAGCGGGGGCGACACGATCGTGGGCTACGACGGCCTGGCCTTCATTGAAAATCTGCAGCGCGACAATCATCTCGAGATCGACACCGGCGGCGCCCATTGCAGCGTCGAGTTCGACTATCAGCGTCCCGCCGACGGCTCGCTGCCGACGCTCGGACCGTTGACCTGCGGCAGCACAGCCGCTGCCGGCACGGCGGCGACGCGATGAGACGGCTCGTCCTGCTCCTCGCCCTATGCGCGCTGCTCGGCGTGCTACCGCAGCGTGCGAGTGCGCAAACCTGTACGGCGAGCCCATCGGCGTTGAGCTTCGGCAACGTCAGTCCGATCGGCTTAAGCGCCGTGGCCGCGACCGGCACCGTCAGCATTTCGTGCACGTGGCCTGCGGTTACGCTGACGCCGAGCGTGCAGGTGTGTCTGAACATGGGCGGCACGACCCCACGTGCGCTGACGATCGGCGCCAATCAGTTGCAATACAACCTGTATCAGGACGCCGCGTATTCACTCCCATGGGGCTCGACCACGCTCGGCACCACACCGATATCGGTGATTCTCAACAAACCGGCAACCGGCAATACCGCGACGACATCCGTGAATTTCTACGGCCAGATCACTGCCAATCAGCCGACCGTGCCCACGATCGGCAACGCTAGCACCACGTACTCGCAGACCTTGAGTCAGACTTCGCTCAACTATGGTTTTTTCCTGCTGCTCGCGCCAGGCTGCGCCGCGCTGACGACAAGCGCCGGCAGCTTCGGCTTCACGGCCAGCGCGACGGTGGTGAACAACTGCCTGATCAGCGCGACCAACGTTGCTTTCACATCGACGGGCGTGCTGAGTTCGGCGTTAAACGCGAGCGGCGCGATCACGGCGCGCTGTACGAACGGCGACGCGTATCAGATCGCGCTCAGCAGTGGGTCGAGCGGCAGCGTCGCGGCACGCCAGATGCAGCGCGCGGGCGGTGGCGGCGCGGTGAACTACCAGCTTTACACGGATGCTGCCCACACGAGCGCATGGGGTGACGGCACCGCGGGCACGACGATGGCCACGGGCACAGGCAGCGGCAATGCGGTGTCGATCACGGTGTACGGCCGCGTGCCGACGCAAACAACGCCGATGCCCGGCAATTACAGCGACACGATTACCGCGACAATCAGCTTTTGATTTTCGGCCTCTGGACATGGCGGCCGAGGGATCGCACGCATAACGGGCGAAGGCAAAGGACGAAGGGCGATTTCTAGAAGTTAATCGTCCAGATCGTTTGCCGGGCGCCGTGGGTGGCGACGAATTGCACCGGCCGCGCCTGATTTCGCGTTGTTTCGTCCGGCGCGGCGGGGTCGAATGCGACCTGGGAGATCTGGAACGGCGCCCCGTGCAGGCAGGAAACCGCCGGTTGATTCGCAACGGTGATCGCCGCGTCCACCGACTGGATGACGCAGGTTTCCTGCACGGTCAGACTGACCGGGATCGAAGCCAGCTCCGTTGGCCATGCTTTTGACGCTGGCGCTGCCAGCAGGATTGCCACTAACTTGGTGGCTGTGTTGCGGGGCATCATATCGGTCCGGAATCGGCTCGCGGCGCGAGTAGGGATTCCGGTTCTTTCGGCATTTCACGCGAAAAACTTTAGGCCTTTTTTGGGCCTTTAGCGGCAGCAGAATCTATAAAGGCTCACAGACAACATCGAACTTCATTAGCTGCGTCGCCCCAAACGCATTGCTGATCGCGACGTCGGCCGCATCTCTTCCCCGCGCCATCAACACCCGCCCCGTGCGCGGCACATTATTCCGCGGATCGAAGGTCTGCCAGCAGCCGCCAACATAGGCTTCGAACCACGCGGCGAAATCCATCGTTGCGTAGGGCGGCGGTGTGCCGACATCGCTGATATAGCCCGTGCAATAGCGCGCGGGGATATTCATCGCCCGGCACAGCGCCACGGCCAGATGCGCGAAATCCCGGCACACGCCCTTCCTCTCTTGCCACGCCTGCCACGCGGTCTTGGTCGGCCGCGCGAAATCGTAGCCAAACACAATATGCTCGTGCACATAGTTGCAGATCGCATCCACGCGTCCGCGCCCGAGCGGCATCTTGCCGAAGGTCTGCCACGCAAATTCGGATAGCAAATCAGTTTCGCAATATCGGCTGCCCAGCAGAAACACCAGCGTATCGTCGGGCAATGCCTCTACCGGATGCTGCTCGGTCAGCGGCGGCCGCCGCTCAGGCTCGGACGATACCTCGAGCACCGCGCTCGTCGAAAACTCTATCAACCCCTGCGGCGCCACGATCCGGCTGCACAGATTGCCGAAGCCGTCGCGATACTGGCTGATCGGCACCGGCGGATTGACCGCCAGCAAATCCGGACTCAGCACTTCCTTCGCGTGCGAATAGTGCGTGTTCAACATCAGCATCATCGGCGTCGGTTGCACACACTCATAGACCAGCTCGTAGCCAACGCGCAATTTCATCGCGACGCCCTCTTCCAGTTGAAACATTCAGTTGACGCGCCCGGTGAGCAACCTGAGTTGACACTCCCAGCTAACACGTTCGATTTGTACGAGCCCAGTCATCCGGCTCGCTCCTCACTTACCCTCGGTCACGCTCACATCGACCTGCAAACCGCGAAACGAATGCGGCGCGCCATGCCATGTGCCCCACAACGGCAACGCCTGGTAGTAGTTCCACGCCACTGCCACCCGAATCAGATGACGATTGCCGACAATGCTATTGGTCGGATCGAAATCGACCCAGCCGGCACCAGGCAAATAGATTTGCAGCCATGCATGCGTCGCACCGCCGCCTTGCACCGCGTCATGCTCGGGCACGTCGGGCACGAACAGATAACCGCTCACAAAACGCGCCGCGAGGCCAAGCGAGCGCACCGCGTCCATCATCAGCACGGCGAAATCGCGGCAACTGCCGCTGCGATTGCGCAAGGTGTCGCCTGGACGGTGCACGCCCTTTTCCGTACGGCGCACATAGAAAAACGTGCTTTTTATGTCGAGCGTCATCGCGCGCAGCAACGCCATCGTGCCGCCGGTGCCATTTTTGCCGCCCTTGCCGCTCGCACCGCCGCTGCCCGGCACGGGCACGAAGCGCCGTGCCCATTCGTCGACGTCGCGGTCAGGATATTGGCGGCTGCGCGCGTTCACGAGATCGGACGCTTCCTCGTTCGTGTACGCGAACGGCCAGTTCACCGCGTACGGTTCAAGCGCGTAGTCAGGCATGGGCGTTTCGAAGTGTTCGAGCGTCGCTTCGCTGTCGAAGCGCAATTCACTCGCCTTGCCCGTGAAACTCGCGACCGCCACGGAGTTGTCGAATACGTCGTGCAGCCAGTGCAGCCGCGACGGCGTGGGCGTAATCACCAACCGGCTCGTGACGAGTCGCAGGTCGTGGCTGGCGCGCGGGCGGAACATCATCCGGTGTTCGCCGAACCGCACGGGTTCCGAGTAACGGTAGACGCTGACATGACGCACCGTGAAACGCTGTGGCTCAGTCATCTGACAGGCCGATGGATGCAACTGGATTCGTCCTGAGCATCACGTTCACGCTGGTAAAACCTGCTGCCGCAGCAGACGCTGGGCGCCCGGCACGGTTTGATCCTGAAAGAGCCACGAACAAGGTTCGGCGTGGTGAGGTGCTGTCATCGACAAGCTTTCGCTTTGAGCATACACCCGCCATATTGGTTGAAATCACTCATTTGGGCGGAGGTTCTGTGCGCGCGGAAGTTATCAACAGAATCTGTTCGCAAATCTGTGCATAACTAGCCGGCAAAATCGGCAAGCGGTTGATACGCATGCAGTTTTTACCGCGACGTCGAAGTTGGGCAGGCCGTGCGGCGTGTCGGGATCAAGCGCTCAAGCGTCTCAATCGCCTCAATCGCCTCAATCGCCTCAATCGCGCACGGTACTGGCGGTGTGACCGGCCCCGGCCTCCTGTGCGGCCGGCGCGCTGCGCTCTTCCTCACGCCATTCCTGCCGCGAACGGACCATGCGGCGTACCGCCAGCCGCGCCATCTTCACCCAGCCCGACGGACGCGGGTCGGCGAGCATGCTGAGCGCGCGGGCATAGTCGAGCGTGAGACCCGGTGTCCACGCCATCGTTGCGGCGCGTTTGCGCAGTTGCGCGGCCACCCACAACTCCGGCGTCGTCATCACCCGCAGAAACGGCCGCCAGCCGCCGAGGTTGCCCCACACGCGCGCCGACGCGCCCTCGATCGCCGCTTCCAGTGCGTGCGATACGCTACTCGAGCAATTGCGGTGCGTCAGGTTGTAGGTCGTGTCCTGACGATAGGTGTCCCAGAAGCGGCGCAGGCGCGCGGGATCGTAATTGCGTATGCGCACCTGAACAGTCGACGGACACCACGCTTTCGAT
The DNA here is from genome assembly GCF_905221015.1 of Paraburkholderia nemoris. Taxonomy (NCBI): domain Bacteria; kingdom Pseudomonadati; phylum Pseudomonadota; class Betaproteobacteria; order Burkholderiales; family Burkholderiaceae; genus Paraburkholderia; species Paraburkholderia nemoris. The sequence goes on along the minus strand of NZ_CAJNBO010000004.1, from coordinate 305,521 downwards.
TCGGTCGGGTAATCAGGCTGAAATACACCAGGCACGTCGTTCTCGCGCGTCGCGCGCAGCAGCCGCGCAAAATCGTCGGGCGAACGATCGATTTCGACGCCCGGATACAAGCTGATGTAGATGCCTTCAGGCGACTCGAGCGCGGCATGCCCCGTCGATATCACGCCGTTGCGATCCACCGCCGCGATATAACGATCGACAATCAACTGCCGCCGCGCCTCGCCCTTGGCCGAGCCGACCGGCGTCCACACATGCACGGTCAACGCGTCTTCATCGGCGGTGGGTGGGCCGTCCCATTCCACCGCGCTCAACCGACCGGGCGCGACCTCACTCGCCGCAGAGTTGGCCGCATCCGCGCTTGCATCATCCGACGCCACCGCGGGATTCGACGCGAGACGCCGCACGCGCGTACTCAGCAAAATCATGTTCCAGCCGCCGAATATCAGACCGAGGCCAAGACAGTACGGCACGGTCCCCACATAGTGCGTCGGATAAGGTTGATAAAAGAAAACCGCCAGCGCAATTTCAACGCCCCCACCGATCATCGCGAGCCGCCATGTGCGATAACGAACGACCTTCGCGGAAACGATCTGCAGCAGACCGTCGGCGAGAAAGAGCGTGCCGAAGATCATCGACAGAATGAAGTTGCCGTGATGATGGCCGGCGAGAATCAGCGCCGCCGCAAAGCAGAACGCGATGCCCTTTACATAGCGCAGCGTGCGTTGGCCGCCCATGCCGGTCCAGGCGACGGTCAGCGTGGCAAGCCCTTCGAGCAGCAGCAGCAAAGCAAACGGCGTGATCGGGAAATAGAGCGCGCTATCGAGCGCGTCGATGAACACCACCACGCCGAGCACCAGGCTCACCCAGCCGATCAACTGCAACGAACGCCAGCGTGTACGCAGGTAATCGACACCCAGCAGGATCATAACCAGTCGAACCATCGCAAGCTCTCCGTGATCGATGCCTTTCTGAACGCAATCTTAACCACTTTCACGGCGCCGGCGCGGACGGGTCCGGTGTAGCGGTGGTCTGCGCGTGGTGCTGCGTTCACGCAGCGCCGCTTCGCGAATGCATCGCGCATCGGCACCGCATGATCGCAGCAAGATTCTCAGACGTACTTGTGACGCTCATGCCGATGCGCCTTCGACGGACGTGCGCCGCGCTTGCTCGCACTCGCGGCCGCATGCGATTCATCATCGTGCGGCGTGACGCGTGGGGTGGCATAAGAACCGTTCGGCAACACCGTGGGGCTTTGCGGGGTTGCCGCGCTTTGTGACTCAGCCGATGAAGTCTGTGCAACGGGCAACGGCCCCGTTGCGGCGTCGATCACCTTCTGCAATTCGTCCTGCGCGTACGCGGGCAGCGGCGCGGGAGGATACGTCGCGTTGGCAGCCATGGCAGTGGAGGTGGCGCCGGCGGAAGCGGCAAAGGCAAGGCCGAGGGCGAGCATCAAGCGGGCGATTTTCATGTCGAGTCCTGGTCAGGATGACGCGACCCGCATGATGGAAAGCGTGGCGCGCGTCAGTGGATCGGAAGGCTCCTGACGGCTTGCACCGTCAGCACAAGTAGTGTGACGGCCGGGACATGAAGGGTAAATTTTATTAAGCCGGATTCAGATAGCCATAATCTGGCTTAATAAGCGCCGGCGCGAAGCATTCTCGACGCGCCGGCCTGCCACGGATAAACGCAGCTCAGGCGAATGTCACTCAGGCAAACGTCATTCAGGCAGCCGCAGCTTGCGGCATTTCCAAGCCCTGCTCGCCGCCCAGCGCGTCGAGCAGATCGCACAGCATGCGGTCGAGTTCGGCGGTCATCAGCGTGACGTCGGAATCGAAGCGCTCGTCGTCGTTCTGCGCGGTGGGGTCGCTCGCTTCCTTAAGGACGTCGAGCGGCGCGATGCGCTTGATGATCAACGAAGGCGTCAGCACGAACGACACGCGGTCGTTCCACGTCATCGCGAGACGCATGCATTGCTTGCCGGCTTCGATATGCCGGCGCATATCTTCGGCATCCAAAGTATGTCCGACATAGCGTACCGTCGCGTTGCCTTCCGTCGGCGAGCGCAATTCGGTGTCCTGGTCGAGCGTGAAGCCCGCGGGACCTTCACCGGAAAGCAGCCATTCGGTCATCGCCGCCACCGGCGATTGCGTGACGCGCACGGTGCCGAGCGGCAGTTGATCGATCGACTTCACCAGCAGGCCGCGCACTTCGTCGGCGACCGCTTGCGAGCCCGCGTCGATCACGAGCCAGCCGTTCTTCGTATCGATCCACACGCGCGTATCGCGGCGGATGCTGAAGGCGCGCGGCAGCAGTTCGTCGGTCACCTGCTCCTTGAGTTCGCGCATCTGCTTGCGGCCAGGCTTGAAGCCCTGCTGCTCTTCGAGTTCGAGCGCACGCGCCTTGGTCACTTGCGTGACGACCGAAGCCGGCAGCAGTTTCTTTTCGGCGCGAAACGTCAGCAGCATCTGGCCATTGAGCGAATACACCAGCGAGTCGTTGTCGCGCGGCGACGCCCAGCCGTGGCTTTGCATCTCGACGCTGTTGCCGGGCGCGAACGCGTGCGGCGCGAGCCATTTCTCCATTTGTTCAGGGGTGACGGACCACGGAGCGGGAAGGCGGTGCAACTGAAGGTTTTTGAACCACATTGGCGGGGGTCTTGTATGGGCAAAGCGCGTCATTCTATATGACGCGGCGAAGATGGCGCGGTCGGGCGCGTGCCCGCACGCTCGGCGCCGATACAGCGCTAGTGCAACGAGGATTTTCAAGTAAAACCGGAAAATCTATTAAGCGACAGATCGACTATCGACACGGCTCTAACAGCGCGAACAACGCGACGTGTGCAAACCATAGTGGTTTAGCCTCATCAGTCTTGAGGCGCGCTTTGCGTTCAAATCACCTAGACTTTTGGGGGAGCGCACGACAAAGACGGAGGCGGCCATGGCCGATGAAACCGCACCTTGGCAGATGGTGGAGTACGAGGGTTTCGAAATTCACGTGGCGCCCTTCCCGAAAAACCCGCCCGACGAAACGAAGCCGTCGGCCGCGCCTGATAGCCGCTGCACGTATGTCGGTTACGTGTGCCATCCGGGCGCCGACCCGGCGATCCCCGGGCATGCGGTGCCGTTCCACCCAGATGGCGAAGAGAGCTTCGCCAACGTGGAAGAAGCGCTCTACGAAGGGGTGCATGTGGGCCGCAGCATCGTCGACGGCACGCACCCGGATTTGACGGTGCTGCCGCTGGTGACGGGCGGAGTCTAATACGCGCGACTCGAACAGCGCGCGCGGCCGCGATATTGCCCGTGTGAGCGGATCAAGAGCCGTCGGCCTTGTCGTCCGCCTGCTTGCCGAACGGCCCTGTGAACGTCAGCTTCGCGGGAAGATCCGGCTCCCAGCCTTCCAGGTCCTCGAGCGGATAACGGCCAAGCGCATACAGCACGCGCTTCACGCGGCTTTTGAAAGGTGCGCGCGGCACATTGGGCAGAGAGCCGGGCGCAGCGGAAGCCGTCCGCCGAATATACTCGCGATCGAAATCGCGCTGCGAAATACCCCACTTCATCAGAAACTCACGGCCACCACGGTTACGGCGGATCCGGCCGGTCGATTTGCAGCCGAAGTGATAGATGCGGCTCGCACCGACCGAGCGGAACACACGGCAGCCGACGAGCCACAGCTTCATCAGGAAGTCGTTGTCGCTGCTCATGCCCGGGCCGAACTCGATGCTGTAACCGCCCACCGCATGCCACAACTGGCGGCTGATCAGCATCGGCTGCAAAGCGACGCCGTCGAGATCGGCCGCCTTCATTCCGGCGGTGTACGCGAGCAGACCTGCTTCGTCGAAATTCTCGGGGCCGGTGCCGAAGTCGGCCGTGCTCACGTTCGCACTGCCGGTCGGCTCGATCAGTGCCGCGGACAGATACGCGCACGAATGGCCAAGCCCGCGCAAGCTCGCTTCGAAGGCGCGGTCCCAGCCCGGCGTGCAAAACATATCGTCGTTGAGGAACAGGATCCAGTCGCGCGTGGCGAGTCGCGCCACATCGTTCAATGCGAGACAGACGCCAACGTTGCCCGTGCTCCACGTGTGCAGGATGCCTTCCGAGCGGACCCAGTCGAGCGTGCCGTCGCTGCCATCGTTCACATGCACGATGATTTCGTGATCGAACGCCGAATGACGGCGGATACTGTCGATACACAGCTTCAGGTACGGCAGGTTGTTCCAGCTTGGGATCAGGATGCTGAACATGAGGTGGAGACGATTCTCATTGAATGGGAGTGCGCGGCGCGCGGGCGGCGGCACGGTCCGCCTGCCTGCCGGAGTGAGCGACGCTAACGCCATTCCTGTCCGCATACGCGGAGGCAGCCGCAAGGATTGCGATGACCATGGCGTAGAAAGAGACGGTCATCTTCAGATCGAATGTTTCGACTGTCAGACCGAAAATCCAGAAAGCCACGATAAACGTCAGCCCCATCAGCGCGGCCCGGCTCGCCGGGCCGGCCGGTGCCGCGAGCCGCCGCCAGAAAAGCGCGCCCGGCACGACGTAGACGGCCAGCACGGCAAGCCCGCCGATGATGCCGTAGTCGGTCATGTAAGCAAGCATCTGGTTATGCGCCTCGCCTCTGCCCAACTGCGCAGCGACCGGTGTGAGCAGCCCTGAATTGGCAAACGACTGCATGCTGTTGCGGAAGCCGTCGCCGCCGAGACCGAGCAGCGGATGGCTCGCTACGATGCGCGCCGCCGCCTCGTAAAGCTGCAGACGGATACCGAGCGACGTGTCCTTGTTGCCCTGCGTGTATTGCACCAGATCCGACGAAAGATCCCCGACGCGGTCGCGAGCGGTCGGCGAAAACACGTACACGCCGACCAGAATCGCGACGATCGCAAGCGGCAGCAGCACGTTCCACTTGCGTGACTTGCCGCGACTGCGCAAGTAGAGAATCATCGCGGCGACCACCGGAATCGCCACCCATCCGCCACGCGAGCCGGTGATCAACGACGCGGACAATCCTGCAAAGAGGCCTGCCACCTTGACGATGCGCACAGCCAGCCGGTCTTTGCGCCACCAGTTCAGCGACAGGATGGACAGCACGCCCATCACCAACGCGATATCACCGAAGTGGATCGGGTTCAGAAACGCGCTGCTGAGCCGCCCAAAGCCCCAGTCACGTGGCGCGATCAACAGAATGCCGAGCGACATCAGACCGGCGAGCGCAAACGACAAATCGCTCCACGCGAGCAACTGCGGCAAACAGCGGCGCAACACGAGGAACAGCGGCGCGGCGGCAAAGAAACGGGAAGGTGAATCGAGTGTGCTGGCCACCACCGTGCCGTGCCATACGCCGCCGAGCAGCACGGCAAGAAACGGACACGCCATGGCGACGCACAGCGCGATATCGGCACGGTCCCACTGGAGCGGCGGCAGGCCAGTCCAGGATTTCGGCGAAGCCAGCAAGGCAAGCGAAATGACTGCAGCCGCGATCGACAATGCACTACCGGCACCGTGTATCAGCAAGGTGGCCGACGGATATGTGAGCAGGAAGAACGCTGGCAACAGATTTCGTGAGTTGACACTCAGGGAAGATTTTTTTGCGGGCGTCGACATGTCTGATGAATTTAGCCGGCCGTTGCGACAACTGGCGCGCGCAACCGGACATTTTGGCCTCGCCATTGTACCGGGTTCCCGCTCCTATCCGATTAATAAGCACCGGCGCTCCTGCCGCGGGCAATCACTCTGGCTTTGACGCGTTGACGCCCCGAATGGGCCTCTTCCCAAAAGCATGTAGGAGTGTGCTGTTACCATACGGGCCACACGCTCCGCCGCGGCGAGCGACCGGCCTTGGTGCACCGCACCGCCGCGCCCCACCGGCCGGAAGACCCCGAATTTTCCCCAGTATTTGAGCAATGAAACGATTAATGCGCGCGCTCTATCGCAGCGCACCCGCCGCCGTGAAAACAATCGTGGACACGGCCGTCAGCCGCTCCACCCGCATTCCCTATGCGGGCGTGGCGCATGAGCCCGACGTGTTCCTGCGCAAGACTTCCCGCGCGAGTATCGTCAAAAAGTATTTACACAAGCATCTGCTGCTCAAATGGCACGGGCAGCCGCGCCTGCAACTCGGAAACGCCGCCGGGGTCAAGCGCTTGCTGTGGATTTACACCGGCAAGCGCAATTTTGGCGACGCGACGATGGACATGTCCGGGCGGGCGCTGCTGAAGGGCACCGGCTTCGAAATCGACCTTTTCACATTGCCGAACCTGCACAAGCTGTTCGAGGAAGACGACGTCTTCAAGAACGTCTTTTCCAACTTACCGGATCTTTCCGACCATCACTACGATGCGATCCTGATGTCGGAGTACAACCTGCCGTCGATCAAGCTGAAAACGAAATATTTCAACAAGCTGCCGTACGCGTGCCTGTTCCAGTACTTCTACGGTCCGGACCGCAATCAGACCACCTTCAGCTATGCCGCGATCAACCACGTCTTCTCGCTCGGCTACAGCGACGCGGAAATCGTTTCGATGAGCAAACCGTATCTGGTGGCGAACGCGCGCACTCACGATTCGGTTCTCCCGCTCCTGCCCGGCGACCGGTTTCTGGCGTTTGCCGTCGGCGGGATCGATGCGAACCGCACCTACCGGCAATGGGGGGCGTTACTCGAACTCATCGATCGCTCGGACGAGCGGAACATGCCGAAGCAGGTCATTCTGCTTGGCTCGGACAACGGGGCTGCGCTAGCGGATGAATTGTTGAACCGAACATTCAGCACGCTGAAAATCACTTCATATGTCGGCAAGCTGACGTTGCTGCAGTCGCGCGAAATGATCGCGCAGGCAAGTCTCTTTGTGGGGGCGGACGGCGGCTTGATGCACGTCGCGCACTCCACGCCAACGCCGAGCGTCTCGCTGTTTTCCGACCGCGAACCGCCCTATCTGCGCCTGACCGAAAAATGCCACTCGATTGGCATTCAGAGCAGCGGCGACGTGGACGAGATCGCGCCGGCCGACGTCATGAGCGCCATCGAAACACAGTTGGCCAAGCTAGCCAAACGGGTTTACTCCGCTTAGGCGGTGGGCGGCGCCGGAGACGCAAATCTCTACGACGCCCGCGCTCACGCCCGGATTTACGCCGCGTCCTGCTGGAACTGGATGCGATGCAAATGCGCGTACAGCCCGCCTTGCGTCAGCAGCTCGCGATGGCTGCCGCGCTCGACAATCCGCCCTGCATCCATCACCAGAATCCGGTCGGCGCGTTCGATGGTCGACAAACGGTGCGCGATCACGAGCGTGGTCCGGCCCTTCATCAAGGTTTCCAGCGCCGCCTGCACGTGGCGTTCGGATTCCGAATCCAGCGCCGAGGTGGCTTCGTCGAGAATCAGGATCGGCGCGTCCTTGTAGATCGCGCGCGCGATCGCCAGACGCTGGCGTTGACCGCCCGAGAGCATCATGCCGTTGTCGCCGACCAGCGTATCGATACCATTGGGCATCGCCTCGACGGTGTCCCACAGGTTCGCCGCGCGCAGCGCCGCCTTGACCTTGTCCGGCTCGGCCGTCTGGCCATAAGCGACATTGTTCGCCACCGTATCGTTGAACAGCACCACATCCTGGCTCACCATCGCGATCTGGCTGCGCAGCGCGTGCAGGCCATATTCAGGCAGCGCGACGCCGTCGACCAGAATCTCGCCGCCGGTCGGATCGAAAAAGCGCGGCAGCAGATTCACCAGCGTGGTCTTGCCACTGCCCGACGGGCCCGCGAGCGCTACCATTTCGCCCGGCGCCACCTTGAACGACACCTGATCGAGCGTGTGCCGGCCATGCGTGGCGTTGCTGCCGTAGGTGAACGATACGTCGCGGAATTCCACTTCGCCGTGAGCGCGCTCGAGCGGCTTGCCGCCGCCTTCCGGTTCGGAGGGCTCGTCGATCAGGCCGAAAATCAGCTCGCACGCCGTCATGCCGCGTTGCAGCGGCTGGTTCACGTCCATCAGGTGCTTGAGCGGCGAGATGATCAGGAGCATCGACGTGACAAACGCCACAAAGCCGCCGACGGTGGTTTGATCCGACGACGACTGCACCACGGCAATCGTAATCACCACGGCGAGCGCAATCGACGCGAGGAACTGCGTCAACGGTTGCGCGAGGCCGCCGGAGACGGTCATGCGCATGGCGTAGCCGCGCAGACGCTTGCTCATCGCCGTGAAGCGATCCGTCTCGTACTGCTCGCCGTTGTGCACCTTGACGACCTTGTAGCCGCCCACCGTCTCTTCGACGATGTACGACAGTTCGTTGGTCAGCAGTTGATGCTCGCGGTTCAGGCGCCGCAAACGGCGGTTGATTTTGCCCACCAGCCAGCCGATCCCCGGCAGCAGCACCGCGACGATCAGCGTCAGGCGCCAGTTCAGATAAAACAGGTAGCCGAGCAGGAAGACGACTGTCAGCGAATCGCGCACCAGGGTGACCAGCACGCTCAACAACACGTTGAGAATCTGGTTGACCTCGAAGACGATCGCGTTGATTACCGTGCTCGCGGTTTCGCGCTGGAAGAACGCCACGCTCGTGTGGATCATGCGGTCGAACATCTTCAGGCGCAGATCGAGCAGGATCTTGTTCGATACGTAGGCAAGCAGATAACCCGAAGCGTATTGCGACACGCCGCGAACCAGCGCGAGGCCGATCACTGCGGCCGGGACGAACCACTTGGCGTTGTCGTTGGCATGCGCGCCGAAACCCTTGTCCAGCAGCGGTTTGAGCAAGGCGGGGATCGCCGCGTCGGTGCCGGCGCTCACGGCCATTGCGACGATCGCGCCGATCACCACCCACAACAGCGGCTTGATATATGGCCACAAGCGCCGGAAGACGACGGCAGGCGACGATGCCTCACCTGTACCGATGGGTTTGCTTAACGTAGGCTTCGCGCTCAAGGAATCCTCTGGGAATGCGGGACAGCATCCGTACAGCGGGCGGAATGCCCGCTGTACGTAAAATTAAATACGGCATTGTAAACGGTTGCGGATTGCGCGGCCGGTAGTGATGAACTGGCCAGATTCGACCAGATCCGGCCGGATTCACAGGCCGGCAGCGGCCGACGGACGCGTCCGGCCAAGGCCGCCGCGCGCTGTGTATACTTGCGCGACCCATTTCGCCACCCTGCACCCTCCGAGCAATTCAGGTATGCAAGAAACCACCCTCGGCGTCGCCATCATCACCAAAAACGCGGCGGCGCGACTGGCCGAATGCCTGCAGGCCGTGGCCTTCGCCGATCAGATCGTCGTGATCGACGGCGGCAGCACCGACGGTACCGCCGACATTGCCCGGGCACACGGCGCGCGCGTGCTGGAGCAAACCGACTGGCCGGGCTTCGGTCCGCAAAAAAACCGCGCCGTGGACGCGTTGACCACCAGTTGGATTCTCTCGATCGACGCCGACGAAATCGTCACGCCGGAACTGGCTGCGGCGATCCGCGCGGCGCTGGCCGCGCCCACCGCCGATGTCTACGCGGTGGACCGGTTGTCGAGCTTTTGCGGCCACTGGATTCACCACAGCGGCTGGTATCCGGACTGGATTCCGCGCCTGTTCAAACGTGGCGCCGCGCGTTTCTCCGACGACCTCGTGCACGAGCGCCTGGTGTTCGACTCGCCGTCGCAGCGACTGACCGGCAAGCTGATGCACTACTCGTACGAGGACTTCGAAGGCGTATTGCGCAAGCTCGACGCGTATTCGACGGCGGGTGCGCAGCAACGTCACGCAGCGGGCAAGCGCGGCAGTTTTAGCAAGGCGCTCGGGCGCGGCGCGTGGGCGTTCGTGCGGACCTATGTGCTGCGGCGTGGCTTTCTCGACGGCCGCGCGGGTTTTATGATCGCGGTGTTCAACGCCGAAACGGTGTACTACCGGTTTCTGAAGCTGGCGCGGATGGGGGAGCAGACGCGGCGCTAGCGGCCGCGACTCGCCAACGGTTAGCCCACGCCCACGCGACCGCGCAGGCCAACCAGCCATCAATAAACGATTTCGATCGAGCTTCCGGCAAACTCACCGCGCAATGCCGCGAGCAGTTCGTCGGTCGGCTTCACGCGCCACGCATCGCCCAGACGCATTTCGCCTTGCGCGTTTTCGCTGCGATAGACCACCTGCACTGCAAGACCGTTCGGAATCTGCACGGCCTGCCGCTGGCCGCCACCGCCATAGCCGCCGCCGTTGCGGCCACCGCCGCCGCCATTGCCACCGCGCGATGACGCCGCCGGCGCCGGCGCAGCTTGCGGCTCGTCCTTACCCGCGCTATGCGCTTCGAGCACGCGCCGCAATGCCAACGCGTCCGCATTGCCGTTCATCTGCACCTTCACGGCTTCCGCATAACGGCAACGCGCGCGGCCGAGGTCCATCACCGTGTCGACCGTGAAACGGATGCCGCCGGTGAATGCGTCGTTACGCGCCTGGCCCTGCACCACCAGCAATTCGTCTTCCTTGAACAGCTGTTTGTGCGCCTCAAAGGTCTCGTTGAAGACGGTCACTTCGCATTGGCCGGTGCCGTCGTCGAGTAGCGCGATCAGCATCTTGCCGCGTTGGGTCATCTGTGTGCGCAGCGACGCGATCACACCTGCGACCAGCTTGTCGCGCCCTTCCTTCAATTCGCCGATCTTCTGGCGCACGAAACGGCGCACTTCATCTTTGTAGGCATCGAACAGATGGCCCGACAGGTAGAAGCCGAGCGCGGCCTTCTCTTCCTGCAGCTTCTTCTTTTCCGGCCATTCCGGCTCGTCGACCAGTTCGTGACCTTGCGACGGCGCGTCGCCCATATCGAACAGGCCCGCCTGCATCGCATTGGCGCTTGCCTGCTCAGCGGCTTCCATGGCCAGCGAGACCGAGGCGATCAGTTGCGCGCGATTCGCATGCAGCGTGTCGAACGCACCCGCGCGGATCAATGCTTCCACCGTGCGGCGATTGACGATCCGGCGGTCGACCCGGTTGCAGAAGTCGAAGATGTCGATGAACGGACCTTCTTCGCGTGCGCGGATGATTTCTTCGATCGCGTTCTGGCCGCTGCCCTTGATCGCGCCGAGTCCATAGCGGATCGTCTTCGAGCGCTTTCCGTCTGCTTCCGCGACCGGCTCGAACCGATACGCCGACAGATTGACGTCCGGCGGCAGCACGGCCATCTTGTTCGTGAGGCAATCCTCGAACAGGATCTTGACCTTGTCCGTGTCGTCCATGGCGAGCGACATATTCGCCGCCATGAATTCCGCCGGATGGTGCGCCTTCAGCCATGCGGTGTAGTACGCCAGAAGCGCATACGCCGCCGCGTGAGATTTGTTGAAGCCGTAGCCCGCGAACTTCTCCATCAAGTCGAAGATTTCGTCCGCTTTCTCGCCGGCCAGCCCGTTCTTCGCGGCGCCCTGGCGGAACAGCTCGCGGTGCTCGGCCATTTCCTCGGCCTTCTTCTTACCCATCGCGCGACGCAACAAGTCGGCGCCACCGAGCGAGTAGCCGCCGATGATCTGCGCCATCTGCATCACCTGCTCCTGGTAGACCATGATGCCGTAGGTCTCTTTCAGAACAGATTCAACGCGCGGATCCGGATACTCCACCACTTCGCGGCCGTGCTTACGCGCGCAGAAGCTCGGGATCAGGTCCATTGGGCCCGGACGATACAACGCGACCAGCGCGATGATGTCCTCGAAGCGGTCAGGCTGCGCGTCTTTCAGCATGCCTTGCATGCCGCGGCTTTCCAGCTGGAACACGGCGACCGTGTTCGCTTTCTTCAGGATCGAGAACGACGCCGCGTCGTCGAGCGGCACCTGCGCGAGCGACCAGTCTTTCTTCGACGGATCGAGACGGCGAATATAGCGCTCGGCCCAGTCCAGAATGGTCAGCGTGGTGAGGCCCAAAAAGTCGAACTTCACGAGGCCGACAGCTTCGACGTCGTCCTTGTCGTACTGGCTCACGACGCCGCTTTCGTCGCCCTGCGTATAGAGCGGGCAGAAATCGGTCAGCTTGCCAGGCGCGATCAGCACGCCGCCCGCGTGCATACCGACGTTACGCGTGAGGCCTTCCACGCGCTGCGCGAGTTCGAGCAGCTGATGCACTTCGTCTTCGTTGTCGAAGCGCTCCTGCAAGAGCGGCTCTTCCTTCATCGCGTCGGCGATGGTGACGTGCTTGCCCGGCTTGAAGGGAATCAGCTTGGCGATGCCGTCCGTGAACATATAGCCAAGATCGAGCACGCGGCCGATGTCTCGCACGGCCGCTTTCGCCGCCATCGTGCCGAAGGTGGCGATCTGCGACACGGCGTCCGCGCCGTACTTCTCTTTCACGTACTGAATCACTCGGTCGCGACCGTGCTGGCAGAAGTCGATGTCGAAGTCAGGCATCGACACGCGTTCCGGATTCAGAAAACGTTCGAACAGCAGGTTGTAGCGCAGCGGATCGAGGTCGGTCACGCCGAGCGCATACGCGACCAGCGAACCTGCGCCCGAACCCCGGCCCGGACCGACCGGCACGCCGTTGTTCTTGGCCCAGTTGATAAAGTCCGCAACGATCAGGAAGTAGCCTGGGAAGCCCATCTTGATGATCGTGCCGCACTCGAATTCGAGGCGCTGGTAGTACGTTTCGCGCTGCGCTTCGCGCTCGGCCGCGTCCGGGTACAGCTGTTCGAGACGCTTTTCGAGGCCTTCTTTTGACAATTGCACGAGGTAGTCGTCGAGCGACATGCCGTCGGGCGTCGGAAAGAGCGGCAGCTTCGGCTTGCCGAGTTCGAGCGTCAGGTTGCAGCGCTTGGCGATTTCGACACTATTGGCGAGCGCCGACGGCAGGTCCGCGAACAGCTCCGCCATTTCTTCCTGCGTGCGGAAATACTGTTCGGACGTAAAGCGCTTCGAGCGGCGCGGATTCGCGAGGATGTCGCCTTCCGAAATACACACGCGCGCTTCGTGCGCGGTGAAATCGTCCGGCGTCATGAACTGCATGGGGTGGGTGGCCACCACCGGCAATTTCAGCGATGCCGCGAGTGCAACCGCCTGCTGCACGTACTGCTCGCCGCCCGGCTGACCGCACCGTTGCAGTTCGATATAGAAGCCGCCAGGAAACACCTTCGCCCAATGCAATGCGTTGCGCTTGGCCGCTTCTTCGTTACCGGCGGCGAGTGCGAGGGCGATGTCGCCCTGTTGCGCGCCCGACAACGCGAGCAGGCCTTCGCCCAGACCGGATTCGAGCCAGCCTGCTTCGATTTCCGCACGGCCGCGATACTGGTTGGTGAGCGATGCCTTGCTGAGCAGCTCGCACAGATTCAGATAGCCGCGCCGGTTCTTGACCAGCAGCAGCAAACGGGACGGCTTCTCGCGGTCGTCGGGATTGGTGATCCAGACGTCGCAGCCGGCAATGGGTTTGACCCCTTTGCCGCGGGCTTCCTTGTAGAAACGGACGAGGCCGAACGCGTTGCCGAGGTCGGTAAGGGCGAGCGCACCCTGACCGTCTTTGGCGGCGGCCTTGACGATGTCGTCAAGACGCACGATGCCGTCGGCAATCGAGAATTCGGAGTGGACGCGAAGATGAACGAAGCGGGGATCTGACATGGGCGACATTGTAACTCCACCCTCCCGGAGTTTTCAGGCCAAAACCGCGCGTTAGCCGTTCGGCTTAGGACGGCAACGCGAGCGCACCGCTCACCCGCGTTGTGCAGGCGATTTGCGCTGCCGCAAAGGGTTGGCCATTCGGCCGAGTCGGCCAAAGCGCCAGCTTGAGGGATAATACGGGTTTCGCCCTTTTCGACGTGGCCGCGCCGCATGGAGCTTGAATGCGGGCGTTTCAATGCGCCCCGTTTTTCGCGCCGCCACCTCTTACCGCTGGACACACATGAGTATCGTCAATCTCGCCGCGTATCATTTCGCGACCATCGAAGACACCGCCGCATGGCGCCCGTTCGTGACGGAGCGCTGTAATGCGCTCGGCTTGCGCGGCACCATTCTGCTGGCGCCGGAAGGCATCAACCTGTTCGTGGCCGGCACGCGCGAAGCCACAGACGCGTTTATCGACTACATCCGTCACGACGCGCTGTTTGATGGCAAGTTCGTCAACTTGCAGTTCAAGGAAAGCCTGTCGGACAAGCAGCCGTTCACGCGCATGCTGGTCAAGCTCAAGCGCGAGATCATCACGATGAAAAAGCCGGCCATCCGGCCGGAGCTTGGCCGCGCGCCGTTCGTCGACGCCCCCACGCTGAAAAGCTGGCTCGACCGCGGCCATGACGACGAAGGCCGCCCTGTTGTTATGCTGGACACACGCAATGCGTTCGAAGTGGACGTCGGCACGTTCGACGACGCGCTCGACTACCGCATTACGAAATTCAGCGAATTTCCGGAAGTCATCGAGCAAAACCGCGCCGATCTCGAAGGCAAGACGGTCGTGTCGTTCTGCACAGGCGGGATTCGCTGCGAAAAGGCGGCGATCCACATGAAGGAAGTCGGCATCGAGAACGTGTACCAGCTCGAAGGCGGCATCCTGAAGTATTTCGAGGAAGTCGGCGGTGCGCACTATCACGGCGACTGCTTCGTCTTCGACTACCGCACCGCGCTGAATCCGCAACTGGAGCCGACTGCGACCGTGCAATGCTTCGGCTGCCGCGCAGTGGTGACGCCCGAAGCGCAACAATCGCCGATGTACGTGGCGGGCAAGACGTGTCCGGAATGCCATCCGGACGGCAAGGCGGCGCACGCCGCGTGATGCGGGCGGTTGTCACGGGCGCGCGTCTTCACGTTGCAGCCCGCCGCTGCCCCCATACGGATTCATGGCTGAGCGGCATGAGTCCCTCAGCTGCTCTTCGTCTTTGCGCATCAGCACACCAATCGACCCCATGACCTATCGTGGACGCTTCGCGCCGTCGCCTACCGGGCCCTTGCATTTCGGCTCACTAGTGAGCGCGCTCGCAAGCTGGCTGGACGCGCGCGCGCATGGCGGTGCGTGGCTGGTGCGCGTCGAAGACATCGACGGGCCTCGCACCGTCCCAGGCGCGGCCGAGGAGATTCTGTCGACCCTCGAGCATTTCGGCATGCACGCAGACGAGCCACCCGTCTGGCAAAGCGATCGTATTGCGCGCTATCAGGAAGCCCTGGAGCAATTGAAGGCCGCCGGCCTGATCTATCCATGCGGCTGCACGCGCAAAGAGATTGCCGACTCGTTGCTGCATGTCCACGCGCGCAACACCACCCTTGCCTACCCCGGCACCTGCCGCAGCGGCCTGCATGGCAAACCGGCGCGCGCATGGCGCCTGCGCGTCCCCGACGGCGACGCGGCGGTGATCACATTCGAGGACCGCTGGCAGGGCAAGCAGACGCAGAACCTGGCCACCGAGGTCGGCGACTTCGTGCTGAGACGCGCTGACGATCAGTGGGCGTACCAACTGGCGGTGGTGGTCGACGATGCAGACGCGGACATCACGCACATCGTGCGCGGCGCGGACTTGATGGATTCAACAGCGCGACAGATCTACCTACAGCGTTGCCTCGGCGTGCCGACGCCGGAGTATCTGCACGTACCGGTGGTCACGAACGATCAGGGCGAAAAGCTCAGCAAGCAAAACGGCGCA
The DNA here is from genome assembly GCF_905221015.1 of Paraburkholderia nemoris. Classification (NCBI taxonomy): domain Bacteria; kingdom Pseudomonadati; phylum Pseudomonadota; class Betaproteobacteria; order Burkholderiales; family Burkholderiaceae; genus Paraburkholderia; species Paraburkholderia nemoris. Next base: position 289,967 of record NZ_CAJNBO010000004.1, on the reverse strand, counting down.
ACCGCGCTAGACAACGACAAACCGCTTGAAGCACTGAACGCAGCCGCGCGTCATCTGGGTCTTGAACTAGACGGGACCGGGCATGCGACGCTAGAGGGCTTTTACGCTGCCGCAACGGCAGCATGGGCGCAGCACACGGGCGTGCAACTGTGATGTGATGGCGGCGAGCCGTAGCGGCCGTCCCGAATAGAGGCAGCGCCAGTAAAAGAACCGCTCAGAAAAGAAACACTAAAAACAACAAAACCCAGGAAAAAAGCCAGCAATCAGGTAGACGACGGCGACTTCCTCGGCATACCAAACCCACCGAGCAACGCAGCCAACGGCTGCTTGGAAGTCGACTTCTGCGGAGCAGCGGCAGACGAGGCAGCCGCCTCCTCAACCTTCCTCACCGAAGCCGCCGAAGGCTCATAAGGCTTGAGGAAGAAATCATCCACAGGCTGCGCACGATGATGATGCGGCCGATCGAACGATCCCGAGGACGAAGCCCCCGAACGCCGGCGACCGCCCCGCTCGTCACGCCCCTCTGCACGGCCATCCACGCGCTCGCGCCGCGGCGGACGGTCTTCATGGTGATGCCGCACCGGCGTATCGACAGTCAGGTGTTGCACTTCCAAAGGCCGCTTGATCAGCTTTTCGATATCGGCAAGCTGCTTACGCTCATTCGGGCTGCACAGCGACAACGCATCGCCGGAAGCACCGGCACGCCCGGTACGGCCAATCCGGTGCACGTAATCTTCCGCATTGAACGGCAGATCGAAGTTGATCACGGCGGGCAGTTCGGCAATGTCCAAACCGCGCGCAGCGACGTCCGTCGCCACCAAAGCCTCGATCTCGCCACGCTTGAACGCATCCAGAGCCTGCATCCGTTCATTCTGGGTCCGGTCGCCGTGAATCGCCGTAGCGATCACACCGTCGCGCTCCAGACTCCGCGCCAGCCGGCTCGCGCCGATCTTGCTGTTACAGAACACGATCACCTGCTTCAGGCCGCGGTCGCGAATCAGCTTAACGACCGCGCCCGTCTTGTCGCCCTCGGCCACTTCATAAACGATCTGCGTCACATTCGTCGCAGTCGAATTGCTGCGCGCGACTTCGATGGTCTGCGGGTCGCGCAGATACGTGGCGGCCAGTTTCTTGATTTCGCCCGAGAACGTAGCCGAAAACAGCAGCGTCTGACGTTCCTTCGGCAGCAGGTTCAGGATGCGCTGCAAATCCGGCAGGAAGCCCATGTCGAGCATCCGGTCGGCTTCGTCGAGCACGAGGATCTGCACCTGGCCGAGATTAGCGGTTTTCTGTTGCACGTGGTCGAGCAGACGGCCTGGCGTCGCGATCAGAATTTCGACGCCGCGGCGCAGCTGCTCGGACTGCGGGTTCATATCGACACCGCCGAACACCACGGCGCTGCGCAGCGCCGTGTGCTTCGCGTACGACTGCACGTTCGCCGCCACCTGGTCGGCCAGTTCGCGGGTCGGCGTGAGGATCAGCGCGCGCACCGGATGGCGGGCGGGCGAAGCGCTTGTGCTGGCCTGCGGCAGCAAGCGCTGGATGATCGGCAGCGAGAAGCTCGCGGTCTTGCCGGTGCCGGTTTGCGCGGCGCCCATCATGTCCCGGCCGGCCAGCACGACGGGAATCGCCTGCTCCTGGATCGGCGTAGGGATGGTGTAGCCCGATTCTTTGACGGCTTTCAGGATGTCGGGCGCGAGACCGAATTGATCAAAAGTCGCAGTACTGGGCGTGACGGCTGTGTCGGACATGGTGGCTTTCGCTAAAAATGCGCTTGGCGCGGTGCGCGCGGCAGCGGTCGGAACCGCAGAGGGCATCAGGATGAAGGCGGAGCCACGGCGTTCCGCACGGGACCCGTCAGTATTACGGGAAAAATGCGGCCGGCTCCGGCCGGCGGAAACACCCGCCGGAAAGGCCGGTATTGTAGCACTTCAGCAAAAACACTCATGGCGCACCTGCCCGCTTTCTGCTTACGACGGCGAAAGCCGGGCAGCGAGCCGCTCACCGGGCCGTCCGTGCCGCTCCGAAAAACGGCCTGCGAGGGTCGGAACGCTCCGCAGGCAGCGTAGTGCGCGCGTGCGACAGATGCATGACAGTCCGGCTCAACCCCACCCGCCACACTGCCCCGTCACCACGTCTCGCGCATCACCATCAGGCGCATCTCGGTCATATCCTCGATCGCGTAGCGCACACCCTCGCGCCCGAGCCCGGAATCTTTCACGCCGCCATACGGCATGTTGTCGACCCGGAACGACGGCACGTCGTTGATCACCACGCCGCCTACGTCGAGCAGATCCCACGCGCGGTGCGCATGGGCGAGCGAATCGGTGAACACGCCGGCCTGCAGGCCGAAGTCGCTGTCGTTGACGGTGGCGAGCGCAGCGTCGAAATCGTCGAAACGCTCCAGAATCGCCACCGGGCCGAAGGCTTCCTTGCGATAGAGGTCAGTGTCGCGCTTCACGCCTTCGAGCAGCGTGGCCTCGAACATCGCGCCCTCCACCTTGCCGCCGGCGACGATCTTCGCGCCCGCCTGCACCGCGCTTTCCATCCAGCCGGCGAGACGGTTGGACTCCGATTCGGAGATCATCGGCCCGACGAAGGTCTTTTCGTCCTTCGGATCGCCCATGATCAGCGACTTCGTCTTCGCGATCAGCTTCTCGCGCAGGGCGTCGTAAATCTTCGCGTGCACCAGAATCCGCTGCACGCCGATGCAACTCTGCCCCGACTGATAGAACGCGCCGAACGCCAGCCGGTCGACCACGTAGTCGAGCTTGCCGCCCTGATCGCCGTCGACGATCGCCGCCGCGTTGCCGCCCAGCTCCAGAATCACCTTCTTCTTGCCAGCCTTTTTCTTCAGTTCCCAGCCCACCGCGGGCGAGCCGGTGAAGGACAGCAGCTTGAATCGTTCGTCGGTGGTGAACAGATCGGCGCCATCGCGATGCGCGGGAAGAATCGAGAATGCGCCTTTCGGCAAATCGGTTTCCGCCAGAATCTCGCCCATGATCAGCGCGCCGACCGGCGTGCGGCTCGCCGGTTTCAACACGAACGGCACGCCTGCGGCGATCGCCGGCGCGACCTTGTGCGCGGTCAGGTTCAGCGGGAAATTGAACGGCGAGATAAACGAGCACGGACCGATCGGCACACGCTTCACATAGCCGTGATAGCCCTTCGCCCGCGGCGAAATCTCCAGATTGATGATCTCGCCGTCGATGCGCACCGACTCTTCAGCCGCCACCTTGAACGTGTCGATCAGACGCGTGACCTCGCCTTTCGAGTCGTTGATCGGCTTGCCCGCTTCGATACACAGCGCGAGCGCCAATTCGTCGTATCGCTCGCGAAACCGCTTCACGCAGTGTTCGAGCACGGCTTGGCGCTTGAACGGCGGGAATGCGCGCATCGCGGGCATCGCGTCGACGGCATAGCCGATTGCCTTGTCGATTGCCGCCGCGTCTGCCATCGCCACGCAGGTCGCCACTTCGCCGCTGAATTTATCCGTGACCTCGAGATCGGTGTTGGCCGCCACCGCAACGTTGGCGAGGTAGTACGGGTAAGTCTTGTTCAACATGACGCGTTCTCCTTGATCCAATGCCTGACATCAGCCATGCAGCCGGCAAGGACTATGCCCCGTTGCCGCACATGGCCGCACCATTCAAAGTTGGGCGCTCAGCCGCTTGATCTCGCGATTCAGCACACGCTCATTGTCCGAGTAGTCGATCGGCAAATCGATCACATGCACGCCCGGCGTCGTGAAACATTCGCGCAGCAGCGGCGCGAATTCCGCGGCCGATTCAATGCGATGCCCCTTCGCGCCGTAGCTTTCTGCATACGCGACGAAATCCGGGTTGCGCAGCGTCATGCCGTAGTCCGGGAAGTTCATGTTTTCCTGCTTCCAGCGGATCATGCCGAACGCGTCGTCGCGCAAAATCAGGACCACCAGATCGAGCTTCAGACGCACCGCCGTTTCCAGCTCCTGCGAATTCATCATGAAGCCGCCGTCGCCGCACACTGCCATGACCTTGCGGTCCGGGTGCACGATCTTGGTCGCGATCGCCGACGGCAAACCGGCGCCCATCGATGCCAAGGCGTTATCGAGCAGCAGCGAATTCGGTTCGTGCGCGCGGTAGTAGCGCGCGAACCAGATCTTGTACATGCCGTTGTCCAGACAGACGATGCCGTCCACCGGCGTGGTCTCGTAGACGTCGTTGACGATCCGCACCGGGTACATCGGGAAACGGTCGTCGTGCTGGCCTTTGACCAGATGCTCCTCGAAGTGCTGCTTGATCTCCTTGAAGCGCGTGAAATCCCAGTGTTCCTGACGCTCCTTGAGGCTTTCCTTGAGTTGCCACACCGCGTTGGCGATATCGCCGACCACCTCGATCTGCGGGAAATACACCGTGTCGACTTCCGCGCCGAGAAAGTTGACGTGAATCACCGTCTTCTCGCCGGCGTCGCCGCTGCGCATGAAAAACGGTGGTTTCTCGATCACGTCGTGGCCGACATTGATGATGCAATCCGCGTGGTCGATCGCGCGATGCACGAAGTCGCCGTCGGACAAGGTGGCGTTGCCGAGCCACATCGGGTGCGATTCGTCGATCACACCCTTGCCCATCTGCGTCGTAAAAAACGGAATGCCGATCTGGTCGACGAATTCGCGCAGCATCTTGGTGGTGGTCTTGCGGTTGCCGCCCGCGCCGATCATCAGCAAGGGATGCTTCGCTTTCGTGATCGCCTCGACCGCGCGCGCCACGGCCTTTTCCTCGGCAACGGGGCGGCGACTGAAGCTCTTCGGAATCGGATGGCCGTCGCCTTCTTCGTGCGCAACGTCTTCAGGCAATTCAAGGTGTGTGGCGCCCGGCCGCTCTTCTTCTGCCTGACGAACCGCTTCGCGCACCGCGGCCGGAATGTTGGCGATCGACACGATCTGCCGCGTGTACTTGGTGAGCGGCTCCATCATCCGCACCACGTCGACGATCTGAAAATGCCCCTGCTTGCTCGATTTGATCGGCTTTTGCCCGGTCACCATCAGCATCGGCATGCCGCCTAGCTGCGCATACGCGGCAGCGGTCACGAAGTTGGTCGCGCCCGGCCCGAGGGTGGCCAGACACACGCCGGTGCGTCCCGTGAGGCGTCCATAGGTGGCGGCCATGAAACCGGCCGCCTGCTCGTGACGCGTAAGAATCAGACGAATTTTCGAGCGGCGCAGCGATTCGAGCAGATCGAGATTTTCTTCACCCGGGATGCCGAACACGTACTCGACACCTTCGGCTTCCAGCGATTTGACGAACAGGTCCGATGCTTTCATGGAGGGTCTCGCTTGATGAAACGGACGCGGGCCATGAGCCCGCCCGTTGAAGTCCAATATCGGACGATCGAAGACGGCGACAACCGCGCGAGCCTTGCGCGGCCTGACATAACGGCAATAGCGATGACACTGGCGACAGGGATGGCAGCGCGCACAGCGGATGCCACGCCGGACAGCTTACTACTCGAACGGAAAGGATGCGCGCAGGCGGGCAGCGCCGCAAGGCAAAGGCAAACGTAGGGCGAACGTCAGGCGAGGCAGGCGGCGTGTCTGAAGAAAGCCGCCGCATCATGCTCAGCGATTGATGGTGACGCAGTCGGACAGCATCGGCGGGGCGTTTTCGCCGTCCGTCGCGTCGTACAGGTCGGCGCGCGGACCCTTGGTCCACCAGGTGTAGCTGCCGGCCTGATACTTCGCGCCGGAAGCCGAGATCGTGTTGACGAACAGCAGTTGCTGGCCCTTGACGGGCACGAGCGCGAAGCTCTGGCCGTTCGCCGTGTTCCAGTAGGTCACCTGCAGAATCTTGCCGGTCGCGCAGGTGTATTTGTGCGTCTGGCGATTCTTCGCCTGAATGTCGGCGAGGTTCAATGGCGCGGCCCATGCATTGCCGTACAGCGCCACAAGACCCGCTGCCGCGGTGACTGCAACAAGCCATTTCTTCATTCGAAGCCTCGATTGTTGTTGCACATCAAGCATGGGCGTCACGCCTTGCGCTGCGGCTGTGTTGCGCGCCCGGAACGAACGCTCATGAGTCCACCGCGAACCGGTCGTGGATCGCTTATGGATTGCTTATGGATCGATCACATCGGCGCAAGCGTCGGTCGGCGCGGCGGCAACGTGCCCGACCAGCGGCACGATCTTCAGTCCAGCCGACGCCACCCTGCACGGCGCAGCGGCGAGGCCGCACCCTGTCATCCCTGCACACAGCGCGAGTATCACACCCAGTGCGCCGAGACGGCCGAACCTTCCAGACCGCATGTTCTTGCGGGATTCCAGGGGCATACGTACCTCTACTTCAACGAACTTCAATGAGTCGGGTTTCGCGCGCGGCGGATTTGCGCGGCGCGCGAGTACTTCACTTCACGGCACATCGACACGCTGCAGCGCCGCAAGGCAGCGCTTTAGCGCACCTTACTTCGTGGAAACCGGCCGCACCGCCGCCGCGGCCTGCTTCGCGCGCGAGCGTGCTTCGTCGATTGTCTCGCCGGTGGCCAGCGCCACACCCATGCGGCGCTTGACGAAGCTCTCCGGCTTGCCGAAGAGCCGCAGATCCGCATTCGGCACGGCCAACGCCGCCGCGACGCCTTCGAAAGCGATCGCCGTTTCGTCCAGCCCGCCGTAAATCACCGCCGACGCGCCCGGCGCCCGCAGCGACGTATCCACCGGCAAACCGAGAATCGCGCGCGCATGCAGTTCGAACTCCGAGAAGCGTTGCGAGCACAGCGTGACCAAGCCGGTATCGTGCGGACGCGGACTCACTTCCGAGAACCATACGTCATCGCCACGCACGAAAAGTTCCACACCGAACAGGCCCCTGCCGCCCAATGCCGCAGTGACTTTGTGCGCCACTTCGCGCGAACGTTCCAGCGCGAGCGGGCTCATCGGCTGCGGCTGCCACGATTCGACGTAGTCACCCGCCACCTGCACGTGGCCGATCGGGTCGCAAAAATACGTGCTGACTTCGCCGCTCGCCGGATCGATCGCGCGCACAGTGAGTTGCGTGATTTCGTATTCGAAGTCGATAAAACCTTCGACGATCACCCGGCCGTGATTCACGCGGCCACCCGCCATTGCATATTGCCAGGCGGGTTCGACGTCCGCGTCGCTCTTCAGCACCGACTGCCCCTTGCCCGACGACGACATCACCGGCTTCACGACGCACGGATAGCCGACTTTGGCGATGCCCGCGCGCAGTTCCTCGAGCGAATCGGCGAACGCGTACGGCGAGGTCGGCAGGCCGAGCTCCTCAGCGGCCAGACGGCGGATGCCTTCGCGGTTCATCGTGAGTTGCGTGGCGCGCGCAGTCGGGATCACTTCGGCGAGGCCGTCGGTTTCGATGGCGGCGAGTGCGTCGGTCGCGATGGCTTCGATCTCGGGGACGATCAGGTGCGGGCGTTCCTGTTCGACCAGCGCGCGCAAGGCGGCACGGTCGGTCATGTCGATCACGTGCGAGCGATGTGCGACCTGATGACCCGGCGCATTCGGATAACGGTCGACGGCGATCACTTCGACGCCCAGCCGTTGCAGCGCGATGATCACTTCCTTGCCGAGCTCGCCGGCGCCGAGCAGCATGACGCGCGTGGCGGATTCAGAAAGGGGTGTGCCGATCCGTTGGCCGATCTGCATGGGGTCTCCAGATAAAAGTCGGATGAGGGTGGGATTGAGTAGAACACGATGTTAACATGCGTCCCCCGATGCGCACCCCGCACCGTACCCCGCACCGCACCCGATGCGTCGACGTCGCGCTCGCGTGCGGCGTGCCGAGTGCGTTACCCTTACGCCTTCGCCAGTTTGAAGAGGACCGACGTCATGCTCCAAAGCTCCTCCGCGCGAGGTGTTACGCGCTTCATCCCTTTTGCGCGCACGGCCATCGCCGCGTTGAGCATCGCCGCGCTATGCAGCGCGTGCGCCATGCCGAAGCATCCCGACGCGGAAGCCGCACCGCCCGATCCGTTCAACCCGGCCGCCACCCAGTTGCTCGACGACACCAGCTGGGTACTCAGCGGCTGGAAACAGGCCGACGGCACGGCTCGCGCGATTCCGTCCGCGGATCAGGGCGCGCCGATCACGCTCGTGCTCTCCACCGACAAAGGCCAGCGCCACGCCAGCGGCTTTTCCGGCTGCAACCGCTACATGGGTTCGTATGCGCTGAAAGACGGCAAACTGAGCTTCGGCACCCTGGGCGGCACACGCATGGCGTGCGCGACGCCGGGCGGACAGATTGAAGGTCCGTATCTCGACGCGCTGAACCACATCGACCGTACCGGCGTGCAGATGCGCGCGCCGCAGCAGATGCAACTGGTGCTCGATAACGGCGACACGCTCACCTTCGACCGCAGCGCCAAGTGACCGGTACGCGGTTCGTTCCATTTGGCGCAGGCATACTTGCGTCTGCCTTCGAAGCATCGGGCTTCGCCGGTTAAACTCGACGGATTGCGTTCTTGCGCGTCCGTCATTCGTTGATGTCTAGTATGCACACGGTAGTTTTCGGCTGGTTCGGCGGGTCGGCCGTCTGGTTCATTCCCCTTTTCTGGCGCCTCGTGAAGTCGGTGCTGCCGGGCGGCGCAGGTTTGCGCGGCCCCGGCACGATCCGCCTTTGGCTCGGCTTCGTCTGCGTCATGGTGGCAAGCTGCACGCTGGAGGCGTCGCTGATCGGCGTGGCCGGCATGAATGGCTTCGGCCATGCGCTTGCGGCGGGCTTCGGTCATCTGACCGGACATATCGGCACGCCGCTCGCGGCGCTTGCCCTGCTCCTGATCAGCCTGCCCTGGCTGATCGACTTCCGCTGGCGCGACGTCGCCGTGTGGGCCGACGGTGCATTCGGCCTTGGGCTGTCACGCGGCCTCGCCAAGCGCGATGAGGAAGCGCGCCGCCATCGCAGCGTCGATGACGGTTTGCCGTCGCACATGTCGACGTCGACCAACACGATGGCGCCCAAAAGCAATGGACGTTATGCGCGCCCGACCGTCTGGCGGCCGCCGGCGAACGGCCGCAATGCGGCTGCGGCTGCCGGTGCGGCTGGCGCAGCCGCGGCCAGGGACGCAGCGGCGCGTGGCGCCGGGGCGAACTGGCGGGCCGGCGCAGTGAAGCCACGTAGTCAGCCCGCGCAGGCGGAGCCGGTACTGCGCACGTCCGCCACGACACCGCCGCGCCAGGCGCCACGGCAAGTGCCGACGCAGGCGACGACACCGACACACTTGCAGAACGCGGACCGGACTGCATGGATGCCGGCTGAACCGGTCGCGCCTGCCGGATGGTTGCGTGAATCGGCGACGGCGCCGCGTGCGCCCGCATCTGCAGCTGGTTCGGCAGCGGGATCAGGATCGGCAGCGACCCCGGCTCGTGATGGCGCATCGCAGGTTGGTCGGCGTTCTGCTGGAGAGCAACGTCCGGTGGGGTCGTCGGGCGCTGGCTCGGGGGCGGCGGGTACGGCCGGTTTCGCGGGAGCGGTCGCCGCGCAGGCCGCTGCAGCGCAAGCGGCACCCACCACGGCGGCAGCACGGATGGCGTCGGGTTCGGCAGCCGGTTCGGCGATGAACGCGTCGGCTGGTGAAGGCCGTCCGTCGACGATGCCGGGTTCAGCCGCCAGTGGAGGATCTTCGGGAAGTCGCTCGACGGCTGCCCAGCAGCCGTTCTCGCCCGCTCCGCGCGCGGACACCACCGCCGCGCCAGCACAAACGACGCGGCGTCCGGCTTCGTTCAGCACGCCGGCACCGAGCTATACCCGGCCGATGGCGACCGAGCAAAAGGTCACGCCGCCCGCCAGCGTCCAGGAGACGCTTCGCAGCATCGCGGAAAACGCCGCGCGCTGGACCGACATCGCCGGCGTCAGCCTCGCGCGCAGTAGCAGCGCGGAAAATGCGATCGTGACCACGACTCCGGACGCTCTGACGGGTACCGAGCCACCGGTCGAGGCTGGGCAATCGGGTGTGGCTTCGTCGTCACATGCGAACGAAGTTGAAATGGCCGCGGTACGGCATGCAAGCGCGCCTTTGCAGGACGTCGCCGAGGCCGCGCCGAACCACCATACAGCGACGCAATCACCCGTCGAAACACCGCGAATCGAAGCCGCTTCTGAAGTGCCGGTCGAGGAAGATACTGAGCCTGTCGTGCAATGGCCGATTGAGCCGCCGGTTATCCAGGCACCGTTGATTGCGGCACACACGTCGGCATCCGCATTGGCACCGGCGCAAGCGGCAGCATCGACACGAGTGGCAACACCGGCACAAGCAGCAACATCGGCGGAGGCATCGGTGCAAGCGGAGGCACTGGCGCAAGCGGAGGCACCAGCCAAAACCGTGGCATCGGCAGAAGCACCAGCACCAGCACCAGCACCAGCACCAGCACCAGCACCAGCACCAGCACCAGCCACGCAGTATGTAGCGCCGGTGCCCACGCCCACGCCGTTTCAAATCTTCGCAGCCCAACTCGAAGCCAGCGACGCGCAAACGGACGTGCCGCCGTTCGTCGAAGACGAACCAACGCAAACGCACCCCGCGGCGCCTGTGCCGATTGCCGAAGTCGTCATCGATAAACCGCTAGCGCCCTGGGAAACCAGAATCGATGCTGTCGCGCCAGTCGACGCGGAAATGACGGACACCTCTGCCCTATCGGATGTATCGGACGCGTTGGAAACAGTAGATGTAGCCGACGATTTGAACTCGTCATCCGCCTCGGACGCTTCGACCGTCGCCGCCGCAGTGGCGCCGCAAGGCACCGCGCCGCACCCGTCGAACGTGGTTCGTTTCCCGAGTTTTGCAGTTCAGGCCGCCCCGGTGACCTCTGCCGCAATCGTCGACGAAGCCGCCAACGGGCTGGCATACGCACCGGGCGCGCTAGCGGTCCCGGCAGTACACGCAGCACCAGGCGCAACCGCTACGCCGAGCACTCCCACCCACCAAACCGCACAACCTGCAGCCCACCTCGCAACCGAACCCTCGACCGAGCTCACCGACCCTGCGGAGCCCGCTGAGCCCATCGAACCCACCGAACCCGCAACCCAGCGCACCCCGCTGCGCGGCCACGCCCCCGCCAACGGCTTCGAATTCCGCGCACCTGCGGCATCGATGGTCGAGTTGCCAACGCTCGATCTGCTCGCGCGCGCCGACACCGACGTCGAACCCGTTTCAGAAGAAAAGCTCATCGAAACCGGGCTGCTGATCGAGCAGCGTTTGCAGGAATTCAAGGTGCCGGTCACCGTGGTCGGCCATTCGGCCGGCCCGGTCATCACGCGCTTCGAAGTCGAGCCGGCGCTCGGCGTGCGCGGCAGTCAGATCGTCGGCCTGATGAAGGACTTGTCGCGCGGCCTCGGTCTCACGTCGATTCGCGTGGTCGAGACGATTCCCGGCAAGACCTGCATGGGCCTCGAGCTACCGAATGCCAAGCGGCAGACGATCCGCCTGTCCGAAATCCTCGAAGCCAGCGTCTACCAGAACTCGCATTCGCAATTGACGCTGGCGATGGGCAAGGACATCACCGGCCATCCGGTGGTTGCCGATCTGGCGAAGGCGCCGCACATGCTGGTTGCGGGCACAACGGGTTCGGGCAAATCGGTGGCGATCAACGCGATGATCTGCTCGCTGCTCTACAAGGCGACGCCCGAAGAAGTGCGGCTCATCATGATCGATCCGAAGATGCTGGAACTGTCGGTGTACGAAGGCATTCCGCATCTGCTCGCGCCGGTCGTCACCGACATGAAGCTGGCGGCCAACGCGCTGAACTGGTGTGTCGGCGAAATGGAAAAGCGCTACCGTCTCATGTCCGCAGTCGGCGTGCGCAACCTGGCCGGTTTCAATCAGAAGATCCGCGATACGGAAGCCAAGGGCAAGAAGCTCGGCAACCCGTTCTCGCTGACCCCGGATGCACCCGAGCCGCTCGCGCCGCTGCCGCTGATCGTCGTGGTGATCGACGAGTTGGCCGACCTGATGATGGTCGCCGGCAAGAAGATCGAAGAACTGATCGCGCGCCTCGCGCAGAAGGCGCGCGCTGCAGGCATTCACCTGATTCTGGCGACGCAGCGTCCCTCGGTGGACGTGATCACCGGCCTCATCAAGGCGAACATTCCGACGCGCGTGGCGTTCCAGGTGTCGTCGAAAATCGACTCGCGCACGATTCTCGATCAGATGGGCGCCGAATCGCTGCTCGGCCAGGGCGACATGCTGTTCCTGCCGCCAGGCACGGGCTACCCGCAGCGCGTGCACGGCGCGTTCGTCGCCGACGAGGAAGTGCACCGGATCGTCGAGTATCTGAAGCAGTTCGGCGAACCGCAATACGAGGAAGGCATTCTCGACGGCCCGGCCACCGAAGGCGCGTCGCCCGATCTGTTCGGCGACACGCCGGATGCCGAAGCCGATCCGCTTTACGACGAAGCCGTCGCCTTCGTGGTGCGCACGCGGCGTGCGTCGATCTCGTCGGTGCAGCGGCAATTGCGCATCGGCTACAACCGCGCGGCGCGCCTCGTCGAGCAGATGGAGACGGCGGGCCTGGTGTCCGCGATGGGCATCAACGGCAGCCGTGAAGTGCTCGCGCCGGGACCGGCGGAATAAACGGCACGGGCCGGTAGCCGCCAATGCAACCAACACAAGCCAGAATAAAAAACGGGTCGCTCGAAGCGACCCGTTTTCCATTCAACGCGCGATATTCAGATCACTAGCAACTCCACCTCACGACGGCGACACCAGCTTGAAGTCCACCGGCGAATCGATCTCGATACGGTTCGGATCCGCTTCGAGCAATCCGCTCTGCTGATCGCGCTTGAACACATACACCGTGCCGCTGTTCTGATTGCCGACGATCAACCAGTTGCCGGTCGGGTCGATCGCGAATTCGCGCGGCGACTTGCCGAGGCTCGACTGGTGCCCGATCTTCTTCAGATGACCATTGGTCGGATCGACCGAGAAGATCACGATCTCGTTCGCATCGCCGCGATTGGTGGCGTAAAGGAAGCGTCCGTCCGGCGACAGATGAATGGCCGCGGCGCCCACCGCGCCCTTGAAGCCGGGCTCGATCAGCGAACTCGTTTGCACCTGCGTGAGCTTGCCGTCGGCGTAGTTGAAGGTGCTGACCGTAGCGGCCAGTTCGCTCGTCAGATAGGCATGCTTGCCGTCCGCGCCGAACACCAGGTGACGCGGGCCCGTGCCTGCTTTTTCCTGGGTGTAGCGCCAATCGGTCGGGCCGAACAGGCCGCGGCTGCCGTCCGGCGTGTAGCGGTACGAGTACAGCTTGTCGGCGCCCAGGTCCTGAGCGAACAGATAGTGACCATCCGGCGAGAACACGGTGGAGTGAACGTGCGAGTTGTCCTGACGACCCTTCACAGGACCGCCGCCTTCATGATGCACCGTGAGCACCGACGCGCCCACCTGGCCGTCCGCCTGCAATGGGAACACCGCGAAGCTGCCGCCCGGATCGGCCGCCACCGAGTAGTTCGCGGTCAGCAGATATTTGCCGTCCGGCGACAGGCTCAGATAGCACGGGTCATTGCCATCGGCCGAGACCTTGTTGAGAAAGCTCAGCTGGCCGCTCGCGGCATCGAAGCGAAACGCGCTGATGCCGCCGCGTTGCGTGGCCGGGCCGTTGTCGCCGGGCAATTCGTTGACCGCATAGACAAAGCGCCGGTCACGGCTCACCACCAGATACGACGGGTTGACCGTCTGCGCGACCGACACGCGGGTCGCTTCGCCCGTCTTCGTGTCGAAGCGATAGACGTATATCCCTTCGCTCTTGCCACCCGTGTAAGTGCCGACCAGCATGTCATAGACGCCATCGGCGGGGGCCGGGCCGGAATCTTGCGCAAACGCATGCGAAGCAACAATAGAGACCATGAGCACGAAACCTTTTATTATCGAGCGGGCGGAACGCAGAGGAGCTGGCCGCCCGCCGCGCAATGACGTGGATCGAGCAGCAGAAGGCAAAGGAGAGCTTGAGACTGCACGCACGGCGGCACGGTGACTACGAAGCATATGACCTCCTGGACATCAGTTATTCGGTTGATCCGCTTGTAATGGTGTCTCTGGTCTGCCGCGCCGTCGTTCGAATTGTTTTATCGAGGCAAGTATAAAAGCGTTGCGTCGGATCATGCAGCGAATCCGGCGGGCCGCGCAGGCCGGGCCGCGTTCGGCTGACTGGCCTGCCGGCGCATGTGCAGCAATTGTCCCGCCTGACGGGGCGATTTTTCAACCGCGTCTCATCCATCCCACACTACGGAGTTTTCATGAACGTCACACTCAGCCTGGGCCCGCTGGTTTCGTTGATCGCCGGTATTCTGATTCTTGTCATGCCGCGCCTGTTGAACTACATCGTCGCGCTCTATCTGATCATCATCGGCATCATTGGGATCTTCGGCGTGGGGGCGTCGCACTTCTAGGCGGCAACAGTCAGCCACGGAAGCGGCAAGAAGGGACGCACGACCGGGCGCAGTGCCGGCCCGGCGATGTCTCGCACGAAAGGGGGACTGGTGCGGGATAGTGTGCGCGTACTGATGGCGGCTGCCGCAATGCAACACGTGACACAGCGAAGCGGTAAGGGCGCAACAGATTCGCATCGGACGCCATGCACCAGATGCAAGACGACGGACAGCCCGCATGAAGCGAGCCCGCGCAACAGAGAAACGGATAAACGATCAGCCGTTCGAAAGCTGGTCCAGCCGCAAACGCCCCTGCAACGACAATCCGCCGACGGCATAATGGCCGTCACCTTCCTGATGACGGCGGAAGCAGGCCCGTTCGATCAGAAAGGCCGCCGCAGCCAGCATGCCGTTGCGGCTCAGGCCCAGCCGGCCATGTTCGAGCGGCAACATCGAATCGTCAGCGAGTTCGCTGGCGGCGGAAAGAATTGTGATGCAATCGGATTTCGACGGGTTCAGCATTGCTTGGATCCTCGAAAACGGCGTCTGCATTCGCCAGGGCAAGGCCGCTGCGTGATCCGAAGGGCTCCGGGCATCGGCTTGAAATCTGATTGTAGGCAGTGATTTGACAATTACCAACCCGCGTTTTGCCGCATTGCGCGCTGAACCAAAACGCATCGCGCGAGTCCGGTAACACAATGACCCTCGGCGCGGCGGCCTTCGCCTCGCCCCAAACAGACACGCTCCGCCATGCCCGCACTCATCGAAGACTATGCGCTTATCGGCGACGGCCACACGGCCGCGCTCGTCTCCCGCGAGGGTTCGGTCGACTGGCTCTGCTGGCCGCGCTTCGACTCCGGCGCGTGCTTCGCCGCCCTGCTCGGTACGCCCGACAACGGCCGCTGGCTGATTGCGCCGGTCTCGGATACGCCGCCCACGATCACGCGCCGTTATCGCGGCGAGACGCTGGTCCTGGAAACCGATTTCGAAACGCCCGAAGGCGCGGTCACGCTGATCGACTTCATGCCGCCGGGCAACGGCTGGTCGGAGATGGTGCGGATCGTGGTCGGCAAACGCGGCACGGTGCGCATGCAGATGGAACTGGTGCTGCGCTTCGACTACGGTTTCTCGATTCCGTGGGTGGACCGCCTGAAGCACGACAGCGGCATCAAAGCGATCGTCGGCCCGGACACCGCGGTGCTGCGCACGCCGGTCGAGTTGCGCGGCGAGAACATGAAGACGGTCGCGGAGTTCACGGTGAGCGAAGGCGAGCGCGTGCCGTTTTCGCTGGCCTATGCGGCTTCGCATCTACGCATTCCGCCGGGCCGCGATCCGCACACGTCGCTCGCCCGTACCGAGAACCATTGGCTCGAATGGTCGTCGCGCAGCACGGTCGAAGGCAAATGGGCCGCGCAGATCCGTCGCTCGCTGATTACGCTGAAGGCGCTGGCGTACGAGCCGACCGGCGGCATCGTCGCCGCGCCCACCACGTCGCTGCCGGAACAGTTGGGCGGCACGCGCAACTGGGACTACCGCTATTGCTGGCTGCGCGACGCCACCATCACGCTGCTCGCGATGATGCGCGGCGGCTATTACGACGAAGCGCGCGCCTGGCGCAGCTGGCTCGGCCGCGTGATGGCCGGCGCGCCGGATCAATTGCAGATCATGTACGGGATCGCCGGCGAACGGCGCCTGCCCGAATTCGAAATCGACTGGCTGCCGGGTTATCAGGACGCCAAACCCGTGCGGATCGGCAACAACGCGGTCGGCCAGCGCCAGCTCGACGTCTACGGCGAAGTGATGAACGCGCTGCATCTCGCGCGCGTGGGCGGCCTGCAGGCGGACGACACCGCATGGAACGTGCAGCGCGCATTGCTCACCCATCTCGACACGATCTGGCAAGAGCCGGACGAAGGCATCTGGGAAACGCGCGGCGGCCGCCAGCACTTCACCTTCTCCAAGGTGATGGCGTGGGTCGCCTACGACCGCGCCATCCGGTCCGCCGAAATGTTCAAGCTGGAAGGCCCGCTCGATGAATGGCGCGCAACCCGCGCGACAATCCACGCGGAAGTCTGCGCGAAGGCGTGGAATCCCGCGCTGAACGCGTTCTCCCAGTCCTACGGCAGCGATCAGCTCGATGCGAGCGTGTTGCTGATGCCGCTGGTCGGTTTCCTGCCACCGACGGATCCGCGCGTCAAAGGCACTGTGTCCGCGATCGAAAAAGATCTGATGCACGACGGCTTCGTGATGCGCTACCGCACCACTGAATACGACGACGGCCTGCCGCCCGGCGAAGGCACCTTCCTCGCGTGCTCGTTCTGGATGGTGGACAACCTGGCGCTGCAAGGCCGCATCGACGAAGCCGTCGCGATGTACGAACGGCTGCTCGGCCTCTGCAACGACGTCGGTTTGCTGGCGGAAGAGTACGATCCGACCGCGAAAAGGCTGGTCGGTAATTTTCCGCAAGCATTTTCCCATGTGGCGCTGGTGCACACCGGCCTGAACCTGATGAAGCACGAACAGGCCATGGCTCAGGCGACCGGGCAGCCACCCCATATCGGCACGCTGGCTGAGGAACTTGAGGCTGCGGCAACCCCCGATAGCGGCGCGGCAGCATCGTCAGTACCATGATTTAATGACAGTTTGCGCGCAGCCCGCGCGCAAATTGCTGCATTGCACAAGTACGCTTTGTTCAGTATGATCCAGCAGACTGTTGGCCGGAAATCAATGCGCCTACAACCAATACGGCCTGCCGCAACGCCACACGCGTGTTTGCCAAGCCCCATGCGAACCGCTTAAACGGAGCACCCATGCTCTACCAACTGCACGAATTCCAACGGGCGATGTTGAGCCCCCTCACCGCCTGGGCCCAGGCCGCGTCGAAATCGTTCGCGAATCCCGCCAGCCCGTTGGCCTATGTGCCCGGTGCCACACGCCTCTCAGCCGGTTACGAACTGCTCTACCGGCTTGGCAAAGATTACGAAAAGCCTGAGTTCAACCTCCATCAGATTGTTAAAGACGGTCACAACATTCCGATCATCGAACAAACGATCATCGAAAAGCCGTTTTGCCGCCTGATGCGCTTCAAGCGTTTCGCGGACGACAGCGACGCTGTTACCCAATTGAAAGATGAGCCGGTCGTGCTGGTGTGCGCACCGTTGTCAGGGCACCACGCTACGCTGCTGCGCGATACCGTGCGCACGTTGTTGCAAGACCACAAGGTCTACCTGACCGACTGGATCGATGCACGCATGGTGCCGCTTGAAGAAGGCGAGTTTCACCTCGACGATTACATCGCTTACATCCAGGAATTCATCCGCCACATTGGCGCGAAGAATCTGCATGTGATCTCGGTATGCCAGCCTACCGTTCCGGTGCTCGCCGCCATTTCGCTGATGGCGAGCCGCGGCGAAGACACACCGCGCACCATGACCATGATGGGCGGCCCGATCGACGCGCGTAAGAGCCCGACCTCGGTCAACTCGCTCGCCACGCAGCACTCGTATGAATGGTTCGAAAACAACGTGATCTTCACGGTGCCGCCGAACTATCCGGGCGTGGGCCGCAAGGTTTACCCGGGCTTCCTGCAGCACACCGGCTTCGTGGCAATGAATCCTGAGCGCCACGCCGCCTCACACTGGGATTTCTACCAGAGCCTGCTGCGCGGCGACGAAGACGACGCGGAAGCGCATCGCCGCTTCTACGACGAATACAACGCCGTGCTCGACATGGACGCGGACTATTACCTCGACACGATCCGCGTGGTGTTCCAGGAATTCAGTCTGGCCGAAGGCACGTGGGACGTCGCCGGCGAGCGTGTGCGCCCGCAGGACATCACGAAGACCGCGCTCTTCACGATCGAAGGCGAGCTGGACGATATCTCCGGCGACGGTCAGACGTTCGCCGCGCAAGAGTTGTGCAGCGGCATTCCGGAGAAGAACAAGCGTCACTTCACCGCGGAAAAATGCGGCCACTACGGCATTTTCTCGGGCCGCCGCTGGCGCACCATCATCTATCCGCAGTTGCGCGACTTCATCCTCGAGCACAACAAGGCGCCGAAGGTAGCGAAGGAAAAAGTCGAAGCCTGAGCACCGCGCGCAGAGATAAACGACGGCCTCTTCTTCAGAGGCCGTTGTCGTTTCTGGTGCTTCTTTTGCCGCTTTTTTGCCGCTTCTTATGCC
The DNA here is from genome assembly GCF_905221015.1 of Paraburkholderia nemoris. NCBI lineage: Bacteria > Pseudomonadati > Pseudomonadota > Betaproteobacteria > Burkholderiales > Burkholderiaceae > Paraburkholderia > Paraburkholderia nemoris. Next base: position 271,423 of record NZ_CAJNBO010000004.1, on the reverse strand, counting down.
GTCGATGCGCGGCCGCGCTGCGGCTTACTTCCGCAACAGATACGCAAGCAGCAACTCGGTGTTCATCTGGATGAGTTCGCTGCGTTCGCTCGCACTGCTGAAATCGCGGCCGAGTGTCGCCTCGAGCGTGAAGCGGTTCGACACGATGTAGTAGCCCATGCCGGACAGCGTCACGTAAAAGCGCAGCGGATCAACGTTGGTGCGAAACAGCCCCGCGCGTTGACCTCGCTCAAGAATGCCGCCGAGCGTGGCGACAATCGGCGAAATCATTTCGCGGATGCGCGTCGACTTCTGCATGTAGCGTGCCTCATGCAGGTTCTCGTTGTTGACGAGACGCAGTAACTCGGGATGATCGCGGTAGTAATCCCAAACAAAATGCGCGAGACGTGTGACAGCCTCGACCGGTGCGACACCGTTCAGTTCGAGCGTTCGTTCCGCTTCATTGAGCGCGCTGAATGCGTGCTCGAGTACAGCAGTGAAAAGCTGCTCCTTGCTACCGAAGTAGTAATAGAGCATGCGTTCATTAGTTTCCGCGCGGCGGGCAATCTGATCGACGCGTGCGCCGAACAACCCTCCATTTGCAAACTCTTCGGCCGCCGCAAGCAGAATGCGGCGCCGCGTGCCTTCAGGATCTCTTTTGATTTTCGGCTGATTCATGGTGGCATCGTCTTCGTGAGCCGCGTTATCCGGATCGCGCCGCCGGCCTCTCCTCGGGCCTTGCACCGACAGCACTGAACGGGCTGGTTGGGGGAACACCCTTATGCGGTCTTTCGAAAAAGCGCTTCGATTATGGCACATGGATTGCGGATGGCAATTGGGGAAATCGGCGATAATGTGCTATTTAGTTCAAGCCCAGCGCTTGCGCTTAGCTGAAGCCTTAGTTGCACAAATTCGCGCCTCTATTCGTGTCTGTATTTGCCTATATTGGCGCGTGTTTGCACGCTTTCGCAGCGCTTTTGTGTTGCCCCGGCCTGCCGCGTGTTTCCCGTAATCCGCGCACGGCATGCCGTGCGGCCACGAGGCAAGCCCCAACGTCGTGACCGTGACCGATTCCAGAACACTCGCAGACCGCATCGAAGATCTGCTCCCCCAAACGCAATGCACGAAGTGCGGCTATCCCGCCTGCCGTCCGTATGCCGAAGCCGTCGCCCTTGGCGAAGCCAACTACAACCAGTGCCCGCCGGGTGGCGCCGAAGGCATCGCACGCCTCGCCGCACTGCTCGGCAAGCCAGTGATCCCGCTCAATTCCGCCAACGGCGTCGAACGGCCGCGTCCGTTGGCGGTTATCGACGAACAAGTTTGCATCGGCTGCACGCTGTGCATGCAGGCCTGTCCGGTCGATGCAATAGTTGGTGCACCGAAACAGATGCACACGGTGATCGCCGAGCTCTGTACCGGTTGTGACCTGTGCGTGCCCCCCTGCCCGGTCGACTGCATTGCGATGCCGCCGGTCACCGGTGAAGCAACCGGCTGGGACGCATGGAGCCTGAGCCAGGCCGACGCCGCGCACGAGCGCCACAACCGGCGTGAAGCCCGTCTTGCACGCGAACGCGAAGCGGCCGAGGCGCGTGCTGCAGCGCGGCGAGCGGTCAGCAGCACGCCCGCTCAGGTGATGGAAGCCGGTGCCGCGGCAACACCCGCCGCGCCCACAGCGGACTCCGCCGAAGCGAAGAAACGCGCGATCATCCAGGCCGCGCTCGAACGTGCACGCCAGAAGAAAGAAGAGTTGGCCGCCAAGGGCCAAGGTCCGCAGAACACCGAGCGCGTCAGCGCCGACGTGCAGGCGCAGATCGACGCCGCCGAAGCACGCCGCCGCCGTCTCGGACTCGCTGCGGACAATACCGCGGGTAACTCCGGGGGTAACACCGCGGGTAACACTGAATTTCCGCCAACGAAGCGCTAACCTCTAACTCTACGCTGCGCATGAACGCGAACAAACGCCGCGCCATCTACGAGACACTTCAGAGTCTCAACCCGCATCCCACGACCGAGCTCGAGTACACCACACCGTTCGAACTGCTGATTGCCGTGCTGCTGTCCGCGCAGGCTACCGACGTGTCGGTGAACAAGGCAATGCGCAAGATGTTCCCGGTCGCGAACACGCCGCAGAAGGTCTTCGATCTCGGCGAAGAAGGGGTTACCGGCTACATCAAGACGATTGGTCTCTATCGGACCAAAGCGAAGAATGTGATCGCAACCTGCCGCATTCTGCTCGACCAGTACGGCGGCGACGTACCGGAAGATCGTGAAGCGCTCGAAAGCTTGCCGGGGGTCGGCCGTAAAACGGCGAACGTGATCCTGAACACGGCGTTCGGTCATCCGACCATCGCGGTCGATACACATATCTTTCGGGTTGCGAATCGAACTGGCCTCGCACCTGGCAAAGACGTGCGCGCGGTCGAAGTGGCGCTGGAGAAATTCACGCCCGCCGAGTTCAAGCAGGACGCCCACCATTGGCTGATTCTGCATGGCCGCTATGTATGCAAAGCGCGCCGTCCGGAATGCTGGCACTGCGTGATCGAGCCGCTCTGCGAATTCCGGCCCAAGACGCCGCCGCCGGATCTTTGAGGGCGGCACCGTCCGGCGAGGGCACGAGTAGACGAGCAGACGCCGCATCGCCGTGGCGCGTTTGTCCGGCGTGTGCGCGACACGCACTCAGTTGGCCCGCGGCCTCCGCCGCGCTTCGGTCCGCTGACGCTCCGCCAGCAAGCCGTCCTGCCTCGGCGTAAAATCACCCCCTTCCAGCCCGCCTCACACTCAACACCATTCCCACGATGTTCAATCCCAGCCGCGACGAAGTCCGCCAATTTTTCACCGACACCTGGCGCAAGCAGCGTCAAGGCGAGATTCTGACGCCGCTCGAAGCGATCGCCGCCGACTGGATCGTCGAGCATCCGGAATATCACGCCGATCTCACCAGCACGGAAGCCGCCCAGGCTCAGGACTACTCGCCTGAACGCGGCCAGACCAACCCGTTCCTGCATCTGTCAATGCATCTGGCGATCACCGAACAGTTGTCGATCGACCAGCCGCCGGGTATTCGCGCGGCGCACGAACGGCTTGCCGCCCGGCTCGGCTCGACCCACGAGGCGCAGCACGCGATCATGGATTGCCTCGGCGAAACCATCTGGGAAGCGCAACGCACCGGCACCCCGCCGGACACGGACGCGTATTTGCAGCGCATCGAGCAGCGCGCCACGCGGGACTGAGGCAACCCGGCGGCTCAGCGGCCGTTAGCTCGCTAGCCGAACCTGGCACCCCCGCACAAACCCCAACCCCAAAAGCACAACACCCCGCCGAAGCGGGGTGTTGTTCAATCTGAAACCGTGCAAAAGCAGCGTAGCGCGATTATTTCTTCTGCACCAGCGCGCCGTCGAGCGATTCGATGTAGGCCGCGATGTCTTTCATGTCGCTCGGCGACAGGCTTTGCACCTGCGCCTGCATGATCGCGTTGTTGCGACCGAGGTGCGGGTTGCCGTTGCCCATCTGATACTGGCGCAGCGCCCAGTAGACGTAGTCGGAATGCTGACCTGCGAGCTTCGGATATTCCGGGCTCACCGGATTGTTCAGGTTGACGCCGTGGCAAGCCGCGCAGTTGTGGTTGTTGGCCAACACCTTGCCGTTGCCGGCGTCAGCGGCGTGCGCGACGTTCGCTGCAACCAGACCGATAACTGCCGCCGACGCGCATGCAGCCTTGAACACCGTGTGGAGTGCCTGTTGGGGCTTATTCATGAATTCTCCTATCCCGCGAATATAAATAGCCGAGTGACCGCTTGGATGACCGAAGCCGATCACTTGTCGGGATTGCTCTTCGAAGAGGAATTTTGCGCTGCGTAGTAGGCAGCGATGTCGGCGATGTCCTGATCAGACAGCGACGCGGTGATCGCGCGCATCGTTTCGAAATGGCGGTCGCCCTTCTTGTAGCCGTGCAGGGCATTCTCGAGGTACGCCTGATTCTGGCCGCCGAGCATGGGCACGCGGTAGACCTCAGGGTAAGCCGTGCGGTATTCAGGGATGCCGTGGCAGCCAATACACATCGCGACCTTGCCTTGGCCCGCCTTCGCGTTGCCGACGACATCCGCTGCCTGCGCACTGGCCGCATAGCCCGCGAGCACCGACAGCGCTGCGATCACGACGTGTTTGCCAACGAATTTATTCATAGCATGTAACCTGGCTTGAGGGGAAACGGGCGCCCGAAAAGGCAACGGCCCGCGCCGTTATTCTTATAGGGTAGCCACGCAGGCCAAAAAAATCGGGCTAATTGTACCGCGACGCCGCGCCGAACGTCCACCGCGCGGGGCCAGAGGCGTAGCCGGCCGCCGCAAAGCCGCGGCTGGCGCCGTTTTGCTCCGCCGCGCCGGCTCCGCATGACTTCGTGCCGCTCGCTGCGTGCCACCCGCTGCGCCCACGACGCCCGGCGCACCCGCCCACCGGGCGCGCCGGGCGAGCACGGACTGCTCGCGAACGCCGCGTATGCACGTGAACCGGCGTCCAGCACCGCGGGTGACACCTTACGCCAGGCTGATTCAGCCCAACAGGCCTTCTGACTTATACTGGGTTTTTTCCCAGAAAAGAGCATCTCGCCATGCGTTTTGAAGGCTCATCGCAGTACGTCGCCACTGACGACCTCAAGCTCGCGGTCAACGCCGCGATGACGCTGAAGCGCCCATTGCTGATCAAGGGCGAACCCGGCACCGGCAAAACCATGCTCGCGGAAGAAGTCGCCGCCGCGCTCGGCATGCCGCTGCTGCAATGGCATATCAAGTCCACCACCAAGGCCCAGCAAGGCCTGTACGAGTACGACGCAGTGTCGCGCCTGCGCGATTCGCAGCTCGGCGACGAGCGCGTCAAGGACATCCGCAACTACATCGTCAAAGGTGTGTTGTGGCAGGCGTTCGAGTCTGAGGAACAGACGGTGCTGCTGATCGACGAGATCGACAAGGCCGACATCGAATTCCCGAACGACCTGCTGCGCGAACTCGACCGCATGGAGTTCTACGTGTACGAAACTCACGAGCTGATCCGCGCCAAGAAGCGCCCGCTCGTGATCATCACGTCGAACAACGAGAAGGAACTGCCCGACGCGTTCCTGCGCCGCTGCTTTTTCCATTACATCAAATTCCCCGACCCGGTGACGATGCAGCAGATCGTCGAGGTGCACTACCCCGGCATCAAGAAGGAACTGCTCGCCGCGGCGATGCAGAGCTTCTTCGAGTTGCGCAACGTCGCCGGTCTGAAGAAGAAACCGTCCACGTCGGAACTGCTCGACTGGCTCAAGCTGCTGCTTGCCGAGGACATTCCGCCCGAAGCGCTGCGCTCGTCCGACCAGAAGCAGATCATCCCGCCGCTGCACGGCGCGCTCCTGAAGAACGAACAGGACGTGAGCCTGTTCGAGCGCTTGATCTTCATGAACCGCAACAACCGTTGATGAACCGTTGATTGATCACGAATACCCGTTGATGAAGGCGTCGCGCCGCACATCCGCCGCCGAGGACACAGCATGCTGATCGACTTCTTCTACTCGCTGCGCGCCGCCAAACTGCCGGTGTCGGTGAAGGAATACCTGACGCTGCTCGAAGCGCTCAAAGCCAATGTGATCGCGCCGTCGCTCGACGAGTTCTACTATCTCGCCCGCATCACGCTGGTCAAGGACGAGCAGTATTTCGACAAGTTCGACCAGGCCTTCGGCGCGTATTTCAACGGCGTCGCGCAAGCCTCGGAGCTCGCCTTCGACGTCCCGCTCGACTGGCTGAAGAAGAAGCTGCAACGCGATCTGTCGCCCGAAGAAAAAGCGCAGATCGAAGCGATGGGCGGCCTCGACAAGCTGATGGAGCGCCTGAAGGAACTGTTCGACGAACAGAAAGAGCGCCACGAAGGCGGCAACAAATGGATCGGCACGGGCGGCACCTCGCCGTTCGGCAACGGTGGCTACAACCCTGAGGGCGTGCGCATCGGCGGCGACGCGGCGGGTCAACGCACGGCGGTGAAGGTGTGGGAAGCGCGCGCCTACCGCGACTACGACGACCAGGTCGAAATCGGCACGCGCAACATCAAGGTCGCGTTGCGCCGCCTGCGCCGTTTTGCCCGCGAGGGCGCGGCAGAAGAGCTCGATCTGCCCGACACGATCCGCAGCACCGCAGCGAACGCCGGCTGGCTCGACCTGAAGATGGTGCCGGAGCGGCACAACAAGGTCAAAGTGCTGATGCTGCTCGACGTGGGCGGCTCGATGGACGATCACATCAAGCGCACTGAAGAGCTCTTTTCCGCCGCCAAGGCCGAGTTCAAGCATCTCGAGTTCTATTATTTCCACAACTGTGTGTACGACTTCCTGTGGAAAAACAATCGCCGCCGTCACGCCGAGCGTATGCCGACGTGGGACCTGCTGCACAAGTTCACGCCCGACTACAAGCTGATCTTCGTCGGCGACGCGACCATGAGCCCCTATGAAGTGCTGCAACCGGGCGGCTCGGTCGAGTACAACAATGCCGAAGCCGGCGCCGTGTGGCTGCGCCGCCTCGCCGATCATTTCCCGCATTACGCGTGGCTCAATCCTGAGCCGGAAGGTTTGTGGGCTTACCGGCAGTCGGTCAGCGCGATCCGGGAAGTGCTCGGTCATCGCATGTATCCGCTCACCCTCGCCGGACTCGAATCGGCGATGCGCATGTTGAGCAAGTAATCCGATCAGATCACGTTTTTCTCCAACTATAAGAAAGCTTCTGCATGAGTCCGTCTTCATCGCCCGATTTGTCCCCTGCCGACGTGCACCCCGGGCCGCTCAAACCGTTTGCCGATACGTCCCTGTCCACGCTCGTCGCCGGCTTCGTCGCGATGATGACGGGCTACACCAGTTCGCTCGTGCTGATGTTCCAGGCCGGCCAGGCCGCCCATCTCAGCGATGCGCAGATTTCGTCATGGATCTGGGCGTTGTCGATCGGCATGGCCGTCTGCACGATCGGCCTTTCACTGCGCTTTCGCGCGCCGATCGTGATTGCCTGGTCGACGCCCGGCGCGGCGCTGCTGGTGTCGTCGCTGCCGCATGTGACCTACCCTGAGGCGATCGGCGCGTTTATCGTCTGCGCGGTGTTGCTGACGGTGGTCGGCCTGACCGGCTGGTTCGACACGCTGATGAAGAAAATCCCGGCAGGCATCGCCTCCGCTTTGCTGGCGGGCATTCTGTTCGAGATCGGCATCGAGATTTTCCGCGCGGCGCAGTTCCAGACCGCGCTCGTGCTGGCGATGTTCTTCACCTACCTGATCGTCAAACGCCTCGCGCCGCGCTATGCGATCGTGACGACGCTGATCGTCGGCACCATCGCCGCCGGCGCGCTCGGGCTGCTCGACTTCAGCCGCTTTCACGTCGCGCTCGCCCACCCGGTGTTCACGATGCCGGCGTTTTCGGTCGCGGCGAGCATCAGCATCGGCATTCCGCTGTTCGTCGTCGCGATGGCGTCGCAGAACGTGCCGGGAATCGCCGTATTGCGCGCCGACGGCTACACCACGCCTTCCGCGCCGCTGATTTCGACAACCGGCATCGCGTCCCTGCTGCTCGCGCCGTTCGGCTCGCACGGCATCAATCTTGCGGCGATCACGGCGGCGATCTGTACCGGCCCCGAAGCGCACGAAAACCGCGACAAGCGCTACACCGCCGCAGTCTGGTGCGGTACTTTCTATCTGATTGCCGGGATTTTCGGCGCGACCATCGCCGCCCTGTTTGCAGCCTTGCCGAAGGCGCTGGTGGTCTCCGTTGCGGCGTTGGCGCTGTTCGGCTCGATCATGAGCGGCCTCGCCAACGCCATGCACGACCTGAAGCAGCGCGAAGCGGCGCTGGTGACGTTTATGGTGACGGCTTCCGGACTCACCCTGCTGTCGATCGGCTCGGCGTTCTGGGGGCTGGTGGCGGGCGTACTGACGCAACTGGTGCTGAACGCCCGGCGCGCCTGAAGCGTCGGCGGAAATCGGCGCCCAAAATCCCTGTGAACGGATTGCCGGCAGCAAGTGTCAATACTGCGTCAGACGATCCGCCATAGAATAGAAGCATCCGGCAGCGCTTTCCGTCAAAATTCCCCGGCAACATGACGGGCAGACGCTGCAGCGTGACCCGCGGCCGCCGGAACGGTTTGTCTTTTCCGTCCGGTGGCGATCTCATTTCTCCTGAACCACGGCGCACGCGCGCCATGAAGGCTCGAACATGACAACCGCACTCGACCAACTCAAGCAATACACCACCGTCGTGGCTGATACCGGCGACTTCCAGCAGCTTGCCCAGTACAAGCCGCAGGACGCGACCACCAATCCTTCGCTGATTCTGAAAGCCGTCCAGAAAGACGACTACAAGCCGCTGCTCGAAAAGACGGTGAAGGCGCATGCGTCGAAGCCGGTCGGCGCCGTCATCGACCAGTTGCTGATCGCGTTCGGCACCGAGATTCTCAAGATCATCCCGGGTCGCGTGTCGACCGAAGTGGATGCACGCCTGTCGTTCGACACCGAAGCGTCGATCGCCAAGGGCCGCGAACTGATCGCCCTGTACAAAGACCACGGCATCGGCCGCGAGCGCGTGCTGATCAAGCTGGCCTCTACGTGGGAAGGCATCCGCGCAGCCGAAGTGCTGCAGAAGGAAGGCATCCACTGCAACATGACGCTGCTGTTCTCGCTCGCGCAGGCCGCTGCCTGTGCCGAAGCAGGCGCGCAACTGATCTCGCCGTTCGTCGGCCGCATCTACGACTGGTACAAGAAGAACGCCGGCAGCGCGTGGGACGAAGCGAAAGACGGCGGCGCCAACGATCCGGGCGTCAAATCGGTGCGCCGCATTTACGCGTATTACAAGAAGTTCGGCTACAAGACCGAGGTGATGGGCGCGAGCTTCCGCACCCCGGGCCAGATTCTGGAACTGGCCGGCTGCGATCTGCTGACCATCAGCCCGGATCTGCTGCAAAAGCTGCAGGAAAGCACCGAGACGGTCGAGCGCAAGCTGTCGCCTGAAATGGGCACGGGCGTGGACATCGAACGCGTGCCGGTCGACGAATCGTCGTTCCGTTTCCTCGTCAACGACGAAGCGATGGCGACCGAAAAGCTCGCTGAAGGCATCCGCGCGTTCGCAGCAGACGCTGTCAAGCTGGAAAAGATGATCGAAGCGCTGCGTTAAGCCGAGCCTTCGCGGCTTGAATACGCGGTCGCGCATGGGGCCACGCAGGTAGTCCCGCGCACATCGTCCCGCGCAGCTAGTCCAAATACGCGGCCCTGAGCCTTCCGGTTCAGGGCCGCGTGCCGTTTACCGGCGCACGTCCGACACCTGCCCGCACCGCAACGCCTTACGAAATATAGTCACAATCGCTACTCCAACGGACGACTACAATCGTCTGCACGCTGCTCTCTCGCTGCCATTTGCCGAAGGAACGCGGCGCCGCTGGCCCATATCCCGGGAGACGATCATGTACGTTCAGCCTTACGTATTCTTCAACGGACGCTGTGAAGAAGCGCTCAAGTATTACGGCGAGAAGCTCGGCGCCGAAATCACATTCCAGATGCGCTACAAGGACGCGCCGCCCGACGCGCAAGCGCAGATCCGTCCCGGCACCGAGGACAAGATCATGCACGCGGCCATCAAGCTCGGCTCGACGATCTGGATGGCGTCCGACGGCCACTGCGACCCCGAAGCGGCCCCGATGAACGGTTTCAGTCTGTCGCTGACGGCCGACGACGCCGCTTCGGCCGAAAAATACTTCAATGCGCTCGCCGACGGCGGACAGGTCATGATGCCGTTTCAACCCACCTTCTGGAGCAAGGGATTCGGGATGCTAGTAGACCGCTTCGGTCTCGCCTGGATGGTAACGGTACCGGAAGAGTAAGCCTGTCGTGCATGAGCGCCGCTCCGATTGCCGCAGCAGTCGCGGCGGGCGCTCAACAAAGGGCGCGCGGCCCTGAACGTTCTGCCCTAAACCTTCAGCAAACTGCGCGAATGCCGTTCGATGTTCCAGTTCGGCTCAGTCTCCAGCAGCAAAGCGCGCAACCGGTCCACCTGTTCGGCAAGCCGCTGCCCGAGCCAATACGGCCCTTGCAAGTCGGGCGGCAAGTCGAGCGCCGCGCCGCCGCACACCTCGGTGAGCGGCGTGGCAGCCGGAATGCCGAAGTGCGTCGCGCGGCCAAAGCGCAGGCCACGCGCGATCGCCAACAGCATGCCGCGCACGGCGTGCACCTCGACACCGCACTCCCGCGCATACGCAGCGCGCGCCGCGGCGTCGGCGCGCATCAGCGGGCCGGTCGCCAGCAACTCCAGCGAACTGAGCACCGAACGATGCAGGCGCTGGATCTCTTCGAGCTTCGCCTGCGGCACGTCGATCTCCTTCGCCACTGAAGGCATCAGCGAGCGCAACTGCACCAGCCGCTTGTTGATCGCGAGGAAGCGTTTGACCTGTTCGTCTTCGCTGATCGTTTCGCCTTCCAACAAACGGGTGTAGATCCGCGCACAGTCGCGCAGATTGGCGGCAATCCCATAGCGCCACGAATAGGTCGCGTGCAGCGGCAACGCGAACGAAAACGCCAGCGCGATCACAATGCCGATCAGCACGTTCAGCGTGCGCCATAAACCGACGTCGATCAGGTTGTCGCCATGACCCGCAACGATGCACATCGTGATCGCCGTCAAGAGGCCGATATACCCCGACGATCCGATCGCGAACCACGCGCAGATCCCCGCGACGATCGACATCAGTACATAGGTGAGCGGCAGCGAGCCGGTCAGGTTCTGCGTCAAGATGAGCAGAAGCCCGATCACCGCGCCGAGCAGGGTTCCCGCCGCCCGGTCGGCGGCCTTCTTGCGGATGTTGCCGTGATGCTGCAGGCCGCCGATCACGACCAGCAGGGTCACCGACGACCAGATGCCGTGGGGAATGTCGATCCCGGTGGTTGCGAGAATCGACACCAGCATCGCGACGCCGACCCGCAGGCTATGCAGCACCTTCGCGTGGCGATAGCGGTAGTACGGCGACGTGATCGTGCGCACCATGCGGCTGATGGCCGAGCGGCGGACAACGACACGGGGGGAATCGGCAGAAGCCATGGCTCGCGCGACGCACGCTTTGATGGACGGTTCCGCTATCGTGCCCTGGAGTGCCCCGGAAAGACAAACGCCCGCAAACTTTTGTCTGCGGGCGTTGCTTTTCCGGCTAGATAGAGCGACTGGCTTAGCCTTCGACCACGTCCAGATAGTCTTCCGGACGGGTACGGTCCTCAGCGCGCTGCATGCCGAACGCGCGCACCAGCAGGCTCACCACCACCGACACCACCAGGTTGACGATCAGCGACCACACCGCCGCGTAGCCCGGAATCGCCATGCCGAACAGGTGGATCGTGAAGATCGAGCCCGCCAGCTTCAACGAAATCGCCATCCACGTGCCGGTTGCGATACCGACCGCCCAGCCGATCAGCAGGCCGCGGTAGTCGAGCACACGCGTGTAGAGACCCAGCACGATAGCCGGCAGCGTCTGGATGATCCAGATGCCGCCCAGCAGTTGCAGCTGGATCGCGTACGTGAGCGGCAGACCGAGAATGAACGCCACCGCGCCGACCTTAACGATCAGCGACACCAGCTTCGCGACATTGGTCTCCTGCTCATGCGACATGTTGCGGTTCACGAACTCCTTGTGGATGTTGCGCGTGTACAGATTCGCTGCCGCAATCGACATGATCGCCGCCGGCACCAGCGCGCCGATACCGATCGCCGCGAAGGCCACGCCGACGAACCACGACGGGAAGAAGTGCAGGAACAGCGCCGGCACCGCGAAGTTCGGGCCGAACGCCTTGAAGTACGGCGCGAATTCCGGCATGTCCTTCACACCCGAAGCCAGAGCCATGAAGCCCAGCAGCGCGAGCAGACCGAGCACCAGCGAGTAGGCCGGCAGCATCGCCATGTTACGGCGGATCGTGTTACCCGACTTCGACGACAGCACCGCGGTGATCGAGTGCGGATACAGGAACAGCGCGAGCGCCGAACCCACTGCAAGCGTCGCGTACGCGCTGTAGCCGTTCAGGCTCGAGACGTCCGGCGCCTTCAGCAGCAACTTGGCCGGCGGCACCACGCTGAAGATATGGCCGAAGCCGCCCAGTTGCGGCGGAATCACGATGATCGCGGCAAAGATCACGATATAGATCAGCACGTCCTTAACGACCGCGATCATGGCCGGCGCGCGCAGGCCCGACGTGTACGTGTAAGCCGCCAGAATCGCGAACGCGATGATCAGCGGCAGATCGCCGACGAAGCCCTTGGTGTCGAAACCCAGCGCGCCGATCACCACTTCGATACCGACCAGTTGCAGCGCGATGTACGGCATCGTCGCGACAATGCCGGTCACGGCGATCGCCAGCGCCAGCATGCGGCTGCCATAGCGAGCAGACACGAAGTCGGCCGATGTCACGTAACCCTGACGTTTGGCGATGCTCCACAGTTTCGGGAACACGACGAACGCGAACGGATAGATAAGGATCGTGTACGGCAGCGCGAAGAAACCCGTTGCGCCCGCACCGAACACCAGCGCCGGCACGGCGATGAAGGTGTAAGCGGTGTACAGGTCGCCGCCCAGCAGGAACCAGGTGACGATGGTGCCGAAGCGCCGGCCGCCGAGGCCCCACTCTTCCAGATGGGCCAAGTCGCCCTTGCGCCAGTGAGCCGCGACAAAGCCGAGAATGGTGACGCCGATAAAAAACAGGACGAAGACGAATGTTGCGGTGGCGTTCATTATCGTGCGCCCCCTTGCGAGCTGCCCGTCGAGCGGGTCTTGGTCTTGAAGTACACGAGCGCCGTGATGATCGCGCTGATCAACACCCACAGCAGCTGGTACCAGTAGAAGAACGGAAAATCGAACAGCTGCGGTTCGACCTTGTTATATGACGGCACCCAGATCATCGCGATCCAGGGCAACAGCAGCAACCAGAGCCAGTGCTTGCTGGCCTTGTTCGCGTCGGCGTCGTGAGCCATGACGTCTCCTCTTCCCTATTATTGAAATGTTGGCCCGTGTGTGGACGGGTGGTGGATGTCCCGTCGCAGGTAGGCCACGGGTACCCCGAAAGCTTCGAAAGAGTATAGGAGCCGAGAACGTCCGGTCAAGCAGGGACGACCCGAGGCGCAAATGTGCTGCTGGGGCGCGTGGGGCGGCGGTTTAGCAGAGATGAGGGGGCGGACGCGAGGCGGCTGGACGCGGGGGGCTGGGCCGCCGATGGGCGACATGCGTGCTGGGTATCGAGGGAATCGAACCGGCCGTGCGATGCGCCGGGGAAGCGGTTGGGGAACCGTCGTATCAGCGCAACGGGGAAGCCTGGGTCGAGCCAGCCTTAAGCGGCCTTAAGCGGCCTTAAGCGGCCTTAAGCGGCCTTAAGCGGCCTCAAGCGGCCCGACCCATTCACACATCAGATCGAGAACGAACTGCCGTTCTGTCCGGTCGACTCCTGCAAACCCTTGATCCACTTGCGCGCCGGCAAGCCGAGCTCCGCTTCGATCAGCTTCGCACGCGCTTGCAGCGTCGTGAACGGCACGTCGAGCGCCGGGCCCGAGAACGCGATGGCGATGCGGTTGCCGTCATGCACTTCCGGCAGCGCGACCACACGGCCGTCGAAGGCTTCGTTCAGACGCTTCATATTGCGCACGAAGCTCGGATGATCGCCGAACAGGTTCACCGTCACCACGCCCGCCTCGGTCAGGCACGCGCGCACCGCGCGGTAGAAGCCGACGCTGTCGAGCACCGGGCCACGCGCGGTGGCGTCGTAAACGTCGATCTGCAACGCGCCGATCGTGCCGTGGTTGGCGCGATCGTTGACGAAGTCCCATGCGTCCATTTCGTGCACGGTCAGACGGGCGTCGTCGTGCGGCAGTTCGAACATCGTGCGCGCGGCCACGACCACAGCCGGGTTCACTTCGACCGCTTCGACTTTGGCGCGCTTCAGGAAGCGGTGCGCAAATTTGGTCAGTGCGGCGGCGCCGAGACCGAGCTGGACGATCCGTTTGGGCGTTTCGATGAACAGCAACCAGGCCATCATCTGCTGCGCGTATTCGAGTTCGATGTGATCCGGTTTGCGCAGACGCATCGCGCCTTGCACCCATTCCGTGCCGAAGTGCAGGAAGCGCACGCCGCCCTCTTCCGAGAACGTAACCGGTGCGAAACGCGGCTTGCGCGGCGCTTCGATTTGCGGCGCGTCGTGTAGATCGTCGTCGTGCAGCGCGCGCTTTTTATTGCGCACTGCTTTCTGTTTGTTTAGCAGGGTGTCGTGGGCGTCAGCGTCTTTATTGCGGAAAGCACGGGCTTCAGCCGAGGCGCGCTTGATCAGTTTCGTCATGTAAGGATGTCGCGCCAGAGACGCAATTTTTGGTCGAACGAGAGCATAGCATTCGCCGGACTCGACGAAGGCAATACGAGGGTGGCGTAGCCCGCTTCGCCGATCACCGGCGCAAAGCGGCCTGCCGTCTTGCCGTTGAAGCAGACTTTCTTCAACAACGGCGCGTGGGCACGCAGCGAAGCAAAATCGTTGGGGCTGGCATTGCGGATCGCGGCGTCGAGACTGCCTTCGCGTTCGCAGGCGGCGAGCACGTCCCACACGCCGATGCCGTGCGAAAGCAGACGCCGTAGCCGCTCTTCATAGGCGAGGTCGGGAAGCGGTTCGTCGAGCACCGTGCCGAGCAAACGCCAGAACTGGTTGCGCGGATGCGCGTAATACTGCGTTGCGGCCAGCGACGCCTCGCCGGGAAAGCTGCCGAGAATCAGCGTGTGCGTATCCGCCGCGACGACGGGAGGAAAGCCGCGCAGCATCAGCGCTTTTCCTTGCGGTCCGATGCCGGCGCGTGCCCGGGTTCATTTGCGTCCCGTTCGGAAAGCGGTCCTGGCTCCGCACGCTGCGCACCATGGGCGCGCGACGCCGTGTGCTCAAGCGGCCGGCCGTGTTCCCGCACATGAGTGCGCGGCGCTGCATGGACGTGGGTGGACGCAGGATCCGCAAACGGTGTTTGGGCCGAAGACGCCAGATGCGCCCATAACGCCGGCAACATGCACTCGGTGACCATCAAGGGCGCACCGTGGCGCTCGAACACCGAGCGGCGCGCGACCAGCGCATGCGGCGGTACGCCACCGATCTCAACCGCAGCCAACCGGTACAACGGATGACGCGCCGTCAGCCTGCGGCTCACCAGCGACGATCGCGCGACGCTGCTATCGCTGTACAGCAACTCGGCGAGCGGCCGCGTGCGCAACCTTCGCGTGGCCTGCCATACACCGATGCTCGCGGCCAGCGGCGCGACACTATGCGCCGCGACAAACGGCACGCCGTCGACCGACAACACCACCTCCCGAACCCACACCGGCGCACGCGGCGCGAGGCCGAGCGCGGCGTGTTCGTCGGCCCACGGCAGCGCCACGGCTTCGCGCGTCACGCGCACCGCGACCGCGCCGAGCGTGCGCAGATGCGCGGTCAGCGATCCACCGCGGGTCAACCAGTCTTTCTGGACGGCGCTAAAACCAGGTAAGGGCGCGACACGCCAGTGGGCGTCGGCGGCATCGAAACGGATAGGCATGGTGTCGGATTATAACGGCGCAGTTGTCAGAGGATCGTGAGTCCCTCACCTGTCGTCCCGCCGGGAATGTCAGTCCGGCTCTATGCCAGATGGAACCGCCTCAATCAGCGCATCGATTTCAGACAGTTCCGATTCTCCCCGTCCAGCGACGCGGGATACAACCTTCGTGCTTTAACAAGTCGACGGTCCGCCCGCGATCGAAGGGCGAGCCATGTGATCTGATATTGAAGGAGATAAAGAACCATGAGAACGTTCCTGAGCGCTTCCGTATGCGCAATGTCTGTCGTGCTGATGGCGGGTTGCGCGGCACCGCTGAATCGTGACAAAGAAACATCGTTGAACAAGGCTGTCGGCATCGAGGTGACGCCGGTTGCCAATGGTGTCTCAGTCAAGCTGCCCGAAGCCGCGCTGTTCGAGTTCGGCAAATCCGAAGTGCGCGGCGATGCAGCGGCGGTCATCAATCGCTCAGCTGTTCTGCTCAAGCGCAGCAAGAAACCCGTGCTGGTCGAAGGTTACACAGACAATGTCGGCACGCTCGACTACAACCAGCAGCTTTCCGAATCGCGCGCCACTGCGGTAGGTTATGCGCTCGTGGCACGCGGCGTGGCGTTAGACCGGATCCGCACAAAGGGCTACGCGTACAACAACCCCGTCGCCAGCAACGATACAGCCGAAGGGCGCGCGCTGAACCGGCGCACTGAGATCGTGGTGCGCGGCGAAACGATGGATACGCTGATGGGAAAGCAGTAAGGCGCGAGCGTAACTAGCGCTGGCATCCCAGTTGACCAATCGGGCGCCCCACGCGCCCGATTTCATACAGTCAAGTAGTCGTGCAGCGCGGTCTGCACGTCGTCAAGCACCGTATCCCATCGACCCAGCTCCTGCTGCCTGAACAGCCGTGCCGACGGATACCACGGACTATCCTCGCGGTCCACCATCCATCGCCAATCCGTGCAGGCGGGTAGCAGAATCCAAACCGGACTGCCGGATGCACCGGCCAGGTGCGCGACCGCCGTGTCGACGGTGATCACCATGTCGAGCGCCTTGAAAATAGCCAGGGTGTCGGAAAAGCTATTGATCTCCGGGCCGAGCATGTGCATATCGACGCCTGCGGGCAAAGCTGCCGCCTCATCCTGCGCGCGGCCCATTTGCAGCGAAAACCATTTCACCTCGGGCTGCGCGAGGACCGGCCCCAATGCATTCAACGAAATCGAACGATAGCGGTCGAGTCCATAGGCCGGATTACCAGCCCACACGAGTCCGATGCGCATCTTACGCGTCCCGTTCGGCACGACGCTATCGATGGCATCGAGCCGATTTTGCCAGCGGCGAGCCTTCTCAGCCCCGGCGAACAGGTACGGCATCGCGACCGGAAGCATCGGCACCTCCAGCCTCATATACTCCGGCATCCTGAACATTCGACACCAATAGTCGTACGGACCCGGCGGCAGCGTAGTCCATGCGGCATTGACACCGGTCGCGCCACGCGCCAACTCGCCCAGCGGAACCTCGACCCACACGTCGACGATCGCGCCCTGCCGATGTAGCCATGCAGCGAGACGCAGAAACTGAAGTTGATCGCCAAGCCCTTGCTCACCGATAAGAAGGAAGCGGCTTCCCGCCACTGGTTCGCCGTGCCACTCGGGAAAATCGGGGCGGACAAGATCGTGATTTTCCGGCAGTTGTTCATGCCAATGCCATTGTTTCCAGCCCTGTTCAAAGTCGCCGAAACGAAGCTGTGTCGCGGCAAGATTGAACTGCATACGTGCGTCATCAGGCAGCAGCTTCGCTGCCTCGATGGTATGCCGCCGCATTTGCGCGAATTCGCCGACCATGTTGAACGCGTACGACGCGTTGTGATGCAAGCCGGCGTTTCGCGGATCGATGCTGAGTCCCTGAGCGGCCACGCTAATCGCATCGCCGAAGCGATCCACACTGTTTAGCGCGAAGGCCAACTGTCCTAGCGCGGTGGCGTCAGAGGGAAAACTCGCGCGAAGCTGCGCGAGCACACCGTCAATCTGCGCATGGCGGCCTGCTTTCGACAGGGCAGCGATCAGTTCGAGCGCGTCGGAAATCCGCGTTGCGTCAAGAGCCCAGGCGTGCAGCCACAGGTCCGCAGCCTCCGTGATCTGTCCGAGTTCGGTGCTGATTCTGGCTAGTGCGCGAACCGCATGATGCAACGCCGGATCAAGCCTTAGCGCCGCTGCGTAGTGCTCGCGCGCTTCGGCCAGGCGGCCGGAGAGCTTCAGACAATCGGCCAGATTCCGATGCTGGCTAGCGGTCCCGCCGCTCAGATCGAGTGCGCGATGGTAGAACGCTTCGGCCGCCACCCGCTCATTCTGGAGCGCCGCAAGCAATCCGCGATGCTCCCAGATGTCCGCGCGCTCGGGGGCCGCCGTCAACGCCTCGTCCAGGTACTGCCGGGACAGTTCGACCTGATCTTCGCGAAAACAGGCGAGGCCCATGCGGTGGAGAGCGTGCACATGCTGAGGTTGTTGTTCGAGTGCCCGTTCGTATTCGAGCATCGCCTCATGCGTTCGACCCGCGGCGAAGTGGTCGTCAGCACACGCGATCAGGGCGGCGACCACGTGCCCGTCACGGGGAAAGTCCGACGGGCGGGTCAAATTTCGTAGCGGCATTTTTAGAGCCCGTTTCCGTCCGATAGCGCCTGTGTTTTCTCCAGACCCGGCTCGCGGGAGAGCTGCATCGCCTGCAATCTCCCGGTCACCCGCGCGACCACAGGCGCCCAATCGCCCGGTTGCGGTTGCCGGAACAAATCAACCGAGTCGTACCACGGTTGCGTCTCCTCATTGCCCCAACACCAGTGCGACACGTGATCGAGCATCGCCAGCACCGGGCGCCCCAGCGCGCCCCCCAGATGCAAAGGTGCGCTGTCGATGGTGAGCACTGCATCGAGCGCGCTCACGTGCGCGGCCACGTCGTCGAAACCGGCCTGATAGTGCGCAGTCAGATCGCACACGCGATACCCCGCTTCGCTCAGCGCCCTCACATCGACGTCACGGCCCGGCGTCAGCGGATGGAACACGATATCGGGTAGCGCGAGCACCGGCGCCAGCGCCACAAGCGGAATCGAGCGTTTCGCGTCGCGGCGATGCGTCGGGCTGCCGGACCAGACGAGGCCGACATGCAATCGCGCCGCCTCCCCTCCCCCTGCGCTGATCCGCTCGCGCCATGTGGCCACGCGGCTTGCATCAGCAACTAGATAGGCACCCCCGCGCACCTGGTAAGGCTGCAAACCAAGCACCGACGGCACGCTCATGATCGGCAGCCCGAAGTGCGGCTTGCCGAGCGGTCCGTCCTCGATGGACACGCAATCCGCGTAAAAGCGCGCGAACAGCGGCTGTAACGCCCGGCGCACTGCGAGCACCAGCCGACCGCCTTCGTCGCGTACGCGCGCCGCCAGTTCGTGCACGAAGCGCACCATCTGGATATCGTCGCCGTTGCCCTGTTCGCTGTGCACGATCAAGGTCTTGCCGGCCAGCGCTTGACCCTGCCAGCGCGGACACAGCCGTTCCATCAGCGTGACGACGTTGTTCGACTCCCGATCGTCGCGCGTCAGACGGGCCGCGAAGTGCGGCCATGCGCTCGACCAGTCGCCGCGCCGCAACTTCAGATCGGCCAGATCGACGGCCGCCTGCGATGCGGACGGGTCGAGCGTGAGCGCCGCATGCAGCGCCGTTTCGCTTTCTGCAAAACGCGCCTGCTCGGCCAGATGCATGCCGATCGCGCCCAGCACGTGGGCATTGCCTGGCGCAGCGGCATCGACGGCGCGCATGGTTGCCTCGGCCGCGGCGGCGTCGTTGCATTGCCACTGCGCATGACTCAGTTGCCAGGCGATTTCTGCATCGGCGGGATGGCGTGTCAGCACCTCACGGCAAACGCGTTCGACCGTGGACCAATCGCGGATCTCGCGAAAAGCCAGCGCGAGCTGTAACGGCAAAGCGGGGTGGATCGCCGGATCGAGCGCATAGGCCCGCAGCAGCGCCGCGCGACGCTCGGCTCGCGCGGCCGCATCCGGCGACGCCGCAAGCGCAATCGCCAACCACCAGGGGGCGCGGGCATCTTGTGGCTCGTGTTGCTCATACGCGCGCAACATGTGTGCCGCCGCCGAATGCGCGCCGCAGCGATCGATCAACCAGACGATCCATTCGAGCGTCGCTGCCAACGGTTGGGTGGTTACCGCCAACTCGCTGTTGCGCTGCGCGGCGTCAACGCGGCCGAGTGCGTCGGCGAACAAGGCTAACCGGGCGTGACGCGCGCCATTCGCTGCCGCCTGCGCCTGCGACGCACTGTGGTACGCCGCTTCAAAACGCCCTGCGCTCGCGCAAAGGTCCGCGTGCAATTGCGGCGTGACACCCTCCGCGATGAGTTCGAGGGCTCGTCGCTCAGCAGCGTCGAAACCTTGCTCGCGCAAGATCGACCACAGAATAAACACAGGATCGGCGGGTTTCACCAAGGTGGAATCGGACATAGGAATACAGAGAGTTATCGCGGCGCGTCAATGCGCAATGGCAGAAATGAGATCGGATGCGTGAACGGTCGGGAACCTACAAATAGTCCCTTAAGCATCCGAATTTCGATCGCGCAAGCATAAGACAGAACCGCGTTTTCACATCTCACAAATCAATCTCGATTTAGCGCGTTGAACGGACTTGATCGGTTAAAGAAGAACAAAAAAAATGCGCTGCCAAGGCAGCGCATTTTTTTAATCACAAGCGTCAAAACGACGCCGGTCCAGGCTTAATTCAAACTCGAAAACTCAACCCGCACGCGCCAGCAACAACGCGTTGGTACGCTTCACGAAGCTGGCGGGATCTTCCAGCGCGCCGCCTTCGGCGAGCAAAGCCTGATCGAACAACAGATGACACCAGTCGTCGAAATTCGCGCTGTCCGCATGCAAGCCCTTCACCAGCGCATGCTCCGGATTCACTTCGAGAATCGGGTGGAACGACGGCGCTTCCTGACCCGCCGCCTTCAGCATACGTTGCAAATAGCCGCTCATTTCGCCATCGTCGGCCACGAGGCAGGACGGCGAATCGGTCAGGCGGAACGTCAGGCGCACGTCCTTGGCCTTGTCCTTCAGCGCTTCTTTCATCTTGTCGACAAGTGGCTTGAACTCTTCGCCGACCTTCTCCTGCGCCTGCTTTTCTTCATCATTCAGCGCGCCCAGATCGAGATCGCCGCGCGCGACGCTTTGCAGCGGCTTGCCGTCGAATTCGTTCAGGAACGACAGCATCCATTCATCGACGCGATCGGTCAGCAGCAGCACTTCCACGCCCTTCTTGCGGAACACCTCGAGATGCGGGCTGTGGGTCGCGGCCTGCCAGGTGTCGGCCGTCACGTAATAGATCTTCGTTTGCTCGGGTTTCATCCGCGCAACGTAATCGGCGAGCGAGACATTTTGCTCCGGCGATTCCGTATGCGTCGACGCGAAACGCACCAGCTTCGCAATACGCTCGCGATTGGCGAAATCTTCGCCGATGCCTTCCTTCAGCACCTGCCCGAATTCCTTCCAGAAGCCGGCGTACTTTTCCTTATCGGCGTCGTTCTCCGAGTTCGCCAATTCTTCGAGCATCGACAGCGAACGCTTGGTCACGCCTTCGCGGATCGCCTTCACGTCGCGGCTTTCCTGCAGGATTTCGCGCGACACGTTCAGCGGCAGATCAGCGGAATCGACCACGCCCTTCACGAAACGCAGATAGCCCGGCAGCAATTGCTCGGCGTCGTCCATGATAAACACGCGCTTCACGTACAGCTTCAGGCCGGCGCGATGATCGCGGTTGAACATGTCGAACGGCGCATGCGTCGGCACATACAGCAGTTGCGTGTACTCGCTGCGACCTTCGACGCGGTTATGCGTCCACGTCAGCGGATCCTGATGATCGTGCGAGAGGTGCTGGTAGAACTGCTTGTACTGTTCTTCGGTGATGTCGTTCTTCGAACGGGTCCACAGCGCGCTCGCCTGGTTGACGGTCTCGTCCTCGTCCTTCGTGACCATCTCGCTCTTTTCAGCGTCCCACTCTTCCTTCGCCATCAGGATGGGCAGCGCGACGTGGTCCGAGTACTTCTGGATGATCGACTTCAGACGATGCGACGACAGCAGCTCGTCTTCATCGGCACGCAGATGCAGCGTGATGGTCGTGCCGCGCGCGGCGCGCTCGATTTGCTCGACCGCGAAATCGCCCTCGCCCGCGCTTTCCCAGCGCACGCCTTCCGAGGCCGGCAAGCCGGCACGGCGCGTTTCGACCGTGATCTTGTCCGCGACGATGAAGCCCGAGTAAAAGCCCACGCCAAACTGGCCGATCAGCGCCGCATCTTTCTGCTGGTCGCCGGAAAGCTTGCCGAAGAATTCCTTGGTGCCCGAACGCGCGATCGTGCCGAGGTTGGCGATCGCTTCGTCACGGCTCATACCGATGCCGTTGTCGTCGAGCGTGATGGTGCGGGCGGCCTTGTCGTACGACACGCGAATCCGCAAATTCGGATCGTTTTCGTACAGCGCGCTGTTTTCGATTGCTTCGAAGCGCAGCTTATCGGCCGCGTCGGACGCGTTCGAAATCAGCTCGCGCAGAAAGATTTCCTTGTTGCTGTACAGCGAATGGATCATCAGGTGCAGAAGTTGTTTAACTTCTGCCTGAAAGCTCATGGTTTCTTGTGCCATGGTCGGACTTCCTCTCTGTTACGAATGGGGTTCTAGTCAGGCGTGGCGCACGGCCGCGAGCCGCTTGGGGCCCGCTTGAGCCCCTCTTTGGCCGCTGGGGCCGTGCCACCGGGTGGCCGGATTGCCGTGTCGCCGCTAAGTTGGGGCAAGCCGGCGCGGTTTCAAGAGGCGCGCCGCGCGACGCTGTCGAGATAACGGCACAGGAACGTCGACAGCTCGGGATCGCCGCAGTTGGCGATGTTGAAGCGCATCCACGTGGTAGGCGACTGCAACGGAGAAAACAGGCTGCCAGGCGTCAGCAGAAAGCCTTCTTCGTGGCCGGCGGCCGCGAGCGCGCTCGCATCGACGCCCGTGTCGGCCCACAGGAACATGCCCGCCGCGGGCGTCAGAAACAGCTTCATGCCGGTCTTTTCGAGCATCCGCACCGATTTTTCGCGCACGCCGTCGAGCCGCGCGCGCAGCCGCTCGACGTGCCGGCGGTAATGACCCTCGGTGAGAATCTTGTAGAGCACGCGCTCGTTCAGTTCGGGGCTCGTCATGCCGACCAGCATTTTCTGATCGCTGACGGCCGTGGCCACTTCGGGCGCACTGGCGATAAAACCCACGCGCAGATTGGGCGCGAGCGTCTTCGAAAAACTGCCCAGGTAGATCACGCGCTTCAACTGGTCGAGGCTCGCGAGACGCGTGCCCGGATAGCTCGGCGGGCACAGATCGCCGTAAATATCGTCTTCGACGACGATGAAATCGTAGGCCTCGGCGAGACGCAAAATGCGGAACGCCTGCGCGGCCGTGAGCGAGGTGCCGGTGGGATTCTGCAGCACCGAATTGATCACCAGCATTTTCGGCCGCCAGGTCTCGACGAGCGACTCGAGCGCGTCGAGGTCTGGGCCGTCTGGTGTGTACGGCATGCCGACCAGCCGCGCGCCCTGCGACGCGAAGCGCCCGAACATCTGAAACCAGGCCGGATCGCCGACGATCACCGCATCGCCCGGCTTCACGTAAATCCGCGAAATCAGATCGATCGCCTGGGTGATGCCGGAGACCATCACGATCTGATCCGGCGAAGCGCCGATTTCTAACTCCTCAAGGCGCGTCTGCAACTGCTGGCGCAGCGGCAAAAAGCCTTGCGGCGTGCCGATGCCGAGCATCTGCGCGCCGCTTTGCCGGCCGAGCGTGCGCAGCGCATTGGTGATCAGATCGCCGTCAAGCCAGCGGCCCGGTAGGTAGCCGAGGCCCGGACTGCGCTCGGGGCGCGCACCCGTATGCAGCATGTTGCGCAGCAGCCAGACGACATCGATCGTGGCCGGCGCGGGCGCCGCTGCGGCGATCGTGCGGATTTCAGCCGTCGGCGTAGCGCCCAATCGTTCGCGCACATAGAAGCCTGAGCCGCGCCGCGACTCCAGGTAGCCCTGCGCCACCAGCCGCTCATACGCCTCGACCACGGTGAAGCGCGATACGCCCTTGTCCAGCGCCAGCTTGCGGATCGACGGCATGCGCATGCCGGGACGGAACACGCGCTCCTCGATGCGGCGGCGCGCCCACTGGACGAGCTGCTCGACCAGCGTCAGCGACGTCGTATCGTGAGGCGTGGGAATCTGGGTAAGCGGGACGGACATAACGGGCTCCAACTGTACCGAACGGTATCGAGTCGATTGTACCGTTACTGTGCCGGTCGCCGCCGCTACATTTAAGGCTACATTTAAGATAAGCAACGGATGATGAAGCGGCGCAGGTTGGATCCCGCCGCTCACGAGCGATCTCGGGCAAGACCCACCCAAACGCCATCCGCCTGGCCCGCCGACCCGGCAAACGGTTATGCTTACGACCCCGGCAACGCTGCTGCCGCACCCGGCGCGCGTTCCGGCTTACCGCAGAAACCGTTTTCCTGATCCGCCATGACTGCCCATTCGCTCCGTCTCGATCACCTCGTGATTTCCGCCCGTACCCTCGACGAGGGCACGCAATACGTTGCCGATACGCTCGGCGTCGCACCGGCCGGCGGCGGCGCGCATCCGCTGATGCGCACGCACAATCGTCTGCTGAATCTATGGGGCGGCGTGTATCTGGAAGTGATCGCGATCGACCCGCAGGCAGCAGAACCGGCGGATGGCGCCGCGCCTCGTGCCCGCCTGTTCGCCCTCGACGACCCGGCGACGCAAGCGCGGCTCGAAAAAGGCCCGTACCTGTCGCACTGGGTTGCCCGAGTCGAGCGGCCGAAGCAGCTCACAGCGTGGCAAACGCAGTATCCGGCGCGCATCGCACCGATCGTGCCGATGACGCGTGGCGATTTCACATGGAGCCTGTCCGTGCCTGACGATGGCGCCTTCCCCGCGTGGCAAGGCGCCGGCGACGGCGTACTGCCGACGCTGATCCAGTGGGACACGCCGCGGCATCCGTCGGCGGTCCTGCCGGAAACGGACATCGCACTGAAAGCTTTGAAAGCAGTCCATCCGCAAGCCCACACGATCGCCGCGCAATTGCACTGGCTGGGCGCGGCGCACCTGATCGCACTCGAACCCACGGAAGGCGCAGCGGCACTCGTCGCCGAGTTTGAAACATCCGAGGGTCTACGGACCCTTAAATAAGCAGCGCGCGCGGGCCGTCGACTCGCGCGATAATCGAAGTTTTGACCGGTTCCAGACATACCAGCAGAGGAGACCATGGACCAAAGCGACTTGAAAGCCCCCACGTGGCAACTGTCCGAACGCGCACGCAAGCTCACGAGCTCGGCGATCCGCGAGATCCTGAAAGTCACGGAACGGCCCGAAGTCATTTCGTTCGCGGGCGGCCTGCCCTCGCCGGCAACCTTCCCGGCCGAGCGCATGCGCGAAGCATCCGACCGCATTCTGCGCGACGCGCCCGCCGCGGCGTTGCAATACAGCGCGACCGAAGGCTATTTGCCGCTGCGTGAATGGATCGCGCAACGCTACTCGGTGAACGGCGCGCAGATTCGTCCTTCGCAGGTATTGATCACGACCGGCTCGCAGCAAGCGCTCGATCTGCTCGGCAAAGTGCTGGTGTGCCCGGACAGCCCCGTGCTGGTCGAAACGCCGACTTACCTCGGCGCGCTGCAATCGTTCTCGATGTACGAGCCGCGCTACGTGCAGGTGCCGACCGACGAGCAAGGCCTGATCCCCGAAGCGCTCACGCCCGAACTGACGGCCGGCGCACGCCTCCTGTACGCACAACCGAATTTCCAGAATCCGACGGGCCGCCGTCTGCCGGTAGAACGCCGCCGCGCCTTGGCCGCGTTCGCGAAGACCGCGCCGTTCCCGGTGATCGAAGACGATCCCTACGGCGCGCTCGACTATGCGGGCGAGCCGCTGCCCACCATGCTGTCGATGGCGCCGGACCACATCGTCCATCTCGGCTCGTTCTCGAAGGTGCTGGCGCCGGGCCTGCGGGTCGGCTACATCATTGCGCCCGAAGAGTTGATCTTCAAGCTCGTGCAGGCCAAGCAAGCCACCGATCTGCACACGCCGAGCTTCACGCAACGCATCGTGTACGAAGTGATCAAGGACGGTTTCCTCGACACGCACGTGCCGACCATTCGCGAGCTGTACCGCGATCAATGCGCGGCGATGCTGGCCGCGCTCGAACGCTACATGCCGGAAGGCGTAAGCTGGAACCGGCCGGAAGGCGGCATGTTCGTGTGGGTGAATTTGCCCGCACAGATCGACAGCATGAAGCTGCTCGAAGAAGCCGTCGCGCAGAATGTCGCGTTCGTGCCGGGCGGTCCGTTCTTCGCGAACGAAGCCCAGCACAATACGCTGCGCCTGTCGTTCGTCACGGTCCCGCCGGCGAAGATCGACGAAGGCGTGTCGCGTCTCGCGGCACTGATCCGCGCGAAGGTCTAAGCTGTCCCGACCAACTCGCGCCACCGAATTTCATTACTGTTCACTACCGACCAAGGACACACCATGGCTCAATCAAACGTGTACGACAAGCTTAAGGAACTGGGCATCGAACTGCCGAGCGCAGGCGCGCCGGCAGCCGCTTATGTGATGAGCGCGCAAAGCGGCAACACGGTGTACCTGTCGGGCCACATCGCGAAGAAAGACGGCAAGGTGTGGGCCGGCAAGCTCGGCGCCACCCTCACCACCGAAGAAGGCAAGGCCGCCGCGCGCTCCATCGCGATCGACCTGCTCGCCACGCTGCACTCGCATGTGGGCGACCTCAACCGCGTCACGCGCATCGTCAAGCTGATGAGCCTCGTCAACTCGACGCTCGAGTTCACCGAGCAGCATCTGGTGACCAACGGCGCCTCCGAGCTGATCGCGGACGTGTTCGGCGAGCGCGGCAAGCATGCGCGCTCGGCGTTCGGCGTGGCACAGATTCCGCTCGGCGCATGCGTCGAGATCGAGATGATCGCCGAAGTCGAATAACAACCGCCAACCGGTTCGGCCTCCGGTTCGCCCGGCCGGTCGTCCCGAGTCTACTGAACGCGTCGCGAGGTGTCGGTCACCTGCGGCGCGTTTTGCTTTTGTGGCGAGGTAGATCGTTCCTTTGGCACCAGATAGAATCCGCCAACCCTATCAATCTGCCGGATTCGCCGGACTGCGCCTGATGACCGCTCACATCGTTCGTTTCAAACAAGTCGACGTGTTCACGTCGGTGCCGTTCAAAGGCAATCCGCTTGCAGTCGTGTTCGATGCCGATGCACTCGATGCCGACCAGATGCAGGCCATCGCGCACTGGACCAATCTTTGCGAAACGACCTTCCTGTTGAAGCCGACCGACCCGGCCGCCGACTATCGCGTGCGTATCTTCACGACGCATGGCGAATTGCCGTTCGCCGGTCATCCGACACTCGGCACCGCCCATGCGCTGCTCGAAAGCGGGTACCAGCCTAAGCAGGCCGGCAAGCTGGTGCAGCAATGCGGCGTAGGTCTCGTCGAATTGAAGGCGCTGAAGGCTGCGGCTGAATCGACTGGTGAAGCACAGGAGACATGGGCATTCGCCGCACCGCCCGCGCGCGTCACAGCGCTTCCCCAGGATCAGTACGCGGCGCTCTCTACGGCTTTGCGTAGCGACGCGATCGACTTCAGCGCGACGCCCTGCGCGGTCGACAATGGTGCGCCCTGGCTCGTGGTACGCGTCAATTCAGCGCGCGACTGCCTCGCACTCGAACCCGATGCCGCCGCGCTCGCCGACCTCGTGCATGCAATGGACACCCACGGTCTTGCCGTCTATGGACCGCACGGCGCTGACGGCCCGGCCACCTTCGAGGTGCGCTGCCTGATGGCAGGCGGCCGCTTCGGCGTCGGCGAAGATCCGGTGACGGGCAGCGCGAACGCCGCGCTCGCGGGCCTGCTGAGCGCCCAGCAGTTGCGCCCCGGCGCGCACTACACGGCCCGCCAGGGCACCGCGCTGGGTCGTGCCGGCAACGTTTCGGTGCACTACGACGATGCAGCCGGCAAAACGTGGATCGGCGGGCCTTCGGTCACGATCGTCGACGGCACGTTCCGCTTGCCATGAACGGCGCAGCGCTCGATTGCGGGTTCGCGCGCGCCGGCCTGGCGCTGAGCGCCGGCCGTGTTTTGCCGCTTCAGGCCACGCTTAACAACAAAATGCCGCACCTTCTGCGCGATTAATGCGCCATGCATGACAAGAGGCCTGGCACACCTGAATTCCATATCCCGATGAAATATTCGAAAACAAGTGCCAGGCCGCAGCCCCATGGCTGGCTGCGCCGGCTGCGAATTCAGCCGGCCGGCACGCCCTGTTGCGCCCGCGTATACCCGATGCGAGGACTCTTCCTTAATCCAGTGGCATTAAGTAATATCGAAACGTACCCGATGACCTGCGGATGGTCAGGCACGACGCCACGCTCCCTTCCCCTGCGCAGCAGTCCCGGCACCTTGGTCACCATGCAGCCACCCATGAAATTAGCGCAGTCAATGCTCGCGCAGTTGCAACTGGCCGGCACCAGGGCACGGGCCGCCCGATGAGCCAGTTCCGCTTCTCCGACCAGCGCGAAGCCAAACCCCGCCGCGACCCCGCCGTGTCGCGCCGCCGTGCCTTGCTCGCCATTCCGGCGCTCGGCGTGCTGGTGCTGATCCTGCTTTGGACCGTGATCTTCGCGCGCCTGTCGGTTGAGAAAGAAGCCACGAATCGTGAGGCGATGGCCTCTGCCGCGATTCTCTCCGCGGCGCTGGAGCAGCACACGGTCAAGGCGATTCATCAGGTCGACCAGATCACCCGCTTCGTCAAATACGAGTTCGAGAAAACGCCGAGTCATTTCGATCTCGCCAGTACGGTGGAAAAAGGCGTGGTGCAAAGCGAGACGCTGGTGCAGGTGTCGCTGATCGACGAGCACGGCACGCTGATCGCCAACACGGCCGAACTCAATCCCAAACACATCGATCTGTCGGACCGCGAACACTTCAAGGTCCACGAACACGAAAACGACGACCAGCTGTATATCAGCAAGCCGGTGCTCGGCCGCGTATCCGGCCACTGGACCTTGCAGATGACGCGGCGTCTGAATCATCCCGACGGCTCGTTCGCGGGCGTCGTGGTGGTCTCCGAAGACCCGAGCTATTTCACCAGCGACTTCTACAACAACGCGGCCATTGGCCGCGAAGGCGTGATCGCGGTGATCTCGGACAACGGCACGGTGCTGGCGCGCCGCACCGGCAGCGTCGACACCGCCAGCGGTTCATTTTCGGCGAGCGGTTCGTATCCGACCTCGGAGCATGTGTCGGGCACGTACGTCGATTCGATCGACAACGTCACGCGTATCGTCTCGTACCGGCATATCGACGGCTATCCGCTCGGCGTGCTGGTGGGCCTGTCGCAAGCCGAGGAATTCGCCGACTACAACCACACGCGCAACGTCTATCTGCTGATGGCCGGTTTCATCTCACTCGCCATGCTGAGCTTCTTCGCAGTGGCCACCGGTTTGATCGGCAAGCTGCTCGGACGCGAGCGCGAGATGACGCATCTGGTCGAGTACGACCTGCTGACCGGTTTGCGCAATCGCTATGCGACGCTGCAAACATTGCGGCACGACGTGGCACAGCATTCCAATCTCGGGCGCCTCGCGATTCTCTTCATCGACCTGGACAACTTCAAGACCGTCAACGACACCCTAGGCCACAACGCCGGCGACATCGTGCTGCAAATGACGGCCTCGCGCCTCGCCACCGCGGTCGGCGACGGTGGCGCCTTGAGCCGCATCGGCGGCGACGAGTTCGTCGTGGTGATCAAGGGCGACGACGTCGAAAAGCGCGCCGTCACGCTCGCTGAAGCGGCAGCCGAGGCGTTCTCCAAGCCTTTCGAAGTGCGCGGCAGTTCGTTCGTGTTGCACGCGAGCATCGGCATCGCGCTCTACTCGGTCGCCAACGAGAGCGAGATCGACCTGCTGAAAAAGGCCGACCTGGCGATGTACAGCGCGAAAGACGCTGGCAAGAACTGCTACCAGTTTTATTCACCGCAGTTGTCGCACCGCGCGGACCATTTGATGAAGTGGGAGCAGCAACTGCGCGTCGCGCTCGCCGAAGGCCAACTGTTCCTCGCCTATCAGCCGAAGATCGATCTGACGCGCCGCTGCATCACCGGTTTCGAAGCGCTGGTGCGCTGGAACCATCCGCAACACGGCTTGATTCCGGCCAACGAATTCATTCCGGTCGCCGAATCGACCGGTTTGATCGTGCCCATCGGCGACTTCGTGATCGAGACCGCGTGCCGCCAACTGGCGTTGTGGCAGCAACAGGGCTACGACACGCTCTCGCTCGCGGTCAACATCTCCGCGGTGCAGTTCTGGCGCGGCGATCTGTACGAAACCATCTCGCACGCGATCGAGGAAAGCGGCATCTCCGCGCGCCGCCTCGAACTTGAAATCACCGAGACGGCGATGATGGAATACCCCGAACTCGTGTCGGAGAAAATCTTCGCGTTGAAGCGCCTCGGCGTGCGGATCGCGCTCGACGACTTCGGCACAGGCTATTCGTCGCTGTCCTACCTGAACCGCTTCTCGGTCGACACGCTGAAGGTGGACCGTTCGTTCGTCCAGGCGATTCCCGGCGACCGCAGTGTCTGCGTGATGGTCACTGCGATCGTCAACCTGGCGCGTTCGCTCGGACTCACGGTGGTGGTCGAAGGCACCGAGACCGAAGAGCAGATTGCGTGGCTCGCCGCGCTCGGCCATATCGAGGCGCAAGGTTTCCTGTTTTCGCGCCCGGTGCCGGTCGAAGCGATTCCGGCGTTGCTCGAACGCTTCGGCGTATGCGGCATGAAGGGTCACCGCCTGGCGCATGATGTCGACAGCACCCGCAGCGTGTCCAGCACCAGCACGAATAGCTGAATGCGGCCCGGCGGTGGCGCGCCTGTCACGCACAAGCGCGCCGCACGCAGCCTATAAGCGTAGATGCGGCACCCCCGCGCTTATCCAACCGCTGCATCGCAAAACCGGCTACATTCACGCTGTAATGCGTCACAGCGCGATGCCGTCTGCGGGCCGCGCCAATACACACACAACAATGATCTCAGAGGGCGGGCCGCCCGCGTGCGGGGGCCCGCGTCGCCATGCAGTCGATCACGAGCCAGAATGCCGCTAGGCGAGGAAAACGGGAACCGCTATGGACGCTGTTCCGGGTCGTGTTCGGCCTGTCGGCGCTGTCGTGGGGCGGTCTCGCGCTGATGGCGCAACTTGAAAACCACTACGTGGAGCGCGAGGGGCGGCTCTCGCGCGTGGCGTTTTCCGATCTGATCGCGCTTGCCTGGATGGTGCCAGGACCCGTGGGCTGCAATGTCGCCGTGCAACTGGGACATGCACTGCGTGGACGCACCGGCGCCTGGGTGGCGGGCGTCGCAAGCGTGCTGCCCTTTTTCATGCTGATGACGCTATTCGCGATCTTCTATCGCACGCCACTCGTGCGCGCCGCCGCCTCCCAAACCCTGCTCAATCACTTCAGCGTGGTGCTGGCTACACTGATCGCGATCACCTGGTACAAACAGACGCGCGCGCTGGTGCGCGGCAAACTCGAATGGATCGCGGCGGTAATTGGTTGCGTGGCGCTTTTCTATGCACGCAGTCCCGCGGCCTATGTGGTGATGCTCGGCGCAGCCTTCGGCACCGGTTGGTTCGTCAGTCCGGTTCGCAATACTCGCATCGTGGTGTCGATCGGTCGCGGCGACTGGCAGATGCTGGCCGCATTGAGCGTGTTGCTGGTGTTGTTCGCGCTGCCGTTGCCACATCGCTATGAACTGGCGCTGCTATGGCCGCGGCTGGCCGGTGCAGGCATGACTTTGTTCGGCGGCGGCTTCTCGGCGTTGCCGGTACTTAAGACATTGTTCGTCACACCGGCGATTGGCGTGTCGGATAACGACTTCACCTTGGCGTTTTCGCTCTCCCCGTTGTCGCCGGGACCGCTGTTGAATGTGGTGCCGTTCTTCGGCTATCTGGTGGATGGCTGGGCAGGCGCGCTGATTGCTACGCTCGCGCTGTTTGTGCCGTCGGGCTGCCTCGTCGTGCTGGCGCAGCGTCATCTGCATCAGTTGAAGGCCAATCCGCGTTTCGAGCACGGCATGCGCATCCTGCGCGCGGTCACCACCGCGTTTCTGGCAGTGGCCGTGCTGCGCATCGCGGTGCATGTGCCGTTTAAACCCGTGTATCTGGTGACGGCGCTGTTCTCCGGCATGTGCTTCGTAAAGCTCAAGGTGCCGGTGTATGTGGTGTACGGGACAGTGGCGGTCGTGTGTGGATTGTGGCTTGCCTACGGCGCCATGCAGTAGGCAGGCCGGGCGTCCGTCAGAACCCGCGCGACAACACCGCCACGCCGATCGTCACCACGCCCAGCACGATATTCACCAGCACCAGACGCCGGATCGTACCGACCGCCTGCGCGCCATCGGGCCACTTCTGCGCCTGCACCGCGCGGCGAATGCGCGGGAACACGGCGAAACGAATGTGCCCGAAGATCAGCATCATCACGATGCCGAGGCCGGCCATGGCATGCAACGGCCACGTAGCGTGGCCGCCG
The DNA here is from genome assembly GCF_905221015.1 of Paraburkholderia nemoris. Classification (NCBI taxonomy): domain Bacteria; kingdom Pseudomonadati; phylum Pseudomonadota; class Betaproteobacteria; order Burkholderiales; family Burkholderiaceae; genus Paraburkholderia; species Paraburkholderia nemoris. The sequence continues at coordinate 239,208 of NZ_CAJNBO010000004.1, read as the reverse complement.
CCGAATTGCATCAGCAGGAAGCCGCCTGTGAGGAGAATCACCAGCACGGCTGCGGCGACCCAGTTGAAGAAGCGGCTGAACACCGATTCCCACAAAGGCAAGCGTAGTTGCGGCGAAAGATCGGCAATGGCCGGGCGTAGACAGAAATGCGCGAACACCATCCCACCCACCCACACGGCGACTGCGAGCAGATGCAAAAAGAGTGCGAGTTCGACAGCTTTGTTCATAATTGTTTTCCTCTCCCGATGACGCCACACCGCTTATGACGAATGATATTTGTAGCGGCTATTGAGCGCATTCGACCGCGCGATATGCGTGCAGTTCCATGTACTGGCAGCGTCTTAACATTCTTTGTAGTTGTTATTGCAGCGCGCCCGATACCGCGACGGTGCTGCACCCCGGATTTTTGCTACGCGCGGCATGTGCTTCAAGGTGCGCGTTGTTGCTGTTTGCGCTTTAAAGCACACGCCGCGTTCATGCCTGGTTCTACCTACTTCTAGCTACTAGCTACTAGCTACTAACTACTAGCTACGATTACGCGGCGAGTACCGGACGCATACCGTCGAGCTTCATCTTGCTCTCAGGCGCACGCCCCTTGCGCGCCCGCTTGCCGACATGCGGCGTGAGCGTGGCGCCGCTCAGCTTCTCTTCGTCGACACGGCCACCGCGGCGCGTGCCGATCAACACCACGCCCGCCTTGTTGATGGACAGCGCCTGCACCAGCGTTTCGTTGTCGTCGAGCGCCATCAGCGTAACGCCGCGTCCGCCGCCCGAGAGTGTCTTCATTTCGTCGAGGCCGAACACCAGCAGGCGTCCACCCGAAGACAGACACGCGATGTGTGTCGCATCCGGCAGCATCGGCATCGGCGCGAGCGGCGCAGCGCCGGCGTCGATCGTCATGAATGACTTGCCGGCCTTCACGCGGCTCACCATATCGCCGACCTTGGCGACAAAACCGAAGCCGTTGCTCGATGCGAGCAGCAATGCCTGATCCGCGGAAGCCGCGTAGTAATGCATCAGGTGGCTGCCCGATTCGAGTTCGATCAGCGACGTGACCGGCACGCCATCACCCCGTCCGCCCGGCAGCATCGCAACCGCCACGGAATAGACGCGGCCATTGCTGCCCCATGCGACCAGCGTATCCGGCGTGCGGCACTGGAACGCCGCATAGAGCCCGTCGCCGGCCTTGAACGTAAAGCCGGCCACATCCAGGCCGTGGCCCTTCAGCGCACGAACCCAGCCCTTCTGCGACACCACCACCGTCACCGGCTCGTCGACCACGCGTGCTTCAAACGTCGCGCGCTTTTCCTGCTGGATCAGCGTGCGGCGCTCGTCGCCGTATTGCTTCGCGTCGCCTTCGATTTCCTTGATGAGCAGACGCTTCATCGCGGTTTCGCTGCCGAGCAGTTCTTCGAGCTTGGCTTTCTCGTCGCGCAGTTCGGACAGTTCCTTCTCGATCTTGATCTTCTCGAGACGCGCCAACTGACGCAGGCGGATTTCGAGAATGTCTTCGGTCTGACGGTCCGACAAGCCGAATGCGGCCATCAACGCGACCTTCGGCTCATCCGATTCGCGGATGATGCGGATGACTTCGTCGATATTCAAAAAGACGATCATCCGGCCTTCGAGAATATGGATCCGGTCGTCGACCTTGCTCAAGCGATGACGCGTGCGGCGCGTAACCGTCGCGAAACGGAACGCGATCCACTCGTGGATGATCTCGCTCAAGCCCTTCTGCCGCGGACGACCGTCGCCGCCCACCATGACCATATTGAGCGATGCATTCGACTCGAGGCTCGTATGCGCGAGCAACGTGTTGACGAAGTCGGTTTGATCGATGCGGCTCGACTTCGGCTCGAACACGAGACGCACCGGCGAGTCCCGGCCCGACTCGTCGCGCACGGCATCGAGCAGCGCGAGCATGGTCTGCTTGGTCTGCAACTGTTCGGGCGTGAGCGCCTTCTTGCCGAGTTTGATCTTCGGGTTGGTCTGCTCTTCGATTTCTTCGAGCACCTTCTGCGCAGCCGTGTTCGGCGGCAGTTCGGTGATCACGAGCTGCCACTGGCCGCGCGCGAGCTCTTCGATCTTCCAGCGAGCGCGCACCTTCAGGCTGCCGCGGCCGCTTTCGTAAGCCGCGGAAATCTCGGCGTCGCTCGAAATGATCTGGCCGCCGCCCGGGAAGTCCGGTCCGGCGATGTGTTGCATCAACTCGGCGTGCTCGATCTTCGGGTTACGGATCATCGCCACCGCAGCCGCTGCCACTTCGCGCAGATTGTGCGACGGGATTTCCGTGGCGAGACCCACCGCAATGCCGGATGCGCCGTTCAGCAGCACGAACGGCAAGCGCGCGGGCAACAGCCTCGGCTCTTCGAACTCGCCGTCGTAGTTCTTCATGAAGTCGACCGTGCCCTGGTCGATCTCGTCGAGCAGCAGCTTCGCGATCGGCGTCAGGCGCGCTTCGGTGTAGCGCATGGCCGCTGCGCCGTCGCCGTCGCGCGAACCGAAATTGCCCTGCCCGTCGATCAGCGGATAGCGCATCGAAAAGTCTTGCGCGAGACGCACCAGCGCGTCGTACGCCGACTGGTCGCCGTGCGGGTGGTACTTACCCAGCACGTCGCCGACCACGCGCGCCGACTTGACGGGCTTGGCGTTGTCGCCAAGGCCCATGTCGTTCATGGCGAACAGGATGCGGCGCTGCACCGGCTTCTGGCCGTCGCATACGTCAGGCAGCGCGCGCCCCTTGACCACGCTCACCGCGTAGTCGAGGTACTGGCGTTCCGCATAGTTGCCGAGCGTCAGGAAGTCGCCTTCCGGGGGCGGCGGCTCGGTGAAAAGGTCGAGAGTGTTATCGTCGTCCATCTAGATTCCGTATCCGTGTTTGGCGTGAAGTTTCGTGCGAAGGCAGAGCGTGTTAAGAACGCCCGCTCAGATATCCGCTTCCACTTCGTTGCCTTTTTCTTCAAGCCAGCTGCGCCGCGACGCCGCTTCACCCTTGCCCATCAGCATCGTCATACGCGCCACCGTGGCGTCGTAGTCGAGTTCGCCGAGCGCCACCGGCGTCAGGCGCCGCGTATCGGGGTTCATCGTGGTGTCCCACAACTGCTCCGCGCTCATTTCGCCCAGGCCTTTGAAACGGCTGATGGACCATTGCGTATCGCGTACACCGTCTTTGCGCAGCTTGTCGAGGATCGCTTCGAGTTCGCCTTCGTCGAGCGCGTAGAGCTTCTGCGCCGGTTTCTTGCCGCGCGCGGGCGCATCGACCCGGAACAGCGGCGGACGCGCCACACAGACATGTCCACGCTCGATCAGTTGCGGGAAATGCTTGAAGAACAGCGTGAGCAGCAACACCTGGATGTGCGAACCGTCGACGTCAGCGTCCGACAAAATACAGATCTTGCCGTAGCGCAGATTCGACAGATCGACCTTGTCGTCCGGGCTATGCGGATCGACGCCGATCGCCACCGAAATGTCGTGCACTTCGTTGTTGGCAAACAGGCGGTCGCGCTCCGTTTCCCACGTGTTCAGCACCTTGCCGCGCAGCGGCAGGATCGCCTGGTATTCCTTGTCGCGGCCCATTTTCGCCGAACCGCCCGCCGAGTCACCCTCGACGAGGAACAGTTCGTTACGCCCGATTTCCGTCGATTCGCAGTCGGTTAGCTTGCCTGGCAAAACGGCCACGCCCGAGCTCTTGCGCTTCTCGACCTTCTGGCCGGCGCGCGTGCGCGCCTGGGCCTGCTTGATGACGAGGTCCGCGAGTTTCTTGCCGAGCTCGACGTGCTGGTTCAGCCACAGCTCCAAAGCCGGCCGCGAGAACGACGACACCAGCTTGACCGCATCGCGGCTATTCAGGCGCTCCTTGATCTGCCCTTGGAATTGCGGATCGAGCACCTTCGCCGACAGCACGAACGACACGCGCGCGAACACGTCTTCCGCCAGCAGCTTCACACCCTTCGGCTGCAGGTTATGCAACTCGACAAAGCTCTTTACCGCCTGGTACAGACCGTCGCGCAAACCGGATTCGTGCGTGCCGCCCGCAGGCGTCGGAATCAGATTGACGTACGACTCGCGCATGAGCGTGCCTTCTTCGCTCCACGCGACGACCCACGAGGCGCCTTCGCCTTCGGCAAACGTCTCTTCGCTCGCACGCGAGTCTTCGACATAACGCTCGCCTTCGAACAGCGGAATCAGCAGATCGCTGCCGTTCATGCCTTCGAGCAGGTAGCCGCGCAGACCGTCTTCGTATTTCCAGGTTTGCGTTTCGCCAGTTTTCTCGTTGATCAGCGTGACTTCGACGCCCGGCAACAGCACCGCCTTAGAGCGCAGCAGACGCTGCAATTCGCCGAGCGGCAGGTTCGGCGAATCGAAATACTTCGGATTGGCCCACGCGGTAACGCGCGTGCCGGACTTCTTGTCGCCTTTGGTCGCGGAGCGTACTTCAAGCTGCTTGGCGACGTCGCCATTGGCAAAACTGAGTTCGGCGATTTTGCCGTCGCGCCATACGGTGACGTCGAGGCGGGTGGACAGTGCGTTGGTGACCGACACGCCGACGCCGTGCAGGCCGCCCGAGAACGTGTATGCGCCGCCGGCTGCTTTATCGAATTTGCCGCCCGCGTGCAGGCGCGTGAAAACGATTTCGACAACCGGCACGCCTTCTTCCGGATGCAGGCCGAACGGAATGCCGCGGCCGTCGTCCTCGACCGAGACCGAATGGTCCGTGTGCAGCGTGACCGTGATTTGCCGGCCGTGGCCGCCAAGGGCCTCGTCCGACGCGTTGTCGATAACTTCCTGAATGATGTGCAGCGGATTTTCGGTGCGGGTGTACATCCCGGGCCGTTGCTTGACCGGCTCCAGGCCCTTCAACACCTTGATCGACGCTTCGCTATACGCGGCGTTTGGCTTTTTCGTAGACATGGTTGACTCGGGTGCGTCGGTTCATCGTTGTCCACAGGTCCTGTGGACAGGTCCGTGGACAATGCGTTGAGTTTTCAAAAAAAGCGAAACGAAACAACGGGGTTAGGTGGGGTGCCCGCAGTGCGGGCAACGCGTTTTGTCGTCTGGCTTCCCATGGGCGCGCTCGACGGCGGCTCGATGCGGGCTCCACAGCCCGGCAACGGCCAGCCGGTGCGAACGCCGGGGGAAGCCTGTTCGCGGGGTATTTTACTGATTTCGATACGAGGAGCAATTTGCCGGATGTCCGATCGGCCGTTTGGTAGAGGGCGAACAGGCTAATCCGTGTAGATTGCGACGGTGGTGAACGGCACACATATATAATCTGAACTCTCCCCCACGCCGTTGTCGGAGTGCCGAAATGAGACCTTCTGAAGCGCTTAGTGCCCATCGCACCGAAGTCAGGAAGATCGTCGCCGAGCATCATGCCATCAATGCCCGCGTCTTCGGCTCCGCGATTCGCGGCGAAGACCGCGACGACAGCGATCTCGATCTGCTCGTCGATCCGACGCCCGAAACGACGTTGCTGGATATCGCCCGCATTCAGAGCCGCTTGCAAAGACTTCTCGGCGTTTCGGTTGACGTCCTGACTCCTAAAGCGCTTCCGGAAGCGTTCCGCGCCCGCGTCGTTGCCGAAGCGGTGCCGGTGTGAGAAAGAGCGATTTGCGGGTGGCCGACTACGTTGACCATATGCTCAATGCCATCGAGCGGATTCAGCGCTACACGCAGGGTATGACTGATTCGACATTTCTGGGCGACGAATTGGTACAAGATGCTGTGATTCGTAATCTGGAAATCGTCGGCGAGGCGGCGCGCAACATCGCGCGCGACCACCCGGCATTCGCCGCCGCCCACACCGATGTTCCGTGGGAGGAAATGTAACTTATGCGCAATCGTGTTGCGCATGGTTACTTTCCAATCGACCTTGGAATCGTGTGGCAGACCCTGCAACGTGAACTGCCCGATCTCCAACAGCTCCTTTCAGGCCTGAAAAACGCGTAAGCGAGGCATGCGCCTTTCGGGCGACGCCGCCGCCCATCACTTCCGCTTACTCTCCAATTCGTCCCATCGTTCCATCGCCGCCAGCAACTCCTCGTCGATCGCCGCGTAGCGTGCCGTTAGCCGAGTGCCTTCCGCCGGATCCTTCGCGAAGATCGAGCCTTCTTCGAGTTGCGCGCCGATCACCTTTTGCTCGGCCTCCAGTGCAGCGATCTGCGCCGGTAGCGCTTCGAGTTCGCGCTGTTCCTTGAACGACATCTTCGCGGCGCGCTGCGTATTGCGGCCAGCCGGCACGCCAGCGTCTTTCGACGCCACTTCTTTAGCCGCTTCTTTCTGCGCGTCCTGCGCCATCTGCTGCGAGCGGTCGCGCTGAATCTGCCAGTCGGTAAAGCCGCCGACGTACTCGCGCCACTTGCCGCCGCCTTCCGACGCGATCACCGAGGTCGCGACGTTATCGAGAAACGCGCGATCGTGGCTGACCAGCAGCACGGTGCCGTCGTATTCGGTGAGCAGTTCTTCGAGCAGTTCGAGCGTCGGGATATCGAGGTCGTTGGTCGGTTCGTCGAGCACCAGCACGTTGGCCGGCCGCGCGAACAGACGCGCCAGCAGCAGGCGATTGCGCTCGCCGCCCGACAGCGACTTAACCGGCGACCGCGCGCGTTCCGGCGCGAACAGAAAGTCGCCGAGATAGCTCATCACGTGCTTCTTCTGGCCGTTGACTTCGACCCACTCGCTACCCGGGCTGATCGTATCGGCCAGGCTCTTGTCCAGATCGAGCTGTGCGCGCATCTGGTCGAAGTACGCGACCTGCAGATTGGTGCCAATGCGCACCGTGCCTTCGTCCGGCGGCAACTCGCCGAGGATCATCTTCAGAAGCGTAGTCTTGCCCGCACCGTTCGGACCGACAAAGCCGATCTTGTCGCCGCGCATCACTGTGGCCGTGAAGGTATCGACCACCGTGCGCGAACCGTAGCGCTTGGTAACGTCGGTCAGCTCGGCGACGATCTTGCCGGACTTCTCACCCTGACCCACGTCGAGCTTCACATTGCCCTGCACGTTGCGGCGCTCGGCGCGCTCGTTGCGCATCTGCACGAGTCGCGCAATCCGGCCGACGCTACGCGTACGGCGCGCTTCCACGCCCTTGCGAATCCACACTTCTTCTTGTGCGAGCAGCTTGTCGAACTTGGCCGCTTCCACTTGCTCGACTTCAAGCTGCTGCGCCTTCCTGGTCTGATAGGCGCTGAAATTACCCGGATACGACAGCAGACGCCCGCGATCCAGTTCGACGATACGCGTGGCGACGCGGTCGAGAAACGCGCGATCGTGGGTAATGAAGAGCAGACCCGCGCGCAGCGAGACCAGCAGTTCCTCGAGCCAGCGAATGCCGTCGAAGTCCAGGTGGTTGGTCGGCTCGTCGAGCAGCAGCACGTCCGGCTGCACGACCAGCGCGCGTGCCAGCGCAACGCGCTTTTGCATCCCGCCCGACAGCGAACCGACTCGCGCCTCGCCATTCAGGCCGATCTGCTGCAGCGTGGTGGCTACGCGCGTGCTCCAGTTCCATGCGTCCGAATGGTCGAGCGCCGATTGCAGCGTGTTCATGCGCGACATCAGCGCGTCGTGCTCCGGGCCTTCCGGCTCGTCGGCAAGCTGATTGGCGACCGCGTCGTATTGATCCAGCAGATCGCGGGCGTGGGTCAGGCCGGCGGCGACCGCTTCGAACACCGTGTCGTCCGTATCGAACTCCGGCTCTTGCGGCACGTAGACCGACGTCAGACCCTGCTGGCGCGTGACGAGGCCGTCGTCCGGCTTGGTCAGATCGGCGACGATTTTCAGCAGCGACGACTTGCCCGCGCCGTTACGGCCGATCAGCCCAACGCGCTCGCCCGCTTCGAGAGAGAAATCCGCGTGATCGAGCAACGCGACGTGACCGAACGCCAGTTGGGCCCCGGTAATGGTGTAAAGCGACATGGAGAATTGGAGAAGACAGCGATGAGTCGGAACTGCTCATTGTACCGGGCGCGCGGGCGGGTGCCTGTCTGCCGGAAGAGATAGGCCGAATGACCGGCTTGCAAATGGGGAGGAACAGTACGCAAGCCCGATGCAGACCGGATCCGCCTGGGTTCAAGCCCTGCGCGAGCCAGGAGATAAAACAGAACAAAGCGGCCGGACGGCGCTCGCGCTCGTCCAGCCGTCTCACCTGTGACGTTACTTCACGTGCACCGTGATGGTTTTGCTCATTTCGGGGCCATACGAACGATGCGCGCCGTCGCCGAATTGCAGCGTCAGCGTATGGTCGCCCGGGGGCAGCGTCAGATCGGTTTCGGTCTGGCCTTTGCCGAAGTGAAGCGATTTGTCGGTGGCGGGAATCACTTCGCCCTTGGGAAGCGGCTTGCCGTCGATCAACAGATGATGATGGCCCGTGCCTTCCGTCATCGTGCCGGCCGGTGCGATCTTCATGCCGTCGACACCGAACACCACGTGCACCGGATTGGTGACGGTCGCGCCGTCCGCCGGCTGCACGAAAGACACGCCTGCGGCCTGCGCCGCGCCCGATACCGCGAGCAACCCGGCCAATACAGTTCCGGCCAACCATTTGTTTTTAAACATCGTTTTTCTCCTTTTTGGGAAACGAGAGTCATGCGCGGGCCATGCGGGCGTCGATCGCGGTTCTAGTTACCCGAGGCCGATCGTCGCAATGCATGCCAGGCGCCCGGCGCGCCTGTCCAAACGACTAGCTGCGGATCAAAGCATACACGCTGTGTATGACGGGTCCGTCATGCGGGCCCGGACATGTCTCAGGCGCTTTGCGGCGATGCCGCATGGGTAAATATCTGTCCAATTGACAAATTCCGGTAATATTGCGGATCGCCGCCATGCCCAAAAAAGGGGCAGATTTGGCGGATCAATGCACCGAACCAAAGAAGAGTACGTCGTGAGCGAAGTAATTGAACTGATTGAATATAAGAGCTGGGTCTGCCTGATTTGCGGCTGGATCTACAACGAAGAAGAAGGCCTTCCCGAAGAAGGTATCGCCCCGGGCACGCGCTTCGCCGCGATTCCGGACGACTGGCGCTGCCCGCTGTGCGATGTCAGCAAAGCGGAGTTTGCGGTGGTGGAATTCTGAGCGAGCTTGGTTGAGCCGGGGGTGCGCTGCTTGATGTAGTGCGCCGGGTGGTTCGCGCGGCCCAGTGGGTGATGCCCGCTGGGCCGTTTGCTTTGTGGGACGGGGGTTGCAGCCCTCCTCGTGGATAGGCGTGTTTGATATACTCTGCGCTCGCTGGCGAATTTGGACTCGCCTAGTCCCGGCCTGGAGTTAGTTGTCGTTTGTCGGCGGGATTGCAGCGATTATTGGTTCGGTCCTCTCCCCGTAGTTCAATGGATAGAACAAGTGCCTCCTAAGCGCTAGATACAGGTTCGATTCCTGTCGGGGGGACCAATCAGCAACATCGAGACACATCAAAAAGCCCCGTCCGGCATTGCCTGGCGGGGCTTTTTTGCCTCCGTCACTACCCACACGTCTGCCGAATGCGGAACGGCTGAAGCCAAATCCCCTCTGCCTATCGCGTCGACCAGGCCCACCTGACCGCATCCGCGGAATCCATGCGGCTGGCAAACCCACACCCCCCCACCAACACCTAAAGTATTCCCAAAGTCCGCCGAAAATCAGGCATGGAAAACGATGACCGCCTCCGCCCTGGCCACCCTCTATATGAAGAAGCGATGGCCCTCGAATTGACCGTGCGCACGCTGCGTCACGCGCAGGGCAAGAAGAATCCAGAAGACGTCCTCTATGCCTCACCCGAGTGGAACGTCATCAGCGAGGAGTTCGTGCGCGACCTTTACCGAGCAATGGGTGGCAACCCGGCCGAGCTGCCCTGACCGCCGCAACGGGTCTCGCCATCACATCGCAGTCGCAGCACCCCACCCTCACCCCATCACGAAGGCCGCTTCGGAATATCCAATCCCCTAGCCACCGCCGGACGTGCAACAAACGCCGCCAGCACGCGCTTCACATTCGAAAACTCGTCAATCCCAACCAGATCCCCGGCTTCGTAGAACCCAATCAGATTACGCACCCAAGGGAAAGTCGCGATATCAGCGATCGAGTACTGATCACCCAGAATCCAGTCGCGCCCTTCAAGCTGCCGATCCAGCACCGCAAGCAGCCGCTTCGACTCACCGATATAACGATCGCGCGGGCGTTTGTCTTCGTATTCCTTGCCGGCGAACTTGTGGAAGAAGCCCACCTGTCCAAACATCGGGCCGATGCCGCCCATTTGGAACATCACCCACTGAATCGCTTCATAACGGCCAGCGGCATCCTGCGGAATGAATTTACCTGCCTTGTCCGCCAGGTAAATCAGAATCGCGCCGGATTCGAACAGCGGCAGCGGCTTGCCGTTGGGGCCGTTCGGATCGATGATCGCCGGAATCTTGTTGTTCGGATTCAGCGACAGAAATTCCGCCGACATCTGGTCGTTCGTATCGAAGCGCACGAGGTGCGGCTCATACGGCAGACCAGTCTCTTCGAGCATGATCGACACCTTCACGCCATTGGGCGTCGGCAGCGAATACAGCTGAATCCGGTCCGGATGCTCGGCAGGCCATTTCTTCGTGATCGGGAAGGCGGAGAGATCGGTCATGGTGATGGTGTAACCCTTGTGCGAAAGCTGCGGCTAAAAATGCGAATCGGGAATCGGGAATCAGCGATCAGCCGGAAGCCCGAAAGCAGAGACCCGAACACGCGACCGCCAAATATAAACCGACTCGGCAGAACGCGTGCGTGAGCACCGCAGTGCGGGTCGCCTCGAATCACCCCAACGCGAACATTGCCACGCGACGCTTTTCCTCACCGCCTAACCGCACAAAGGCGCCCAGCTTCACCACAAATCCTTGGTGGCCGTACCGGCGCGCAGGTTATACCCTTCGCGCCACAAGGCCGCGCCGATCGTCAACAACAGCGTCTTCTGCTCGCCATCATGTTGGTCCCACGTCGCCGCCAGCCACGTGGCGAAACTCGCACACAGGGTTTCCAGGTCGACGGGCGTCTTGCCCTCGAGGTACTGCCGTTCGAACATCGAAAGCACTTTTTCGGGTGTCATAGGCGCCTCCTACGTGTTGGATGCGCCAAGTCTAAAGGCGACGCACGGCGCGCGGAGCGTCCACGGCGCCGAACCCGGGTTACTCCCAGGCCAAAACGGCGCCGCACCCTGCGTCTGGCGGAAAAGCACTAACCCCAACAATCAGAGCACCGCATCCATGCCCCTAAGAACAGAAAAAGGCGCCGAAGCGCCTTTTCCCGTCAAACAACACCGCGAATCAAATTACGGCGCGTTGCGCTTTGCATTGTCCTTGGCGTCTTCCTTAGCGTCGCCATAGGCCTTCTGCACCTTGCCGGCGCCTTGTTGAAGGTCGCCCTTAAGTTCCTTACCGGGGTTGTTGGTGGCTTTGCCGACGGCTTCGTTGACCTTGCCCTTGATCTGCTCACCCACACCCTTTACCTGGTCCTTGTTCATGTTTGGCTCCGATATCTGGAATGCCGGCGCGTCATTACGCCAGTATCCCGATTCAGCAACGGGTGTGCCCGCGCCTGCCACCAGCCCGTTTTGCCCGATGAAGTCAGCCGCGAAAAATATTTCAAAAAAGCCCTAAAGTCCCGCCGCGACCTGCCGTAAAGGTGCCATGGAGGGGCTATGGAACGCACACTCGTTACGCTGACGGGGTCATCCCAGGCGGCGCTGGTCGACCAGGATATCGCGCATATTGGGCGCGTGATGCGACCGGCTTTACAAGGCGATCTGGGTGGACCGATTCTGCCGGTGACCTACTGGCGCAAGCGTCTGTACCAATTGCTCGACACCGGCAATCTGTCCCACGCGCAACTGTGCTCGGTCGACAGCCTCCTGCTGCAGTTGGACCAGTTCGAAGCCGAACCCCCGCCCGTATGGACCGGACCGACCGCCGCCCCGTTCCAGCCGCTACACGTCGCCGCCAGCCGTCATATCTGATCTGACGCGCTGCAAGTCTTGATGGCCGGTCTTTCGCGCCGATCTGCCCTACTCTTCCCAGCTAAAACCCAGCTAAAAAAAGGCCGCGAACCCTGTCGCGGCCTGAACACGTCGCAACGCGGGGATTTCGCGTCACGCTGCAAGCCTACACGTCCAACTGTGACATTCGCATTTAGGCAAAAACGGTCTTCGTACGACCGGAAATTTCTGCTCACACTTAGTGAAAATAGGAAAAAGGGACGACCTTAGGTCATAATGTCCGCAAAAATTCCCAGCAAGGACATCCGTGACCCTCGCCGCACCGCTCGACCTGCTCAGACAGGCGCGCGCCCGCTTCACTCAACGCGAAATCGCCGCGCACGTCGGTAAGGACATCAAGACGGTACGTCGCTGGGAAAAAGGCGAAACACCGTGTCCGTCGATGCTCGAACCGGCCTTGCGCGATCTGCTGCACAGCAGCGGCCGGACAAAGGCCGGCGCGGCCACCGGCGACGCCCAGTTCCGCTTCATCGATCTGTTTGCCGGCATCGGCGGCATTCGCATGGGTTTCGAGGCGCACGGCGGCGATTGCGTCTTCACAAGCGAGTGGAACGATTTCTCCACCAAGACCTATCGCGAGAACTACCCGCCCGGCGGCGACCACGCGCTGATCGGCGACATCGTCTCCTTTCCCGCCGAAGAAGTGCCGAGCCACGACGTGCTGCTTGGCGGCTTTCCGTGCCAGCCGTTCTCGATTGCCGGCGTCAGCAAGAAAAACGCGCTGGGTCGTCCACACGGCTTCGAATGCACGACGCAGGGCACGCTGTTTTTCGACGTCGCGCGAATCATCGCGGCAAAGCGCCCCGCCGCATTCCTGCTGGAGAACGTGAAGAATCTGCTCTCGCACGACAAAGGCCGCACCTTCGACGTGATCCTGCAGACGCTGCGCGACGAGCTCGGCTACGAAGTGCACTACCGCGTGGTCGACGGCCAGCATTTCACGCCGCAGCATCGGGAGCGCATCATCATCGTCGGCTTTCGCGGCAAGACCTCGTTTTCCTGGGACGATCTGCGTTTGCCGGAAAGCGGTCCGCGCCTTGGCTCGATCCTGCATCGCACGGACGGCAGCGAGCCGGTGCTGCCGTGGGACCACGATCGCTTCTTCGACCACGCGAGCAAACGCGTGCAGCCGAAGTACACGCTCACCCCGAATCTCTGGACCTATCTGCAAAACTACGCGGCGAAGCATCGCGCGGCGGGCAATGGCTTCGGTTTCGGCATGGCTTATCCCGACAGCGTCACACGCACACTTTCCGCGCGCTATCACAAGGATGGGTCGGAGATTCTGGTCTATCAAGGCGAGCAATTGCGGCCGCGGCGCCTCACGCCGCGTGAATGTGCACGGCTGATGGGCTTTCCCGATACCTTCAGGATTCCGGTCAGCGACACGCAGGCTTACCGGCAATTCGGCAACAGTGTCGTCATGCCGGTGATGCGGGAAGTGGCGCGCATCATGTTGCCGCATGTGCAAACGCTGCTTGCCGTGGAGACGCACAATGGTTCGAAGCAAGCCCTTTCGCTCTATTCCTGAGCGAACCGATCCGCTACCCAAACGCTAACGATGGTCGATATCGTCGACAGCGCTACGCGTAGCCGGATGATGTCCGGCATTCGCGGCCGCAATACGAAGCCGGAAATCTTGATCCGCAGCCTGCTGCATGGCCGGGGCTTTCGCTTCCGTTTGGACGCGCGCGATCTGCCGGGCCGGCCGGATATCGTGCTGCCGCGCTATCGCGCCGTCGTGCTGGTGCACGGCTGTTTCTGGCACGGTCACGATTGCCATCTGTTCAAATGGCCGCAAACCCGGCCCGAGTTCTGGCGCGACAAGATCGGCCGCAATCGCAGCAATGACGAGAAGGTTCGCGCCGCGCTGCTTGCGAGCGGCTGGCGCGTCGGGGTGGTATGGGAATGCGCTTTGCGTGGCGCGAATCGCGATATCGAGGGCGTGTTGCAGCGGCTCGTCGACTGGTTGAAGAGCGACGCGCCGAGCTTCGAGGAACGCAGCTGAAAGATGCTTGTAGCCTGCCCGGCTGGAGGGAACTCCAGAGCCGCTGGTGATACACTCGATTGGCTAGCTCGGAGCATTTTTTGCGTGCCGATGCTGTAGAAAATCAGGCAGCAACTGGCCGGCAGTTCAATGGCAAGCCGGCAGCAAAAACAGCACGCTCCGACCATCCCAGAACCACCAAGAAGGGAGGCACACGATGGCTGATTTCCGTCTCTGGTCCGACGATTTCCCCACCAACGGCTTTATGCCGAAAGCCCACGAATACCACGACAAGGCCTTCGGCGTAGACGGCGAGAACATTTCGCCCGCATTGCAATGGGATGCACCGCCGGCCGATACCCAAAGCTTCGCACTCACCGTTCACGATCCGGACGCGCCTACCGGCAGCGGCTTCTGGCACTGGGTCGTCGTCAACATTCCGGCTGATGCCCGATCGCTGCCGCGCAACGCCGGCAAAACCGATGGCTCGCTGCTGCCGCAAGGCGCGCTGCAATTGCGCAACGATTACGGCACGGTCGGCTTCGGTGGCGCCGCGCCGCCGCGCGGCGACAAGACGCATCGCTATATCTTCCGCCTGCATGCGCTGAAGGTGCCGCATCTGCCGATCAATGCGGAGACCACCAACGCGGTCGCGCGCTTCATGACGCATCTGAACGAACTCGACTCGACCACCCACACCGGTCTGTACGAACTCAAATAACGCGTGAGACGCGATGCCGGTGCGCAGTCTCAGCGCTGCCGGCATCGTCGCTGCGTGCCATCCTGCCTCTCCAAGGCGGCACGCAGCGCGCGTGGCTCATCGCAGGATCGATGCGCCGCCCCATTCCAAATCAAAAGAACGATGCAAGCACAACCATCGCGCGAGGACGGCTCAATGCCGGCCGATGCCGCCCCCGCCGCTCCACTCGCCGCCGGCACACCGCTCGCGGACAGCACCGAACAAGGCTTGCCGATTCCGCAACGCTATTGGGCGATGCTGGTTATCGCCCTCGCCCTCACGCTGGCGGTGCTCGATAGTGCAATCGCCAACGTGGCGCTGCCGACCATCGCGCGCAATCTGCATGCAAGCGCAGCCGGCTCGATCTGGGTCGTCAACGCCTACCAGCTCGCCATCACCATTTCACTGTTGCCGCTTGCGTCGCTCGGCGATCGCATCGGCTACCGGCGTATCTATCTGGCCGGGCTGATCCTGTTCACGGTGGCGTCGTTCGGTTGCGCGTTGTCCACTTCGCTGCCGACGCTCGCGCTCGCCCGCGTGGTCCAGGGCTTCGGCGCGGCGGGCGTCATGAGCGTGAACACGGCGCTAGTGCGCATGATCTATCCGCCCACGCAGCTTGGGCGTGGCGTTGCGATCAACGCGATGGTCGTTGCGATATCGTCCGCGGTCGGGCCGACGGTCGCCTCCGGCGTGCTCGCCATCGCCACGTGGCCGTGGCTGTTCGCGATCAATGTGCCGATCGGGATCGCGGCGATTGTCGGCGGCTTCAAGGCGCTGCCGATGAATCCCGGCCACGAGTCTCCGTACGACTATCTGAGCGCGGTGATGAACGCGTTCGTGTTCGGCCTGCTGATTTTTGCAATCGACGGTCTCGGTCACGGCGAGCACATCCGCTGGGTCGTCGCTGAGGCGCTCGTTGCGGTTGTGATCGGCTACTTCTTCGTGCGCCGTCAGTTGACTCAGTCCGCGCCTCTGCTGCCGATCGATTTGCTGAGAATTCCGGTGTTCGCGCTGTCTATCGGCACCTCGGTGTGTTCGTTCTGCGCGCAGATGCTGGCTTTCGTGTCGTTGCCGTTTCTGTTGCAGGACACGCTGGGTTTGTCGCAGGTAGAAACCGGTTTGCTGATGACGCCGTGGCCGGCGGTGATCATCATTGCTGCGCCAATTGCGGGTGTGCTGTCGGACAAGATATCGTCCGGCTGGCTAGGCGGCGTCGGACTCGTTGCGATGACGGTGGGCCTGCTGCTGCTCGCCACCCTCGGCGCGCATCCCGAACCCATGCAGATCGCGTGGCGCATGGCGCTGTGCGGCGCGGGCTTCGGGATTTTCCAGTCGCCGAACAATCGGACCATGTTGTCCGCCGCGCCGCGTGAGCGCAGCGGCGGTGCGAGCGGGATGCTCGGCACTGCGCGCCTGACCGGGCAGACGCTCGGCGCGGCGCTGGTCGCGCTGATCTTCGGCATCGCACCACAGAATGGGCCGACTATCACGCTGTACGTGGCAGCCTGTTTTTCAGCGGTCGCCGCCGTGGTCAGCATGATGCGCGTGAGGCAGCGCGTGAACGTGCAAGCGGCGTGAGGGCGCTGCAGGCTTAAACGCATGACCCGCCTGCTTGGGTTATCCGCCTAACCCCGGATACGACAAGGGCGCGAATCGCATATTGCGGTCCGCGCCCTTTTTCAATGCTTCAGTTTTATCTAAACAGTTCGACGTGACCAGCGCGCGCAGTTCCAGAAAGGCCCACGCGCCGGCGCTGATACAACTACGACGACGATGCCGTCACGTCAGCGAGCTTTACCGCTTTGGCCGTGACCGAAGAGGCGGTCGCAACATCGCGCAGATCGCCCAGGAACGTATCGCGCCAGACTGACAAATTGTTCTCGCGCATCGGCGCCATCATGTCCGCGTGACGCGCCTGACGCTCGGCGAGCGGCATCGACAGCGCACGCTCCAGCGCCTCGGCCATCTGCGACAGATCGAATGGATTGACGACCAGCGCCCCCGGCAGTTGCTCGGCCGCACCGGCAAATTGCGACAACACGAGTACGCCCGGATCGGCCGGATCCTGCGATGCGACGTACTCCTTCGCGACCAGGTTCATCCCGTCACGCAGCGGCGTCACATAGCCGACCTGCGATTGACGGAACAGCGCCATCAGCAGATTGCGCTCGTACTTGCGGTTCAGGTATTGGATCGGTGTCCAGTCGAGTTGCGCGAAACGGCCATTGATGCGACCGGCCTCGCCCTCCAGCGTCTGACGAATGCGCTGGTACGTCTGCACATCCGCGCGAGTCGGCGGCGCGATCTGCACCAGCGATACACGTCCGTGCCAACCCGGCGCGTTCAGCAGCAGCCGTTCGAACGCCTGGAAGCGCTCCACCAGACCCTTCGAATAATCGAGCCGGTCGACGCTCATGATCAGCTTGCGCCCACGCATGCCATCACGCAGGCTGCGCACCGGCTTGCGGTCGGTGAACTGCTCGGCGGCCTTGGCGATCGCGTCCGGATAGATGCCGATCGGGTACGCGGCCACTTTCAGGAAACGGTTGTAGGCGTGCACCATGCCGTCTTCGCTCGAGGTGCCGTGCTGGCCGCGCTCGATAAAGTCGACGAACGACTGGCGGTCCGCTTCGGTCTGGAAACCGACCACGTCGTAGCTGCACATCGCCTTGACCAATTCCTCGTGCGGCGGAATGGTACGGAGTACTTCCGGCACCGGAAACGGAATATGCAGGAAGAAGCCGATGGGATTCTTCACGCCGAGCTCGCGCAGACAGCGCGCGAACGGCAGCAGGTGATAGTCATGCACCCAGATGATGTCATCGGGCTTGAGCAGCTCCTTGAGCTGCTTGGCGAGCGTCGCATTGACGCGCTGATAGCCCGCGTACTCCTGCCGATCGTAGCGCGACAGGTCGTTGCGATAGTGGAACGTCGGCCACAGTGTCGCGTTGGAAAAGCCGCGATAGTACTGGTCATAGTCGCGCTTGGTGAGGCCCACCGTCGCGTACGTCACATTGCCCTGCTTTTCGATCACCGGAGCGGACGGCTCGCTTACCGTTTCACCGCTCCAGCCGAACCAGACTCCGCCGGTTTCCTTCAACGCGTCCAGCACGCCGATCGCGAGGCCGCCTGCTGCGGGGCGGCCTTCCTGGGTCGGCGCCACACGATTCGATACCACGATCAGTCTGCTCATTGGTGCTCCACCTAGTCAGTTGTTTCGTTGCATGCGGATATGTGCCAAAGAGGCGTACGCAAGTCGCGTGCCTTTTTAAGAGATGCTGAAAATAAAAATGTATGTAAATGTGACAAGCGAGCAGAAACGCGCGGCATCGGAGCACCACGAGGAATTTTTTTCTGCTTTGCGTGACGAAACCGGAACCCTTCTCACCGGCCGCCGGACGGACTCAGGCGTCCTGTTCCGAACCGAGATCGCGCTGGTACTCCAGCCCTTCCTGACGCACGCCGCCTTGGTTGTGCTCGCCGTCTGGCGGCGCATTGGGCGCGACGCGGTTCTGCGCAGCCGGGTCCGGCGACTCCTCTGGGGCGTTCTTGCTGCTTGGCCGGGAGTCGCGCTTCGAGTGGCGCGCGGAACGCCGCAGTGCTGGGTGTCTCATGATTGATGCCTCCGGGGGAAGCCCGCCGCCATCGGGAGCGGCGTCAATTCAGTGTAGGGTTCACGACGGTAAATTGCCGGTAAAAGATGCGCCGGCTTTGTAACAAGTACATAAAATCAATGCGCTGGACTGCGGTCCAGCGCACAGAACACGTCAGAGTTGCATGCTGGAGGCTCGCAACGGCCGACACCGACTGGCTTGTGGCGTTTGCGTGGGCTGCGCGGGCGGATCACCGATCGGCGGCGCAACGGGTTCGATGGGGTCCGGAGTTGGACTCGGAACGGTATCGGGCTCACCAGGATTGGGCGGCTCGTTGGGCTCAGGACGATGAGCGCGCTGCGGGAGGGGAAGCGGAGAAGCGTCGGCGTATTCCGGCATATCGGTTACCTCGTTTTGCGTTCAAAAGAACCGCAGCAAGGCCTGTGCCGAATAAAAGGGGAGGAGAAAAAACCACCACATGGTTCGAAGACCTACGCTTCGGCGCGCGCAGCGCCGCCGGAAGTATGACGCCCTTGTCACTGGCCTATGCAGGGGCACGAACACAGATTCCAGATGCACCACTACCCGCAGAAAACCACGGTGCCCACTTAGCATTAGCGGTTTGAGCCGCTTTCTTTGCTTATCTTTCTTTGCGGCGGCAAAGAAAGTAAGTGCCGCCCCGCACAGGGGCAACACTAATAGACCACTAACAAAACAAGGAAAGGCACCAAAGCCAGAACAAGGAAAGGCCAAATCCCTAAGAGCAAGGACAAAAAAAGCGCCGAGCAGGCAAAAACCTCAAGCGCCAGCGCCCCCAACAACTCGAGACTCATCCCCAACCTCCCCCTCATCCCTCGCATCATTCCCATACTCAACAAGCCGGTTATAAAGCGTCTTCAAGCTAATCCCAAGAATCTCAGCAGCCCGAGTCTTCACACCGCCGCATTGCTCGAGGGTAGCGAGAATCAACTGCCGATCAGCCTCAGCAAGCGAAGTCCCGAAAGGAATCGTAATCGCCGTCCCGGCCGCAGGCTTCGACAACGTAATCTGCAACGGCACCGTAGCCGTACTATCCGAATCAGTCCCCGACATAATGTGCGCCCGCTGCACATAGTTCTTCAACTCACGCACATTGCCCGGCCACGGATACGACATCAACATATCCTTCACAGCAGCCGGAAAATGCTTCTTCGTGCTGTGCCGCTCGTTGAGCTCATCAAGAAACGCCTGCGCGAGCAAATCAACATCCTTACCCCGGTCCCGCAACGGCGGCAGACTAATCGGAAACACATTCAGCCGATGGTACAAATCGAGGCGCAACTTACCTTCCACCACCGCCTGCTCAGGATCCCGATTAGTAGCCGCAATCAGCCGCACGTCCGTTTCGATTTCCTTAGTCGTACCAACCCGCATGAACATCCCGGTTTCCAGCACGCGCAGCAACTTCACCTGCAACTCGATGGGCATTTCGGTGATTTCATCGAGGAACAGCGTGCCGCCGTTCGCGCGTTCGAAATAGCCTTTGTGCTGACGATCCGCACCGGTAAACGAACCTCGCTCGTGACCAAACATTTCCGATTCGATCAGGTTCGGCGAGATCGCACCGCAGTTCACTGCGAGAAACGCATGCTTACGGCGCAAGCTGAGCTGATGCAGCGTCTGCGCGGCGACTTCCTTACCGGTGCCTGACTCGCCCACCAGCATGACCGAGGCCGCCGTCGGCGCAACGCGGCCGATCTGGTCGTAAACCTCCTGCATAGCCGGCGAGTTGCCGAGCATCAAACCGAAGCGGCCCATGCGGCGCAACTCGCCGCGCAGCGTGCCGATTTCCGCCTTCAGGTCGCCGGCGCGCGGCAAGCGCGACAGGATCGCCTTCACGCGCTGCATGTTGATCGGCTTCACAAGGTAGTCGGTGGCGCCCATCTTCAGCGCATTGACCGCCGACTCCACCGTGGCGTGGCCGGTAATCACGATCACCTCAACACCAGAGCGCGGATCGAGATCTTCGAACAGATCGACTCCGCTGCCGTCTGGCAGCTTCAGGTCGGTAAAGACGACGTCCGGCATCTGCCGGACCAGTTGAATGCGCGCTTCGCGCAAGTCGCCCGCAGTGGCGGTAGTCAAACCGTCTTCCCCGATGATGGCGGAAAGCGCCTCGCGGGTACCGGCATCGTCATCGACAATCAGTACGTGTGGCATCGCGTCTCGAAAGCCCGAAAGCGTGAATGGGGGACATGCAAAACCGCATGCTGAAAAGTCGGCCGGCAGCTTGCCGATGCACCGGCGGGCGTGCACGGATGTGAGCACACGCTAACATCTCGCAATCGCACCGCCGAATCTCTGACTTGGTTCAATATCGCAACAATCAATAGGAAAAACACCTAGGGAAGTGCGGCATTGTTGTCTATAAACCTATTATACGGCTTTATCGAGACAAGTTTGTAATGTACGCCGGGTGCCGCTTGCGGAGGCTGCACGCTGACGCGGCCGCGTCCGCAAGGTCCTGTCTTTGCCCCTCAACTGCGCGGAAACGGCCACGCGCCGTCTTTACCATTTGGATGCGCTGAGCCATTTGCGCCATGCGCGGTATCCGGCGTGGACGGGCCGGTACTTGCCACCGTCACGCTGCCGGACGGCGTCGCCACCGTGCCGCCCTCGCCTTCCCAGCGGCTCAGTTCGCGCGTCGCCTGAGCCTGCGCTGCACGGTTCCGCTGCATATGGCGCACAGCCAGATACCCACCGAGGGCCACCAGCGCGCCGAAGATACCAATTTTGGGTCGTCCCATCGTGAACTCCTTGTTATCGTCAAGCAGATCGGCGTCGGGCACTGCGCATTAGCGCGTGCTGAGAACGCCAAGCAGGAAGCCGGCGCCCGCGGCAAAGCCGATCGAGCGCCACGGGTTGCGCCGCACATAGCGTTCAGTATTGATGGCCGCGGCCCGGTAGCGCTGCTGCGCGGTCTGCTGCGCATCGCCGAGCGCCGATTGCAGCGTTTCGACATGCGCGCCTAGCCGCTCGCGCAGCGCATCGACGCCTTCGCCCGGCACGTTGGCGGCAAGCCGCAGCATCTCTTCCGAGTCCGTCAGCAGCACCCTCAGATCATCGACGATCTTCTGCTTGCCGAGTGCAAGCTGTTGCGTGGTGTCAGTCATCATTCACTCCTATGTCTGAATTCGGCGTTTGCGTCTTTTGCCGGCGCGTCGCGCACAATCGGAGCGCCGCATCCGTCGCCGGCGCGCTTCGAACAGCTTCGAACAGAATCGCTCAAAAGCACACGCATGTCGGTTGCACTGCGCAAACGCCGTGCCCGGTAAATTTGCCGTTCCCATTAGGTACCGGCATGGGCTCAGGCACTTTCGACCGGACCTGCGCCCACCTATTTCGCCGACCGTCACATGGATTGCCGGAAGCGGCGTCAAAGTGGTTAAATCGAATTTCTGTGAGATAGTGGCCGCACGGGTCCGTCTTGCCCAAGGCCTGCGCGCCGCAACACCGAACCCCAATTTGCACAGGACTTCCCGTTTATGGCGTCAATCGAGCTGGACTCGCCCACCGTTTCCGCCGGCGGCAATGCTTCGGCACAGGCGAAGCAGCGCGTCGCGGACGGCATCGCGGGACTGAAGTCGTACGGGCTGTTATATGGCTCGTCGCCGGTGATGCTCGATCTGTACGAACAGATCGAACGCGTCGCCAGCACCGACGCGACCGCGCTGATCATCGGCGAATCCGGCACGGGCAAGGAACTGATCGCCCGCACGATTCACGATCAAAGCAGCCGCAAGAACGCACCGTTCGTCGCCGTGAACTGCGGCGCGATTCCGGACGAACTCATCGAAGCCGAATTGTTCGGCCACGAAAAAGGCAGCTTCACCGGCGCGGTCCAGGCCCGCGTCGGCTACTTCGAACATGCGAACGGCGGCACGCTATTTCTCGACGAAATCACCGAAATGGCGCCGGTGCGCCAGGTCAAACTCTTGCGCGCGCTTGAGACCGGCACGTTTTTTCGGGTCGGTGGCAACGAACTGATTAGTAGCGACGTGCGCGTAATCGCGGCGACAAATCGTGACCCTGCGGTAGCGGTAAAGGAAAACGGTCTGCGTGAAGACCTGATGTACCGGCTCGCGGTTTTCCCGTTGCGCGCGCCGCCGTTGCGCGAACGTGAAAACGATCGCGAACTGCTCGCGCAACACTTCCTCGCCTTGCTGAATCAGCAGGAAAGCGCGAGCAAGAGCTTCAGCAAACGGTCGATCGAAACACTGCGAACCTGGTCGTGGCCGGGCAACGTGCGCGAGTTGAAGAACGCGGTGTATCGCGCGTTCATTCTCGCGGAGAAGACGGTCGAGTTGCCGCATCCACACCTCGCATCGCGCGTGAAAAAGCCCGTGACGCAGGGCGATGCGATGAGCGTGTGGATCGGAACGCCACTCGCCGATGCGCAAAAGCAGATCATTCTCGGCACGCTCAAGTATTGCGGCGGCGACAAACGGCGCGCGGCCAAAGCGCTCGGCGTGAGTCTGAAAACGCTGTACAACCGTCTGAGCGCATACGGCGGTGACGAAGGTTCGGACGAAGAATCCGAGCAATAAGCCGTGCCAGGTGCTCACGCGGTTCGTTCGCGTGAGCCGGTGTTTTCTCTGTGCTCGCCGTCGTCTTTTGCACGCTCCTTGTGCACTTGCTTTGCATTCCCGCTCTGCTGAAACGGCCCTTTTTGCGGGCCTTTAATCTCACAATTAATCCCTTCGCACCACCAATCAAATCGACCGTTTCTCACCAGAAACCGATCTGACTCGCACCATCTTTTGCAATTGCTTGCACTTTCCCACTGCCAATTACAAATGGCATCCTGCAAAATGCGGCAGCGTACCGCGCAACGATATGGAAGACGTGCCTTTCGCTCACGCACCGTAGACACACGCGAAACACCTGTGTGAACAGTGCTTGAGCGAAAGGCACTTGCAGGAGCAGAGACAGGGAAATGCAAAAAAGTATGGTGTGGGTCGAATGGGCGAAACAGTCCGCCAACGCGTCCAGCGCAGCAAAACGCGGACGTCCGAATACAACGGCGCTCGTCGCATTAGCCGTGGCGATCACGTCGGCGTTGAGCGGTTGTAGTTCAATCTACTCGGAAGGCGCCACCGCCGGCGCCGGTATCGCGGGCGCAGCGCTCGCGGCCAAAGTCACCAGCAACGCGGCAGTCGCCACCGGCATCGGCCTCGGCGCAGTGGCCGCGGCCCGCGCCGGCGTGCAGTACTCGGAACGCGTGGTCCACAAGAATACTCAGGACGGCATCGCCAAAATCGCCGGACCGCTCGACGTCGGCGCAATCGCACCGTGGAGCGTGACCCACTCGGTGCCGATCGAAGACGACGAACACGGCCGCGTCACCGTCAGCCGCACGATCAGCGCCGGCGCGCTGGACTGCAAGGAAATCGTCTTCTCGGTCGATCAGACCGCCACCAAGAATGTGCCGGCGAGCAGCGCTTTCTACGTCGCGTCGATCTGCCGTGACGGCGACAACTGGAAATGGGCGTCGGCCGAACCCGCTACCGAACGCTGGGGTGCGCTGCAATGAAGGCGCTGACGCTTTCACGTCCCTTGAGTGAACACGCGCCGTCAGAGCAGCGGCTCGTCGATGGTGCTTATACCGCGCCGGCTCCACGCACGCCCACGGCGGCACTCTCCGGCAACCGGCTGCGGCTCATGCTGGCTGGTGCGCTCTGCGTCGGCGCCAGCCTGCTGACGAGCGGCTGCTCGTCGGTCGGCGCGGCGAGCGGTGCCGCGGCCGGCGTCGCGTCAGGCCTCGTGACCTCCAACCCGGCAGTCGGCATCGGCGTCGGTATCGCCGTGCAGGCCGCGACCGATGAAGCCGTCGGCCGCTACATGCGCACCATGCACACCGATCAGCAGAACATGATCGCCGCGCTGGCGGGCGCCATGCCGGTCGGCGAGACGCGTCCCTGGGCGGTCAAGCACACGCTGCCGATCGAGAACGGCCACGGCCAGGTGCGCGTGACGCGTGCATTCAGCTCGGCGCTCGCGCTGTGCAAGGATTTCGTGTTCTCGGTTCAGGACGGCGACGGCCCGAACGCGCACGAAGACTGGTACACGGCGAGCGCGTGCCGGCAGGACAAGGGCTGGAAGTGGGCGTCGGCGGAGCCGGCTGTCGAGCGCTGGGGCGCTCTGCAATAAAAAAAGCGGCAGGGTCTCCCCTGCCGTTTTTGCCTGAAGCGTCTTAATCGACTCAACCGGATTTAAGACTCCACGTCTTCCAGACTGAAAATTTCCGTCTGGTCGTTGTACGAGAAGATCTCGCCATAACGGCCCCAGTTGATCACTGCGTCGAGCGTCTCTTCCGCGGCGCTGTCCGACAGAAAATCCTCCAGTTCCTGCTCGAAACGCACGCGCGGCGCGCGGTGCCCCGGCCGTTCGTTCAACACCTTCTTGATCCGCGCGGCGAGCGGCACGTGGCGCAGCAGATGTTCCGCGAACATCATCTTGCGCTCCTGGGTGCCGAATTCAGAGAACACGCGCGCCGGCGGCGTCAGGAAAATATCCCCTTCGCGAATGTCGGCAAAGCCCAGATGCTGCAGCACTTCGGCGACCGGGAACAGATCGTCCACCTCCAGATGTAGCGAGCGGGCGATTTCCGGCATGTCGGCACGGCCGTGGTACGGTGCGGCGGCCAGCGTTTCGATCAGACCGGCCATCAGGTTGGTCGACACGTGCGGCAGCCAGCTATGCAGCTCGAGGCCCTTCTTGGTCTTTTCATCCGTCTGCCGCGCGGTCATCTTCGCGTAGATGTCGTCGACCAGCCGGCGGAATGCCGGGTCCAGACGGTTACGCGGATGCTTGAACGGCACCTTGATCTCGGCGATCACACGGCCAGGATTCGACGACAGCACCAGAATCCGGTCGCACATGAACACCGCTTCCTCGATGTTGTGCGTGACGATCAGCACGGCCTTAATCGGCATGCGGCCTTGCGTCCACAGGTCGAGCAGGTCGGTACGCAGCGTTTCGGCGGTCAGCACGTCGAGCGCGGAGAACGGCTCGTCCATCAGCAGCAGCGTGGGGTCGACCACCAGCGCGCGCGCAAAGCCGACGCGCTGACGCATACCACCAGACAACTCGCGCGGATACGCGTTTTCGAAACCGTCGAGACCGATCAGGTCGATCGCCGCCAGCGCGCGCGTACGGCGATCACTCGCGCCGACGCCTTGTGCTTCGAGTCCCGCTTCCACGTTTTGCAGCACGGTCAGCCACGGGAACAGCGCGAAGGTCTGGAACACCATCGCTACGCCCTTGGCCGGGCCGTCGAGCGGCTTGCCCATATACGTGACTTCGCCGTCGGTCGGCTCGATCAGACCGGCGATGATGCGCAACAGCGTCGACTTGCCCGAGCCCGAGCGGCCCAGCAACCCGACGATCTCCCCTTCGCGCAACGACAGATTCGCGTCGTCGAGGACGAGCAGCTCGCCCTGCGACTTGTTGAACCCGCGGCACACGTCCTTGACGCGCAAGATCTCCTCACCGAGGCGCGGCGGCATCGGCGGGGTCTGGATCGGCGCGGCGGTCATAGCAGCTTTAGGATTTTGCATCGCGTTTTAGCCTTTAATTCTCAATCTAGCCGGAGCTTCGCTTCGGCGTAGGCGAACATCGGACGCCACAGCAGGCGGTTGAACAGGGTCACGAACAGGGACATCACGGCGATGCCCACGATGATCTTCGGATAGTCGCCTGCTGCGGTGGTCTGCGCGATATATGCGCCCAAGCCATGCGCGGCAACCTTGGTGTCGCCCCACTGGACGAATTCAGCAACGATACTGGCGTTCCACGCACCGCCCGACGCGGTGATCGCGCCAGTCACGTAATAGGGGAAAATGCCCGGCAGCATCGCCTGACGCCACCATTGCCAGCCGCGAATGTGGAAGTTCTTGGCCGCTTCCCGATAGTCGTTCGGATACGAACTCGCACCGGCAATCACGTTGAACAGGATATACCACTGCGTGCCGAGCACGATCAGCGGCGACAGCCAGATGTCCGGGTTCAGATGAAAGCGCACGATGGCGATCACAAACACCGGGAACAGCAGATTCGCCGGGAACGCGGCGAGGAACTGCGCAACCGGCTGCACCTTCTCGGCTAGCGCCGGCCGCAGGCCGATCAGCACACCGATCGGCACCCAGATCACCGAAGCGATCGCGATCAGCACCACCACCCGCAGCAGCGTGATGAGCCCGAGTACGAGCACGTGCCAGACTTCGTCGAGCGACACGCCGGTTCGCACGTACGCGATCACGCGGTACACCACAAAGACCGTGGCGATCAGCACCACAGCCGCCCAGACAATATCGCCGATGCGCGAAGTCTTCTCGCGCTGCGGAATCTGGAAACGCGGGCCGCCAAACGCCGGCAACGTGAAGTTGACGCGCGCGGCCCTGGCGAACATCCAGCCGAGCGGCACCAGCAGACGGTGAATCAGATGGGTGCGGCGGATCAGGTCGAGCAGCCACGATTCCGGCGCATTGCCCGAGCTGGTGGTTTCCATGCGGAATTTATCGGCCCACGCGACGAGCGGGCGGAACATGAACTGGTCGTACGCAAGAATCACGACCGTCATGGCAAGGATCACCCAGCCAATTGCGTGCAGATTCTTGTCGGAAATCGCCTGCGCGAGATAGGCGCCGATCCCTGGCAGCGTGATCGTATTGTTGCCGACCGTGATGGCTTCGGAAGCGACCACGAAAAACCAGCCGCCCGACATCGACATCATCATGTTCCAGATGAGGCCCGGCATCGAGAACGGCACTTCGAGTTTCCAGAAGCGCTGCCATGAAGTCAGATGAAAGCCGCGCGACACTTCGTCCAGATCGCGCGGCACCGTGCGCAGCGACTGGTAGAAGCTGAATGTCATGTTCCACGCCTGGCTCGTGAAGATCGCGAAGATCGCCGCCAGCTCGGCGCCGAGCACGCGGCCGGGGAACAGCGCGAGGAAGAACGTGACCGTAAACGAAATGTAGCCAAGCACCGGCACCGACTGCAGGATGTCGAGAATCGGCACCAGCACCATGCCGGCGCGACGGCTCTTGGCAGCCAGCGTGCCGTACACCAGCGTGAAGATCAGCGAGGCGACCATTGCCGCCAGCATGCGCAGCGTGGTGCGCATGGCGTACTCGGGCAGATTCGACGGGTCGAGCGAGATCGCCTGAGTCTTGAGCGTCGACATTGGCGCCAGGGTCTCGTGAAAGCCGATCGCCGCCATCGCAATGATGCAGATGATCAGCGGAAAGGCGACGAAGTCCCAACGATTAGGCAACACCCGCCATGCCGAGGCATTGGCGGTGCGCTTCAGATTGAAGCTGAAATCCATCAGACGCTCTCCCTATTCATACAGGTATTCAAACGCACGCAGGGGGCCGCGGCTTTGGCGCGGCAGTCTGTAGATCGGTCCAGACAGCGGAAATCAGGCATGGCAAAACGCATGTGCGCGGTAAATCGTTAGCGTTGGAGACACGTGGACCGGAGGCGGACGCGTCCGTGGGCAAGCCGCCCGGGACCGCAACCGTCAAGCCAGGCCCCTGTCGCCGCAGGCGCCGCCCGAAGGCTGGCGGGCTTTCCTTGTTTTGGACGGCACGACACTACACCATCCTATGTTTCAGGCACAACCTTTCACGGCAAATAGCAATAAATAGCGTCGAACACCCCGGCAACCGCCTCCGGCCGGCACCGCTAAAGCATGTAGCGCGAACCATCTACCGTCGGCCCGCCACTTTCCCGGCAATCGCGATCACTGCGCGGATCGGGTTTCAAACACCTGTAAAACCCGCGTAGCCATTCAGAAAGCTCATGCGCTGCCGTTAAGAACCTGATGGACAAAGCGGATGTACTTCGCATTCCCGCAATAACGGTGGCGTCAGGCCCCATGACGGTTAAAATCAACAGACGGCACGCCTCTTTGCGGTTATGCCGGTCTAGAACGCGGCCCACACCGAGGGCGTATCGCCAGCCGCTTCCACAGGGGCGACACAGCGCCGGGGCGCTGCCACGAATGAGCTAGTTGCATGTCACAGCCAGACGAATCAGAGGGTCGATGAACAGGACAACCTTGCGCCAGGCAACCGGACCGATCAGCTTCGCGCTGATCGTGCTCGTTTGCTGGTTCGTGGCCGGCATGGTCGCGGACCGGATGGTACAGCAAGAGCTGGACGCGGCTTTGCGCACGCAACGCCAGATGTCCACGTCGATCGTCGACAACATGGCGGAGGTGATCGCCAGCGACCTCGCCATGTCGCGGGCCATTCCCGCAACCATGGCCGAAATGGACGTGGTCCAGCAAGCGCTGGTGCAATCCCAGAATTATGCCGCGAACGGCGAAGCGGCGGAACCCGCCCTGCGCGACGCGTTGTTAAAAGACCCGCAGATGCGCACTGTGAGCAATTTCCTGCACGACGCGCAAGGCTTCTCCGGGCTCGACCAGATCTGGCTCGTCAACACCAACGGCATCTGCGTCGCTTCGAGCAACTCCGTCAATCGACCGCTTGCAGCGGAGCACAGCTTCGTCGGCGCGGATATGCGCATGCGCAGCTACCTGACGAATGCCTTGCTCGGCGCGTTTTCGGAAGCTTATGGCGTCGGCCGCCAGAGCGGCGAGCCGGGCATCTTCATCGCGGCGCCGGTGTACGCCGACGGTATGCTCGTGGGGGTCGTGGTGGCCAAGGTAGGGATCGCGCGGCTGCGCCACTGGGTCGCGCATGCCGGCACCTTCGTCGCCGATGAAAACGGCGTCATCATCATGGCGCACAACAGCACACTCGAAGGTCACGCGCTGCCGAATTCGCGCGTCACGAAGATGAGCGCCACCGAGCGCCTGACCGTCTATCGCCGCGAAATCCTCCCCGACATCCAGATTCAGGTCGACACGCGGGTGCGCGAACAGGCGCCCTGGGTGCCCGCAGGAGTCGCTGAACAGTTGTTCGGCATGAGCGAGCAGCCGGCGCCATCGCTGTACCAGGCACGCAACGGCCTGAACTCGGGGCTCTCGGCGCATCTGGTCGATCCGCTCGCGGCCTGGCCCGAACTGCTGCGCAATCACAAGCGCGACCATCTGCTGGTGTTTCTGACGCTGGCCGGCACCGTCGCGCTCGCGTGGGTCATCACCGTGTCGTACGTGCGCGAGCGGCGCCACCATCGCGCCACGCGCGACCTTGCAGAACAATTGCAGTCGGCCAACACGCTGCTCTCGGCTGAGGCCCGTCACGATGCGCTGACCGGTGCGCTGTCGCGGCGCTACTTCCTCGACCTGCTGCGCCACGAGATCGAACGCGCGCATGCAGGCAATGAGCCGCTGTGCATGGCGATCGCCGACCTCGACCACTTCAAGCAGATCAACGACCGCTTCGGCCACGCCGCCGGCGACCGCGCGCTCGAACATTTCGTCGATACCTGCCGGGCCGAACTGCGCGGCACAGATGCGATCGGCCGGCTTGGTGGAGAAGAGTTCGGCTTGCTGCTGCCGGCCACGGATCTGGCCGGCGGCCGTGAAGTCGTCGAGCGCTTGCGTCTGCGTCTGAAGGCGATTCCTTCGCCGAAGTTGCCGTCCTCAGTGGGCTTGAGCGTGAGCATCGGCATCACCGAACTCTCGTCCGACGATCTGCCCGAGCGCATCATGAGCCGCGCCGACACGGCGCTTTACGCAGCAAAGTCGGGTGGCCGCGACCGCACCGAAGCCCTTCCGCCCGACGACACCGCGCCGCCCGCGCGGACCGTGGTCAACGCCTGGTGACGCCTGGCGACGCCTGCTAGCGCCAGGCAATGCGCCGGTCGTCTCCGAATTCAATTCGCTCGTCGTGCCGTCCGCGCGCCGATGCGTGCGGCCACTGATGCAAAGCAAGTCCCGGCCTCGGGCATCCCGTAGCGAAGCAGGTATCATCAACCCTGACATTGAGGTTGCCGCTACCGCTCTAACGGGAGATTCGCATGAAGGGAAATTTGGTCATCGTCTGTCGCGATCAGGATGCTGACGCATTCGACCATCTGCTGGCCGAATATGGCGCGTTCCAGACGCGCTTGTCCTCGACCGCGTGGTATCTGAAGCTGGAGGTCGCACCTGAACTGATTCAGGAAGAGATACTCACGCGTCTCGGCAAGTACACCACGCACTACATCTTCGAAGCCGAAACGGTAACGTGGAATACGGTGGATGGCGACGCGGCCAATGCGTTGAACACGCTGTTTTCTGACTAGCGCAAAGTTTGCCGGACGCGTATTCCAGACAGCGCATCCGGCATTGCGACATATATATATAGCGGGGCAAGCGCATGCCGCCCTTGCCCCGCTCAACCCCAGGCGCTTTCCGATGCCGCCACGACACGCGGCACCACGTCGAAGGGAAAGCTCATCAAGACTCGCAAGCCGCGGCCGTCGTGGTTGCCGATCTCCCACTCCCCGCCTGCACGCCGCACCAGACGCTCGACGATCGCAAGCCCCAGCCCGCTATGACCATTGCCGCCACGTGCCGGGTCGAGCCGGACGAACGGTCGGCTGGCGTTGATCAGGTCCTGCGCAGCGATACCGCTGCCGTTATCGCTCACCGAAAGCGTGAAGCCTTGCGCCGTGCGCGCCGTGGCGACGACAATCGGCGGTGCGCCATAGGCATGGGCGTTGTCCAGCAAGTTCGACAGGATCCGGTCGAGCGTCGCCGCCGGCAACAGGAAACCCGGCCCTGCGTTGAGTTCGGTCCGCACCGTGGCCGTACCGGCAGCGACCGCACGATAGCTGCGGACCACGCGCTCGCACTGCCCGTCCACTTCGACCGCTTCGCTGCGATCGGCGCCGTCGTGTGCGAACACCAGAAACTGTTCGACGATATGCGTCATCGAATCGACGTCGCGCACAACGCCGTCACGCATCTTCACTTCTTCCATCATTTCGGCGCGCAGCCGCAAGCGTGCCAGCGGCGTTTTCAGATCGTGTGCAACGCCGGCCAGCATGACGGCCCGGTCGTTTTCGGTGCGAGCCACTTCCTGAACCATCTGGTTGAAGCCGTGCGTCAACTGCCGCAACTCGCGCGGACCGCGTTCAGGCACCGGCGGCACCGGCAGGCCGCGGCCAAAGCGCGCCACCGCCTGGGCAAGCGAGCGCAATGGCTGCTGCAGCGCCCAGGCGGCAAAGAGCGCCGCCATCACCGCGAACGAAAAGATAATCGCGAGCCATAGCACCGTGCGATCGAGCGAACGCGGCGTGCGCAAGGGCTGCACCGGCACGACGATCCAACTTCGATCCGTGGTGGCGCGCACCCATAGCGTGGGCGGACGGCCTGGCTGGCCGATCCGCACCAGCGTACCGGTGGGCATGCGATCGCGCACGTCCTCGACGAACCGTTCGAGCGGCGGCGGCAGATCCGTGCTATCCGGCGGCACGTCGGCGCTCGCCGGATCGACCAGCCTGACGCGCGACGGCAAGGGCTGGTCCGGCGTACGCGCGACGTGCTGGCGCACCGCGTCGACGAGGAAGGTGGCTTC
This sequence comes from Paraburkholderia nemoris, assembly GCF_905221015.1. Lineage (NCBI taxonomy): Bacteria > Pseudomonadati > Pseudomonadota > Betaproteobacteria > Burkholderiales > Burkholderiaceae > Paraburkholderia > Paraburkholderia nemoris. The sequence continues at coordinate 207,376 of NZ_CAJNBO010000004.1, read as the reverse complement.
CTCGACTGCGTAGCGCGTTTGCAACTGGCTGCGCTCGAGCCGCATCAGCGCGTACCACGCGAAATGCGACAGCAGCAGCACCGCAATAACTAGCAGCGCGAGGCGCCCGAACAGCGAATCAATGGGCCGGCGCATGCTGTTCGCCATCCGGCACGAACACGTAGCCGCGTCCGCGCACCGTTTGAATAAAGCGCGGCGTGGACGGGTCGGTTTCGAGAATGCGACGCAAACGCCACACCTGTACGTCGATGCCGCGGTCGGTGCCGTCGTATTCCGGGCCATGCAGCAGTTCGAGCAGGCGCTCGCGTGTGAGCGTGCGCATGGGGTGATTGACGAAAATCTTCAGTAGCGCGAATTCGCTGCCCGACAGCGTGAGCGGCTTGTCTTCGAGATGCAGCGTGCGCGACTGGAAATCCAGCGTGAAGCGGCCGAAGTTGAACGGCTCGCGCTGCTCCGGCGCCGCCGCCGACGGCAGCGTGCGACGCCGCCGCAGCACCGCCTGCACGCGCGCCAACAGCTCGCGCGGATTGAACGGCTTGCCGAGATAGTCGTCCGCGCCGAGCTCCAGCCCGACGATGCGATCCACGTCGTCAGCACGTGCGGTCAGCATGATCACCGGGATGTCGTCGCCCGACGCGCGCAGCTTGCGCAGCGCGGTCAGCCCGTCTACGCCCGGCATCATCAGATCGAGCACGATCAGATCCGGACGCTCGCGCTCGAGCCTGCGCTCGAGCGTGCCCGCGTCGTGCAGCACCGAAACTTCGATGCCCTGACGGGCCAGATAGTCGCGCAGCAGATCGCGCAATTCGACGTCGTCGTCGACAACCAGTATTTGAGTAGCCATGGGATGAAGTTTAACGCGCAGCAGGAAGGGTTTTCGATTTCAGACGGCCCGCAAGGGTTACCGGGTGTTACGGTGAAAGCCGTACGTAATGACCCGTAACAGCCGCATCAAGCCACGTAACACAGCGCCGGGCACAGTTCTCTACGCTGTGACTTACCGAATGCAGGCCGTCCACATTACCGGTTGCATCGTCGGCTATTCCATTACAGGGAGTCTTACATGTCCACCAAAAAAATGTCGCGCGTTCTCGCCGTTGCCGCCACTGCCCTCGCCATCGGCGCGGGCGCTGCCTATGCCGCCCAACCTGCCGATCATGGCGGCCCCGGCGGCTGGCATGGCCACTTCATGAAGGAACTGACGCAACTGCATGACCAGTTGAAGTTGAACGCGGATCAGGAAAAGCAATGGCAGGCCGCGCTCGACACCATGAAACAGAACCATGAGGCCATGCGTGCCAACCATGAACAGATCAAGAACCAGATGAAGGCCGCACAGCAACAGCCGATTCTGGATCTGAACGCCATGGCTGCCGCGCATCAGCAGGTCGAGCAGAAAGACGCACAACTGCGTCAGCAAACCTCGGACGCGTGGCTCAAGTTCTATAACGGCCTGAACGACCAGCAGAAGACCACCGTCAGCACGGCGCTGAAGCAGCGTTTTGCGAAGATGGAAGCGCGTCACGAAAAGATGCGCGACCGCTGGGAACACCATAATAAGGGTGCAGCGTCGGCGCCGGCTGCGAATCAGTAAGCGGGTCGACGCAGGTGGAAGACGGCTCGCGCGGCCGTCGTCCGAATGCAAAAACGCCACGGAAAAACTTCCGTGGCGTTTTTGTTTGTGTGCGGCGCACGCTTCAAGGGGCGGGATTCGTTGCGCTTGCAACCAGCCCCCTCAACCATCAGTCATCAGGCAATGAATGAACGTCCGGTGATCGGCGCCTACCGCACCTGGTCGCGCCTATTCGCACTTACCCGTTGAGCTGCCCCAGATCGAACAGCAGTACTTCCGCGTTGTCGCCCTTTTCGAGCGTCACCGTATCGGTTTCGCTGAGCTTGGCGGCGTCGCCGGCCTGCAGCGCCTGGCCATTCACGGTCAGCGCGCCCCGCGCCACGTGCACATACGCCAGCCGGCCTTTCGGCAACGCAAACGTGGCCTGTTCCGCGCCATCGATCAGCGCCGCGTAAATCGATGCATCCGCGTGAATCGTCACCGAGCCGTCGCGGCCGTCGGGCGAGGCGACCACGCGCAGACGCCCGCGCTTGTCGGCATCGTCGAAGCGCTTTTCCTCGTAGCCGGGCTGGTCGCCCGCGCGTTGCGGGATCACCCAGATCTGCAAGAGGTGCGCCGGCTCGTCCTGCGATGCATTGAACTCGCTGTGCTGCACGCCCGTGCCGGCGCTCATGCGCTGCACGTCGCCGGGACGGATGGTCGAGCCGTTGCCCATGCTGTCGCGGTGCGCGAGCGCGCCCTCGAGCACATACGTGACGATTTCCATGTCCCGATGGCCGTGCGTGCCGAAGCCCTGGCCGCCGGCGATACGGTCTTCGTTGATCACCCGCAGCGGTCCGAAATGCACGTGTTGCGGGTCGCGGTAGTCGGCAAACGAAAAGCTGTGATACGAGTCGAGCCAGCCGTGATTGGCGTGGCCACGTTCGTCGGAACGGCGAATCTCGATCATGGGGGATCTCCCGGTGAGTAATTAGCGATGCCCAGAATGTATGGGCGCAAAGCGCACTAAACAATCGGCAACGACGCACTGGATCGTTCCATAAATCCGTGCAATCGCGCGCCAGCACCGTCGCGCATGCACAACGCATGCACCCGCCCACCGGCCACCGGCGGCGTCCCGCACTGGCGCGCTGCCCCTGATCGGGTAAAATACCGCCCTTTTCAAGACGCGTGGGCGCCGAAGGCGCGCCGGACGGGCCCGAAGCCACACTCGCACGCGGCGCGACAATTTTGACCGCCTAGAATAGCGACGGCCGGCCACGAGCCGGCGGTCGTCGAGATCGGCACACCACGACGATCAGTTTGATCCAGGAGAAACATGAAGAAGGCCGCACTGTGCGTGGCGCTTGCCGTCATGGCCACCGGCGCCATGGCGAAAGAGTGGAAAACCGTGCGCATCGGGGTGGACGCCAGCTACCCGCCGTTCGAATCGAAGGCGGCCAGCGGCCAGGTCGTCGGCTTCGACGTCGATTTGACCAAAGCGCTGTGCGCAAGAATGAACGTCAAGTGCGTATGGGTCGAGCAGGACCTGGACGGGATCATCCCGGCACTGAAGGGCAAGAAGTTCGACGCGATCGTGTCATCGCTGACCGTCACGGACAAGCGCCGCGACCAGATCGATTTCTCCGACACGCTGTTCGACGCGCCGGCCCGCATGATTGCCAAAGCCGGCTCGCCGCTGCTGCCCACGGCTGAATCGCTGAAGGGCAAGCATGTCGGCGTCGAGCAGGGCTCGACTCAGGAAGCCTACGCCAAGGCGTACTGGGAGCCGAAAGGCGTGACCGTGGTGTCCTACCAGAATCAGGATCAGGTGTACGCCGATGTCGCTTCGGGGCGTCTCGACGCCGCGTTGCAGGACGAATTGCAAGCCGACGCCGGGTTCCTGAAGACGCCGCGCGGCAAAGGCTTCGCCTGGGCCGGCCCGGAAGTGAAAGACCCAAAGACGATCGGCGAAGGCACGGCCATCGGCCTGCGCAAGGATGACGTCGCGCTAAAAGCGATGTTCAACCAGGCGTTGGCGCAAGTGCATCAGGACGGTACGTTCAGGAAACTGGAAAAGCAGTACTTCGACGTCGATATCTATCCTGGTCGTTGAGTTGCTCATTGACTCGGGGCTCGCCCGCATGGGCTTTCCCGAGGCTTCGTAATACAGTCGCTGATAGCTTTAAAAAGCAGTTTCAGAAGCAGCTTCAACCCCGATTCACAACAAGAATCGAAAAGCGCGCTGCAAGACCGGCAACGGCCATGCAGTCATGATTTGCACAGCGGTGCGCTGTGCGCCGCAGGAAACGGCGAGCCCAGGCTCGCGGCAAACGCGGCGCAGAGCTGGCCGCGTCTTTCGCGGTGCGTCACAAGCGCATCGTCAAGGACCCCATATGTTCCTTCAAGGCTACGGCCCGCTGCTTCTTAACGGCACCTGGCAAACCGTCAAACTGGCGGTGTTGTCGCTGGCGTTCGCTTTCGTACTGGGCCTGCTCGGCGCGGCGGCGAAGCTGTCGAAAAACCGCTTCTCCTATGGTGCCGGCACCGTCTACACGACGCTCGTGCGCGGCGTGCCCGACCTGGTGCTGATGCTGCTGCTGTTCTACAGCATCCAGATCTGGCTGAATAACCTGACCGACCTGCTCGGCTGGGACCAGATCGACATCGACCCATTCGTGGCCGGCGTCGCGGTGCTGGGCTTCATCTACGGCGCGTACTTCACCGAGACTTTCCGCGGCGCGTTCCTCGCGGTGCCGCGCGGCCAGCTCGAAGCGGGCTCAGCCTACGGCATGACCGGCTGGCAGGTGTTCACGCGGATCATGTTCCCGCAGATGATGCGCTTCGCGCTGCCCGGCATCGGCAACAACTGGCAGGTGATGGTGAAAGCCACGGCGCTGGTGTCGATCATCGGTCTCGCCGATGTCGTCAAGGCCTCGCAGGATGCGGGCAAGGGCACGCTGCGGTTCTTCTTCTTCACCCTGTTCGCAGGGGCGATCTATCTCGTCATCACCACAGTGTCCAACTTCGTGCTGATGTACCTCGAAAAGCGTTACTCGACCGGCGTGCGAAAGGCGGATCTATGATCGAGATCATTCAGGAATACTGGCGCAACTATCTGTATACCGACGGCTACCGCCTCACCGGCGTCGTGATCACGTTGTGGCTGCTGGTGGTGTCGATCGGACTCGGCTTCTGCCTGTCGATTCCGCTCTCGGTCGCGCGCGTGTCGAAGAAGAAATGGCTCGCCGGTCTGGTCTGGCTGTATACGTATGTGTTCCGCGGCACACCGCTCTACGTGCAACTGCTGCTCTGCTACACCGGCCTGTACAGCCTCGAAATCATTCGCAACCACGAACTGACCAACGCGTTCTTCCGCGACGGCATGCATTGCACGCTGCTCGCGTTCACGTTGAACACCTGCGCGTACACCACCGAGATTTTCGCGGGCGCGATCAAGGCCACGCCGTATGGCGAGATCGAAGCGGCGCGCGCGTATGGCATGTCGTCGTTCACGCTGTACCGGCGAGTGATTCTGCCGTCGGCGCTGCGCCGCGCGTTGCCGTACTACAGCAATGAAGTGATCCTGATGCTGCACGCCACCACCGTCGCGTTCACCGCGACCGTGCCGGACATTCTCAAGATCGCCCGTGACGTGAACTCGGCCACGTACCAGTCGTTCAACGCGTTCGGTATCGCCGCCCTGCTCTATCTGTTGATTTCTTTTGCGCTCGTGTGGCTGTTCCGCCGCGCCGAGCGCCGCTGGCTCGCTTACCTGCGGCCGCAAGGCAAGTAAACAAGAAGGGCGCACGCCCCCAAGCAAGTAAGCCCGCCAAGGATCCCGATGAACACCAAGAAGCAAAAGCTCTTCGTCGACGAGCTTCACAAACAGTACGGCGACAACGAAGTCCTCAAGGGCGTGTCGCTGAAGGCCAACGCCGGCGACGTGATCAGCGTGATCGGCTCATCCGGTTCAGGCAAGAGCACGATGCTCCGCTGCATCAACTTCCTCGAGCAGCCGAACTCCGGACGCATCTTCGTCGACGGCGAAGAAGTCCGCACGCAGATCGGCAAGAACGGCGCTTTGCGCGTGTCCGATCCGAAGCAGTTGCAGCGCGTGCGCACCAGGTTGTCGATGGTGTTCCAGCACTTCAATCTGTGGGCGCATATGAACGTGCTCGAGAACATCATCGAGGCGCCGGTCAACGTGCTGGGTCTGAAGCGCAAGGAAGCCGAAGAGCGCGCGCGTGAGTATCTGGAGAAAGTGGGCCTCGCACCCCGTCTCGAGAAACAGTACCCGTCGCATCTGTCGGGCGGTCAGCAACAACGCGTCGCGATCGCGCGCGCGCTGGCCATGCACCCTGACGTGATGCTGTTCGACGAACCGACTTCGGCGCTCGATCCCGAGCTGGTCGGTGAAGTGCTCAAGGTCATGCAGACGCTCGCCGAAGAAGGCCGCACGATGATCGTTGTCACTCACGAAATGGCGTTCGCGCGCAACGTGTCGAATCACGTGATGTTCCTGCATCAAGGCCGGGTCGAAGAAGAAGGCCATCCGGACGAAGTCTTCAAGAACACGAAGAGCGAACGGCTCAAGCAGTTCCTCTCCGGCAGCCTCAAATAAGACTGTCGTACAACCCGCTATTTGGGCTGTAGTCAAAGTAGCATTACAAGGCGCTTACGAGCGCCTTTTTTACTTCGCTCACCTGTGCATTCCGGCCATTCTGGCCTCCAAAATGGGCACGAAGCTGCCCCGAACCACCCTCTTTCCGCCTTACTCTGCCGCATTTGAAGCGTCAATAGTGGCAATCCTTAACGCGGTCCGTCCCAATCCGTGATTCCCTTACGGCGTAAGGGTTTCCCGCCTTTTTGGGGATACCGCAACGATTCCTTGCACACATTCGTATTGCAATTTGGAGACACCGGCCCAAGCCGGTACTAATTTCTTCTCCCACTCCAGGGTATTTTTGATAAATTAGTAACCAAAGTAGCAAAACAAAGTTCATTAAAAGTAGTTTCACTTCAAAGCAACAGAGGAGAACCGGTCGGCGAGGGATCGGCATGGCGCGAAGAATAGCCCGCTGAGGCTATCCGTCACGACAGGAGACCCAATCCACCCGCTAATCTCCCTGGTACCGATTTCTGTTCGGCGCGCTTGCGTCCGAACACCATTCGCAGTACTGGGTTTCACTTTTTGACAGGGTATGGAGGAGAAGATGAAGAAAGCTTTGCTCGCCGCTGCGTTGATGACAGCCGGTGTAGTTGCGCACGCCCAAAGCAGCGTAACGCTGTACGGCCGCCTTGACGCCGGCCTGGAGTACATCAGCGGCCTTCCGAACAACAGCTATACCGGTTCCACGTCGCGCTTCCGTGCGGAAAGCGGTGACTGGGGTACGAGCTTGTGGGGCATGAAGGGCGTCGAAGACATCGGCGGCGGCAACAAGGTCCTGTTCCAGTTGGAAGGTTCGTTCAACACCATGAACGGTCAGGGTCCTGGCGGCGGCGGTCTCTTCAATCGCTGGGCAACGGTCGGTATGTCGAACGACGCATACGGTACGCTGACGATGGGCCGCATGCTCTTCATCTCGAACGGCGTGTGGGACTTCGACCCGCTCGGTCAGTCGAACTGGTCCTCGGCATCGCTGGTGCGTGGCCGCAACTGGCCGCAATCGAGCAACAACATTGCGTATCAGTCGCCGAAGTTCTACGGCTTTGACGTGTATGGTCAGTACGCACTGTCGAACGCGACGAACTGGAACGGTAACGGCACGACGCCGCAAGGCCGCGATGCCGGTCTGCAACTCACGTACACCTCGTCGCTGTTCCAGGTGCGCGGCTTGTACGACGAAATCCGCAACAGCGCGAACGGTCAGTTCACCGACCCGTTCAACTTCTCGCGTGAGTACACGGGCGCAGTCAACGTGTTCCTCGGTCAGTTCAAGATCCAGGGCGCGTTCCAGGCGATCCGTACGTCGTCCGCGGCCAGCGCAGCAGGCGCAGCACCGACCTCGCTCGATCACGAATGGGGTGGCGTGACGTGGCAAGCCACGCCGGCTGCCGCACTGATCGCAGCGGTTTATCACGTGAACGCGAACAAGGGCGCGGGTAACGCAACGATCTACACGATCGGCGGTTCGTACAACCTGTCCAAGCGCACGCTGCTGGACATCCAGGTTGCAACGGTGCGTAACAGCAAGACGGCTAACTTCGGCCTCGATGCCAACACCGCAGGCGTTGGCGGTACGGGCAACTCGGCTACCGGAGGCACGTACGACGAGAACCCGCTGCCGGGTCATAGCCAGACCGGCGTGTACGCAGGTATTCAACACTCGTTCTAATCGAACAGTGTGCCCCGAGGGGATTTCCTTCGGGGCGTAGTAACCAGTTCTCCAAGAGAATCTTTTTCACGCTGCTGCGAGAGGCGCGTATCGGTGCGATGTCCGAAAGGGTATCGCACCGTTTTTTATTTGCACGCACGGTTTTGCCACTGCCCCGGCGCACCTGATCGGTGCGTGCGTGCCGCGGATGTCAATACCGGCGCTTTAACTCTGCGTTTCAACAGTGCGAGTCGAACCGCTCAAACCGCCGCTTCGTTCTCCTCACCCGTGCGAATCCGGATCACACGCTCCACGTCCGCGACGAAGATCTTGCCGTCGCCGATCTTGCCGGTACGCGCCGCGCCGATGATCGCGTCGATCACCTGATCGCACTGGTTGTCCGCGACCACCACTTCGATCTTCACTTTCGGCAGAAAGTCGACCACATACTCTGCACCACGATAGAGCTCGGTGTGGCCTTTTTGCCGACCGAAGCCTTTGACTTCCGTCACGGTCAACCCCGTGAGGCCGACTTCAGCAAGCGCCTCGCGCACTTCGTCGAGTTTGAACGGTTTGATGACTGCAGTGATGCGCTTCATGGCGGACCTCATCTCGTGATTGGAAGGTTGAAAGGGAAATGGATGATTTTTATTCTACGCCGCGCCGGATGCGTTGCGGCAATCCGGCGCGTGCTTCTGGTCTGCTATGGGGTAAGTCCGCAGTCGTTCGCCTAACGCTCACTCCACCGGCTCGGTATAGCGCGACGTAATCGGATAACGCCAGTCGCGGCCGAAAGCGCGATGCGTAACGCGAATGCCGATCGGCGCCTGACGGCGTTTGTATTCGTTGATCTTGATGAGGCGCGTGACGCGCTTCACGTCGTCGACCGCGTAGCCCGCCGCGATGATTTCGGCAAGCGAGCGGTCCTCTTCCATGTACATGCGCATGATCGCGTCGAGCACTTCGTACGGCGGCAAGCTGTCCTGATCAGTCTGGTTGTCGCGCAGCTCAGCCGACGGCGCGCGTGTCAGAATCCGCTCGGGAATCACATCCTGCTTGCTGAACGTGGTGGCCTGATTGCGGTAGTGACACAGCTTGTAGACCAGCGTCTTGGCGATGTCCTTGATCACCGCGAAGCCGCCGGCCATGTCGCCGTACAACGTGCAGTAACCCACTGCCATCTCGCTCTTGTTGCCAGTGGTCAGCACGATCGAGCCGAACTTGTTCGACAACGCCATCAGCAAGGTGCCGCGAATGCGCGCCTGAATGTTTTCTTCGGTGGCGTCTTCGGCGCGGCCGGCGAATTCCTCGGCGAGCGAGCCGCGGAACGCGTCGAACATCGGTGCAATCGCGATTTCGTCGTAACGCACGCCGACGCGGCGTGCCATCTCGGCAGCGTCGGTGGTTGAAATGTCGGCGGTGTAGCGCGACGGCATCATTACCGCCCGCACACGGTCGGCGCCTAGTGCGTCGCACGCGACGGCCAGCACCAGCGCCGAATCCACCCCGCCCGACAGGCCGATCAGCGCGCCGGGAAAGCCGTTCTTGTTGATGTAGTCGCGCACGCCCATTACGAGCGCGGCATACACCTGCGCTTCGAGCGAGAGCTCCGGTGCGATCGCCGTGGGCACCGGCTTGCCGCCGTCGAACTCGACAATCGCGTTGCCTTCCTCGAACTGCGCCATCTTCGCGACCAGCTCGCCCTTTTCATCGAGTACGAACGAGCCGCCGTCGAACACCAGTTCGTCCTGCGCGCCGACCATGTTCACGTAGACCATGGGCAAGCCGGTCTCGCGAATCCGCGCGCGCAGAATGTCGAAGCGCACCGCTTCCTTGTTCAGGTGATACGGCGAGCCGTTCGGAATCAGCAGCACTTGTGCGCCCGCTGCCTTCGCCATTTGCGCGGCCGACGCATGCCACGCGTCCTCGCAAATCACCACGCCGTACTTCACGCCGTCCAGTTCGAACACGAACGGTTTCGGGTCGGAAGCGAAGTAGCGCTTCTCGTCGAACACCTCGGTATTGGGCAAATCCTGCTTGCGATAGGTGCCGACCACTTCTCCATCGACGATCAGCGACGCCGCGTTGAAGGTATCGATTGGGGGCACGCCGCGCTCGATCGGCGCGTTTGCATTACCATGGCCGTGCGCCGCGCTGTGCGTCAAGTCACGCAGCGGATGGCCGACGATCACATGCAAGCCGGCGAAGGGCTTCAGTTGCGTGGCCAGATCGGCCAGCGCCGCCGCGCTCGCGGTGTAGAACGCGGGACGCAGCAGCAGATCTTCGGGCGGATAGCCGGATAGCGCGAGTTCAGGCGCAATCAGCAGCTTCGCACCATCGTTGTGCGCGGCGCGCGCGGCATCGACAATCTTCGCGACATTGCCGGCGAAGTCGCCGACGGTGACATTGATTTGAGCAAGAGCGATTCGGGTCTTCATGGCAGGATCGACAGGCAAGCCAGACGGCTTGCGAGTACCGTGGCTGGTTAGCTCGACGGCAACGGACAAATCGGATAAACGAACGACGCACCGCTACATGCTGCGCGTCGCTCATTGGGAACAGTCACACAGATTGAACCAGGAACGCTTTGATTATCGCACGGGCATTCTGGCGTCGCCCTCCGAGGTGGACGCCGCGGAATGGAATGCCCTCCTCGCCCAGCAAGCGCAGCCCACGCCGTTTCTGCGGCACGAGTTCTTGAGCGCACTGCACGCGACCCGTTGCGCGGTCGCCGATACCGGCTGGGCGCCGCAATTCGTCACGCTCACCGACCCGCGCACGGACAAGCTCGCGGCCGCCGCGCCCGTGTATCTGAAGGGGCACTCGTACGGCGAATATGTCTTCGACTGGGCGTGGGCCGACGCGTACAAGCGCAACGGTCTGCAGTATTACCCGAAGCTGCTGTGCGCCGTGCCGTTCACGCCAGTGCAGGGCAACCGGCTGTTATCGGCGGATACGCATGCGCTCAGGCATCTGGCCGCGACGCTGATGGCGTTCGCCGAGCAGGCCGACGTATCGTCGCTGCACGTGCTGTTTCCGACCGAAACGGAAGGCGCTGCGCTGACCGACATGGGCATGATGCAGCGCGAAGGCGTGCAGTTTCACTGGCTAAACGACGGTTATCGCGACTTCGACGACTTCCTCTCCACGCTCGAACAGAAGAAGCGCAAGAACATCCGCGCGGAGCGTCGCAAGGTTCAGGAGGCCGGCGTGACGATGCGCCGGATTCGCGGCGAAGATATCCAGGACGCCGACTGGCGATTCTTCAGCAAGTGTTATCGGCAAACCTACCGCGAGCATTTTTCGAGTCCGTATCTGAACCTCGATTTCTTCCGGATGATCGGCGCGTCGATGCCGGAAAATCTGCTGCTGGTGATCGCCGAATACGAAGGCAAGCCGATCGCCAGCTCGCTCGTGGTCTATCAGCGCGACGCGAAAACCGGCGGCACGCTCTATGGCCGTTACTGGGGTGCGTTGGAACACGTGCCCTGCCTGCACTTCGAAACGGCGTACTACCAGCCGCTCGAATTCTGTATCGAAGAAAAGCTAGGTGCGTTCGAAGGCGGCGCCCAGGGCGAGCATAAAATGGCGCGTGGTTTTTTGCCGACCGTGACGCGCTCGACGCATTGGCTCGCGCATCCGGCCTTCGCCGACGCGGTCGGTCACTTCCTCGACAACGAAAAGAACAGCATCCACGCGTATGTGGACGAGCTGCGCGAACACAATCCGTTCAAAGGCTGAAGCGTACCCATGGCGTGGTTTCTGTATCTGCTCGAATGCTCGGACGGCAGCGTCTATACCGGCATTGCCACCGATGTGCAGGCTCGCTTCGACAAACATGTGAGCGGTGAAGGCGCGCGCTATACGCGTTCGCGCAAGCCGGTGCAGGTGCTGGTGTCGTTTGAGTTGGCCGACCGGTCAAGCGCTTCGCGCGCAGAGTATTGGGTCAAGCGTTTGCCGCCTGCCGAAAAGCGCGCGCTAGGCGCGGGACTGCGCACGCTCGAATCCGTGTTGCCCGTGCCCGAACCAGAGCCAGAGCCGGCTGCCACCGACGAGCCATCGTCCACCTAACCCCGCGCCTCACGCATCCGCTCAGTCAGCAGCCGATGCATCAGCGCGATTTCGCCCACCGCGTCCGCCTCCAGCGACGTCAACCGCTCCCGCGGCGGAAGGTCGTGCCGGATCGGCCGCAACGTCCGGTTCAAAGCCGCCTCGATGTCGGCACTCGTGGTGTCAATCCACGCGCCGAGTTCATCGTGCATGCTGCGCCGGTTCGTACTCAAGCGCAGTTGCGTCGCCGTACCCGCCATCTTTCGCAACACGCTCAGTACCGTCAGCGTCACCGTGTCGACCATGGAGTCCTCGAGCTTTTCGAGTCGAATGCGGCCGATGGCCTCCTCGGCGTTATTGCTGCCCAAACCCGCGGCCCGGCGCAGGCGTTCCATGTCCTTCTCGCTTCGGTCCGGCGACTCCAGTGCAGCCCTCAGGTACGCAAGATTGGCCCGCACCGCGTCGCTCAGATAGGCGCGATAGTCGACCTTTTCCCGCGTCGGCCATAGATAGAACGTGGCCAGCAGCGCCAATACACAACCCAGCACGTTGTTGCCGAGCCGCGTCAACGCGAAGGCGAATTCGCTGGCGCCGGGCGTCGCGAAGTCGGCCACGAGCACGAAGGTCGGTGTCAGGAAAAGTACGAAGAGGCTGTAGCTGACGGGACGCAGCGCCATGGTGGCCACCACCAGCGGAAACACCGCCAGTGAAATGCCAAGGGGCGAATGAATCGCATAGCCGATCACGGCCGCCAGCAGGCCTCCGACGATGCTCCCGGCTGCACGCTCGATACTCCGTGGCCAGGTCGCGGCAATGGACGGTTGCAGGATCAGCAGCGTCGCCATGGTTGCCCAGTAGCCGAACGGAAGCCCGAGCGCCCGGATGACCAGAAAGCCCGCCGTGGTTGTGACGCCTACACGGGCAGCGTGGCGCAAGCCGACCGACTGAACGGAGAGGTTTGCCTTGAGGGTCGACCATGTCCGCGTCAGCAGTCTGGCGGCACTGTCCGACCACCCGAGCGGCTGCGCAGTCGTCGGCGCGAAATCGACCAGTTCGAAGTCGAACTTCAATGTCACAGGTTCCATCAGCGCGGATTCGAGTCGCCGCGCAAGGCGTCGCAAACGGAGTTGCAGATCGGCGAGACGATTCCATTGGGCTTCGTTGCTGGCCACGCCGATTCTTCGCAGAACCTCGCCCAGCCCGATCAGCAACCGCGCCGCGCGTCTGGTGCGACGTGCGTCTTGCGGGGTTTTTTCGCAGGCGCCGGTGACCGCAATCAGGTACGCAAAGAGCGCTTCACTCTCGGTCAAGAGGGCCAGCAGATTGTCGTAGTCTTCCCGGCCGGCCGTTCGTGAGCCAGGCACGTTCGCCAGCGCCTTGCGCGAGCGCTCCAGCGCAGCGCGTGCATCGGCGCGAAATTTCGCGGCATGCGTGGCCCACTCGCCAGGCGCTGCGCGCGCTTCGAGCAGGCGCGCGCTGTCCAAGGCGATATCAGCCAGACGCAGATACACGGCACGCAGCGAAGCGCGGCTCGTGCCGAACGGATGAATGCGCCAGACGGTCAAGCTCAGCACGACGGCGAACAGGCATCCGGCCAGATAGATGCCGAGAAACGCCACCCCTTCGCGAAGGTTGTGCATCGGCCGGTCGACCATCACCACACAGGCGGTCGCCGCGAGAATCGTCACCTGCGATGTAGCGGCGCCCCAGATCCTGCCGAACGCACCGAGCGTCGTGAATATCAGAATCGCAAGCGCCGCGAACACCGTTCCCTCGCCTGACGCAAAGGCGGTCACGCCACCGCACACGGTGGACAGAAGCGCAAAGCCCATCATCGAGGCGAAGCGCGCGCGATTCGAGCCGGCCGCATCCGCAAGACAGGTCCAGAAAGCGCCGATCGCGGCCCATGCAAATACCGGGTCGTGCAACAGATTGCCGAGCACCAGCATGGCGGTGGATGCGCAAGCGGCTCTCAGCCCTTCCGACAGGTTGGCCTCGCTCGTCGAAAACGACACCATCCATACCGGCCGTTTGCGGTAGATCGCGGTGACGAGCGCATACAAGCTCGCGTACAGGCGGCTCGGCCAGCGCAGCGACGAAGGGTTGGACTTGCGATTCAGCATCCGGACGGTGGGCTTCCAAAAAACGCACGTTGGCGCTACCTCAGCGCATTAATACGCCGACGGCGGAAAACCCGCCGCGGCCGCCGAATGATAAGGGTTAACACTCATATATAAAAATGCCTTCGGTTCATCCATTCGATGCGTTGTGTCTATGCGCCGCAACGCCCGGCCAGACAGCGCACTGGTGGCAAGACCCGCTGGGCGGAGAGCGGAATTCCCGAAAACGCCGCCCATGAAAAAACCGCGTGGCCCTTGCAGGCTCACGCGGTTTTTTCATCAGGCAGCGATGTAACGCAGCTTACTTCTTGTAGTTCGCCGCGCCTTCGGTGATTTCCTTGTGAGCGGCTTCGATGCCCGCCCAACCGTCGACCTTCACCCACTTGCCCTTCTCCAGCGCCTTGTATTGCTCGAAGAAGTGCTTGATCTGGTCCTTCAGGTAGACCGGAACGTCGTCGATCGACTTGAGATCGGCGGTCATCGGGCAGACCTTGTCATGCGCGACGGCGACCAGCTTGGCGTCGACGCCCGATTCGTCGGTCATTTGCAGCATGCCGAGTGCGCGGGCACGGACCACCGAGCCGGCCAGCAGCGGGAACGGCGTGATCACCAGCACGTCGACCGGATCGCCGTCGCCCGACAGCGTTTGCGGAATGTAGCCGTAGTTCGCCGGATAGCGCATGCCCGTGCCGATGAAACGGTCGACGTGGAGCAGACCCGTTTCCTTGTCAGCTTCGTACTTCACCGGATCGCTTTGCGCCGGGATTTCGATGATGACGTTGAAATCTTGCGGAAGGTCTTTGCCTGCGGGGACGTTATTGAAGCTCATGAGCGCTCTCTGATCAGATGGAATTCGGAACACGGCGTGCGGCGCGTGATCTCGAGCGGCGTGAAACTCGCCAGCCCGAGGCGCTACGGCCGGACAGTGCGGAATACGCCATTATAGCCAATCGGCCGATGGCACCTCTGCCTGGATCGGCGCGATAATCGTCTGGCGTCGCTCGATTGTGCCGCTCGTTTGTGAACACCGCATATCTGACCTCGGCCTGAATCACGGCTTGAATCATGGCTGGGTGACACCTCAAGGAGCATGCATGGAAGAAGCCCGGCATTTCATCGGCGGCGAATGGTCCGCTGCGTCAGGCGGCGAAACGATCGCCGTGCTCGATCCATCGGACGGCCAGCCGTTCACCCGGCTGGCTCGCGGCACCGCGGCGGATATCGACGCCGCCGTCCATGCCGCCCGCCGCGCCTTCGAAGGCGCATGGGGCGAAGCGAGCGCCGCCGAACGCGGCCGCGTGCTGTACCGGCTGTCGATGCTGGTGGCCGCCCATCAGGAAGAACTCGCCCAACTCGAAGCCCGCGACACCGGCAAGCCGCTCAAACAGGCGCGCGCCGATTCGGCTGCGCTCACGCGCTATTTCGAGTTTTACGCCGGCGCGGCGGACAAACTGCACGGCGAAACGCTGCCCTATCAGGCCGGCTACACGGTGCTGACGATCCGCGAACCGCACGGCGTGACCGGCCATATCGTGCCGTGGAACTACCCGATGCAGATCTTCGGCCGCAGCGTCGGCGCGGCGCTCGCCACCGGCAATGCGTGCGTCGTCAAGCCGGCGGAAGACGCGTGCCTCTCGGTATTGCGCGTCGCCGAACTGGCGGCCGAGGCGGGCTTGCCGGCGGGCGCGCTGAATATCGTCACCGGTTACGGGCACGAAGCGGGCGCAGCACTCGCGCGTCATCCCGGCATCGATCACATCTCCTTCACCGGCTCGCCCGAAACCGGCAAGCTCGTCACGCAAATGGCCGCGGAGAACCACGTGCCGGCGACGCTGGAACTGGGCGGCAAATCGCCTCAAATCGTGTTCGCCGATGCGGATCTCGACGTAGCGCTGCCCGTGCTGGTGTCGGCGATTGTGCAGAACGCCGGGCAAACCTGCTCTGCGGGCAGCCGCGTGCTGATCGACCGGGCGATTTACGAGCCCTTGCTCGACCGGCTGAGCAGCGCGTTCCACGCGCTGCGGGTCGGACCGTCGCACGCCGATCTCGATTGCGGTCCGCTGATCAATGCGAAGCAGCAACAGCGCGTGTGGGACTTTCTCTCCGACGCCCAGCACGACGGCATCCCGATGGCGGCGCACGGCGAAGTCATCCCCGAAGCGCCCGAAAGCGGCTTCTATCAGGCGCCCACCTTGCTGCGCGACGTGCCCGCAAGCCACCGTCTCGCGCGCGACGAAGTATTCGGCCCCGTCCTAGCCGCGATGTCGTTCGCCGACGAAGACGAAGCGCTCGCGCTCGCCAACGGCACGCAATACGGTCTGGTCGCGGGTATCTGGACGCGCGACGGCGCCCGGCAGATGCGCCTCGCACGGCGTCTGCGCTCCGGCCAGGTGTTCATCAACAACTATGGCGCGGGCGGCGGCGTCGAATTGCCGTTCGGCGGCGTGAAGCATTCAGGTCATGGACGTGAAAAGGGTTTCGAAGCGCTGTACGGCTTCACGGTGTTGAAAACCATCGCCATTCGTCACGGCTAGGCAGGCTGGGTCAATGCGGTTGAATTCGCAGCGAAGTTAGTCAAAGCAGCACCATCCACAACAAAACAACGGAGACATCATGCGGTTGACAGGTAAAACGGCCATCGTCACGGGTGGCGGCTCGGGTTTCGGCGAAGGCATCGCGAAGACCTACGCGCGCGAAGGCGCGAACGTGGTGGTCAACGATCTGAACGGCGCCGCGGCCGAACGTGTGGCGAGCGAAATCGCCATCGCCGGCGGCAAGGCGATCGCGGTGGCCGGCAACGTCGCGCTACGAGAGGATTGGCAAAAGCTGCGCGAGGCCGCGCTCGAAGACTTCGGCAGCGTGCAGATCGTCGTCAACAACGCCGGCACCACACATCGCAACAAACCGGTGCTCGACGTGACGGAAGCCGAATTCGACCGTGTCTACGCGGTGAACGTCAAAAGCATCTACTGGAGCGTGCAGGAATTCGTGCCGTATTTCCGCCAGCAAGGCGGCGGCGTTTTCATCAATATCGCGTCGACGGCGGGTGTGCGGCCACGGCCGGGCCTCATCTGGTACAACGGCAGCAAGGGCGCGGTGATCATCGCCAGCAAGTCGCTCGCCGTCGAACTGGGCCCGGACCGCATTCGGGTGAACTGTGTGAATCCCGTGATGGGCGAGACAGCGCTGCTGACCGAATTCATGGGCGTCGAAGATACACCGGAGAATCGCAAGCGCTTTCTCGCCGGCATTCCGCTCGGGCGTTTCTCGACGCCGCAGGATATCGCCAACGCGGCGCTCTATCTCGCCTCGGACGAGGCCGAGTTCATCACCGGCGTATGCCTCGAAGTGGACGGCGGGCGCTGCGTGTAAACGCCATGCAAGCCAAACCATCCAGCACGGCTAGAATCGCGATCGACGGCGGTACTTCATTTCCACAAGAAAAAAGGAGACACCATGGCTAGTCCTGCAAATCCGCTCCATCATCCCGGCGCGGGGGCGCCACCTTCCAGCTTCGAAGAGGCGACCTACCGCAAGGTCAGTTGGCGGCTCGCGCCGTTCCTGATGCTCTGCTACGTGGTCGCGTATCTCGATCGCGTCAACGTCGGCTTCGCCAAGCTGCAGATGACCACCGATCTGGGCCTGAGCGACGCGGTCTACGGCTTCGGTGCGGGGATTTTCTTCCTCGGCTATTTCATCTTCGAGATTCCGAGCAACGTCATCCTGCACAAGGTGGGCGCGCGGGTGTGGATCGCACGGATCATGGTGTCGTGGGGCGTGATCTCAATGCTGACCATGTTCGTCACCACGCCGACCATGTTCTATGTGATGCGCTTCCTGCTCGGGCTCGCCGAAGCAGGCTTCTTCCCCGGCATCATCCTGTACCTAACCTACTGGTATCCGTCGCACCGGCGTGGCCGCATGACCACCTGGTTCATGACGGCAATCGCGTTGTCCGGCGTGATCGGCGGCCCGGTGTCGGGCTATATCCTGAAGAGCTTCAACGGCATGAACGGCTGGCATGGCTGGCAGTGGCTGTTTCTCCTTGAAGGGATTCCTTCGGTGATCGTCGGGATCATGGTGTTTCTGCTGCTGGACGACCGCATTTCGAAGGCCAAGTGGCTCACCAAGGAAGAGAAGGAACTGCTCGAACGTCAGGTGTCAGCCGAAGAAGCCACCAAGCACGACATGCCGATTCGTGAGGTGCTCACGAGCGGCCGCGTGCTGATGCTGAGCCTCACGTACTTCTCGTTCGTGATGGGCCTCTATGGCGTGAGCTTCTGGCTGCCGACCATCATCAAGGCGACCGGCGTGACGGATGCGTTCATGATCGGCATCCTGTCGGCGATTCCGTTTGCCGCGGCGGTGGTCGCAATGGTGTTCGTGTCGCGCAGCGCGGACCGCAAACGCGAGCGGCGCTGGCATATCGCATTGCCGGCCTTCGCCGGGGCGATCGGTCTCGTGCTCTCTGTGGTGTGGGCGCACAACACGGTGCTGGCGATGGCCTCGCTCACGCTCGCGACCATGGGCATCCTCACCACGCTGCCGCTGTTCTGGAGTTTGCCAACGGCGATCCTCGCCGGCACGGGCGCGGCCGCCGGTATCGCGATGATCAATTCGATCGGCAATCTCGCGGGCTTTCTCAGCCCGTATGCGGTCGGCTGGCTGAAGCAGGCGACTGCGGCGAACGACTCCGGCATGTATATGCTGGCGGCGTTCATGATCCTCGGTGGTCTGCTGGCGATCAGCGTGCCGGCGAAGATGGTCAATAAGTGACGAAAAAGCCCCCGGCGTTACAAAACGCCGGGGGCTTTTTCCATCTGGTGCCGCGCTCAACGCATCAAACGATATTCATCGCCAACGCACTCTCGCGATAATGCTCGCTCGCCTTGGCCGAATCGCCGATCTGTTCATGCAAACGCGCCAACGCGCGATGCGAACGAATTTTCAGCGTCTCATTGTCGGCCAGTTTCAGTGCGCGCTCGAGGAACGATTGCGCCTTGCCCCACAACTGCTGATGCAGGCATAGGCGGCCCAACGCGAACATCAAATCCGCATCTTCCGGGCGATCCTTCTGCCAGCCTTCGGCCTTCTGGATCAGCGGCAACGCGTCGCCCCCGGTCGTGTCCGGATAACGGCGCAGCAGACGCGCGTCCCAGTTCTGCGCCAGCGCTTCTTCGACGATCTTGCGTGCTTCCTGCGGACGATTCAGCGCTACCAGCAGTTCGGCGGCGAGATCGGCGAGACGCGGCGAATGACGTTCCGTCGCCGACAGCGAATTCCACAACTCCAGCAGCGCATCGGCGTTATGACGCCGGTCGCGCAGCAGGTTTTCCGCCGCGAGCTGACGCAAGCGCACCGCGACCGCCGGGTGGATCGCTTCGCGTTTTTCCAGCGTCTTGACGAGCTTGAGCACTTCGCCCCAGTTCTTCAATTGCTGTTGCGCGCGCAACGTGATCTGCTGCGCGTGGATCCGCCGTGAGCCCTGCGACTGCATTTCGGTCAGCGCGGCGAGTGCGCCGTCCGCGTCGCGGCCATCGGCACGCATGTCGGCAGTGGCCATCAGGCGCGCGTCCTGCCAGTCGGCCCCGTCGATCTGGGCGAGCCACTCGTCGCGCCGCGCATATTCATGCATGCGATGCGCCGCGGTGGCCGCGATCAAACCAGCCGCGCCCTTGTTGTCCCCATTCGTGAGCGAATCTTTCGCGGCTTTTTCAGCGCGCGAGAAACGCCCGGCGTACAGATTGCCGATCGCGTCACGCAGAGCGGCGTGCGCCTTCGCGACACGCGAGCGTGCGCGATAGGCCGCCACGCGCTGCGGCATGCGCCAGATGTTGCGCACGATGCGCAGCAGCGCGTACATCAGGATGAACAGCACCACCAGCCCGACCACGAACAGATTCAGCGAGATGTCGACGCGGTACGGCGGATAGACCAGCAGCACCTGCCCCATGTCGAAGCGTCCGACCACCGCCAGCACCACCGCGATGGCGAACAGCAGCGCGAGCCATAGAAGTCCCCGGATTGCCATGATTAACCTCGGCTCCGGTATTGATTGACGGCCTGCAGACTGGTGTTCAGATTCGGCAGTTCAACCGCGGCCGAGCCCGCATCCACCTGCTTGACCAGTTCGACCACGGTCTGCGTTTTCTTCGAGGTATTGTCGAAGTAGCGCGTGAGCGCCGCCTGCGCCGCCTGCAGATCGGATTTCAGCGTGGTCTGGTTGCGCGAGAGCAGCGCGAGCCGCGCCGACAGCAAACGCAGCTTCAGATTCTCGCGTACGAAATAGCCTTGATCGGGCGTGACGAGCATGGCGTCGGCGTTATCGATGCGGCGCACCTGCACGAGGCTGGTGAGCTGCTGGCCGATGCCGGTTGTGACTTCACGCCACCACACTTTCCAACGCGGCTCGCCGGTGGCCGCGGCCACCTTCGCCGTATCGGCCCAGGTGGCGGCCTTCGGCGTTGCGTGAGCAATCGGGGCTTCGCCGGAGAGCGGCAGGTTGTCGACCTGGTCGATCGCGTTGTCGAGCTTGATCGCCATACCCGTCAGATCAGTGGACGGTGCAGACTTCAGCTTGTCGATGTCTTGCGCGATCGCCTTGCGCACGGTCACGGCCTGCGGGCTATCCGACGCGGCGAGACGCGTGTCCGCGCTTTGCAGCGCGAACAGCGCGAGCTGCGTATTGCCTGTGAGCTGCAATTGCTGGCTCGCGGCCGACAGCATCTGGCCCACTTCGGCCATTGTCCAGTCGTCGCGATTGCGGGCGAGATCGGCGTATTGCTGTTGCAGCGCCTGCTGCGCGGTCTGCGCATCCGCAAGCTTGCCTTCGAGTTGCGCCACCTGCGAGTCGGACTGATGCACCGTGGCCAGCGCCTGATCGGTCTTGACGCGCAAGTCGTTGGTCTGCGCGTCGTTGGCCTGCTGGCGTTGCACGAGCTGCTGCTCGGTGCGCTCCACCTTGCGATTGAGCGCATAGCCGCCCACCCCCGCCGCACAAGCGATGATCACGACGACAAACCACAGCAGCGGTCCGCTCGCGCTGCGGCGCTTTTGCTGCGCTTCGTAGGGCGTGAAGGGTGGATTCGGCGGCAACGCAGTGGTTGCGGCCGGCTGGGGTGAAGCGTTCGTGGATGCGTTCGTTTCAGTCATGCGTGATTTAGCCGGTGAATGAGCCGGGTTGGACGGTACCGGTTGAACAACGGTCGGGACGGCGGCAAGCAAGGCGCGGGCAATACGCTCATCGCCCGCACCGGACACCGTAATGCTATCAAAACCCAATGCCCGCGCGGTCTGCGCGATACGGGGATGCGGCGTGACCAGATCAGCGTGCTTCAGTTGCGTGATTTCGTCGGCGGTTAGGTGCTCCTGCGCGAGTTCGTGCAGGTTGCGCACGCCCTCGGAGCTGGTGAGCAGCCAGGCATGCGGCGCACCGGCCAGAAGCGCGTGCACGCGCGCCCAGCCGCCGATCGACGGTTCCGGCACGAGGCGGCGATAGGCCGCGACCGTTTCGAGTTCGGCGCCCGCCTCGCGCAGGCGGTCAGCGAGCCATTCGCGGCCGCCGTCGCCGCGCACGATCAGGACGCGCTTGCCTTCGAGGCTCGTCGCGCCGAGCGCGGTATCGATCGCAGCGAACAGGCCTTCGGAATCGAAGCGCGCCGTATCTTCCTCGGGTGCGAACGACGGGCTGATGATGGTGTACGCCGGCGCCGCGACGCCGTGGCGCGCCAGCGCCTGCACGCTGCCTGGTCCGACTACACCGATCGGCAGCGCGTGCGGCCAGATCGCATCGCTCCTCGCAAACGCGTGATCGACCGCATTAGGCGAGACGAACACCACAAGTGCATAGCGTTCCAGAGAGGCCAACGCTGCACGCAACGGCGCTTCGTCGGTAACCGGTGCGATGTCGATCAGCGGAAAGTCGAGCACGTCGACACCCGCCGCTGCGAGTTGCGCGATCAATTCGTTCGACTGACCGGCCGGTCGCGTAATCACGACCGTGAACGCCGCCTTGCCGACGGATGAGGATGCGTTGCCTGGGATATCGGCCGTCATCACTCGCCGGTCGCCGCGCTGTCCGCCGACCCTGCGGCGGGGCCGCTGGCCGTGCTCAACGCGCGGACGATGTCCATCGCACCTTGCTGCTCGAGCGCGTCCGCCACTTCCTTGCCGAGCGCCACAGCACGTTCGACGGTGGGCGCCGGCGCCGATGCGTGCGCGCTCAATACACGCTGGCCGTCAGGCGTAGCGACGATGCCGCGCAGATGCAGCGCGCCGTCGTGCCAGTGTGCATAGGCCGCGAGCGGCACTTCGCAACTGCCGCCGAGGGCGCGCGAGACCATCCGTTCCGCTTCGACGGCCGCTGCCGTGTGTTCATGATGCAACGGTGCGAGCCATGCCGCGAGGTCCGCGCGATCGGCGCGAATCTCGATGCCGAGCGCGCCCTGACCGGCTGCGGGCAAGCTGTCTTCGGGATCGAGATTCGCGCGGATGCGCTCGCCAAGACCCAAACGCTTCAAACCCGCAGCCGCCAGAATGATCGCCGCATAGTCGCCGCGATCGAGTTTCGACAGACGGGTGTCCAGATTGCCGCGCAACGGGCGCACCACGAGGTACGGATAACGCATGCGCAGCATAGCCTCGCGGCGCAGGCTGGAGGTGCCGACCACGGCGCCGGCTGGCAACGCGGCAAGCGAGTCGTACTCGTTCGACACCAGCGCGTCGCGCGGATCTTCGCGCTCCATGATGGTGGAGAGCGCGAAGCCCGCGGGCAGCTCCATGGGCACGTCTTTGAGCGAGTGCACGGCCAGGTCGGCGCGGCCGTCGGCCAGCGCCGCTTCCAGTTCCTTGACGAAGAGGCCCTTACCACCAACCTTCGACAAAGTGCGATCGAGAATTTGATCGCCACGTGTCGTCATTCCGAGGATTTTTACGTCACAAGATGGATATAATTTGTGCAGCGCACATTGCACATGCTCCGCCTGCCACATGGCAAGGCGGCTTTCTCGCGACGCAATCACAAGCGTGTGGGGTGGCGCAGAAAACGTCTCGGTGTTCATTAGCTTGCTGATCGAATGACGGGATGTAATAACAATCAATGTTAGCACGCGCCCTTGTGTCTCAAGGCACAGCGGAGCGCCGTGCCGGCGCGGTATCGATGGAGGAGACGGGCCTCGTAGAGCGCACGCCTGCCTCGTCCCAGCCTGTTCAAGCACGGTCGTTCGCGCACCGGAGCGCGGCATGCGGGATGATGCAATGCGGCGCAACGTGGCTGTCGTGCACGCAATGCACGTCACACACCTCGTGCGCTTCATGCAAATGCACACGCGGCTACCCTCTCCGGCGTATTGCCATCGCCGCATACCGTGTTGTCCAGGTTTCGCGCAGTTCCCGTTGCAAGTCTTAGTGCAGTTCCGCAGTAGCAGTTCATCACTCAACAGACCCTGGCTTCCCTGAGGAAACCCATCGTGACGTCTTCCGGATCGGCGCGCCCTGCCCGCCGCAACACTGCATCGCCCAACGCTCAAGCGGCTGACGCCGCAACGGCTGCCCAGTCCACACCGGCCCAACGCGCCGGCAAAGCTGCCAAGGCAAGCCAGGCCGCTAACGTCGCCAAAACCTCCAAATCCGCCAAAGCCTCCACGCCCGCCAAGGCGGACAAGACAGTGAAGGCCGTCAGGACAGGTAAGGCGGCGCAAGCCGCGAACGCCGCCCAGACGCTGAAACCGGCCAAGGCGAAATCCCCGAAGACCAAGGCCGTGGCAAGCGTTGCCGCGCCGGAAGCCACTCAGGTGCCCAAGCTGCAAGCCGTTTCGCCGGATACGGTCGTGCCCGCCTCGAAAAGCAGCGGCCGCACGCGCGAGGACAAGGACCATCCGCTGTTCCAGGACATCCGCTATCTCGGGCGCCTGCTCGGTGACGTGCTGCGCGAACAGGAAGGCGACGCGGTGTTCGACGTCGTGGAGACGATCCGCCAGACCGCCGTGCGTTTTCGCCGCGAAGACGATAGCGCCGCCGCGCAAACGCTCGATAAAAAACTGCGTTCGCTGAGCCCGGAGCAAACGGTCAGCGTGGTGCGTGCGTTCAGCTACTTTTCGCATCTTGCGAATATTGCGGAAGACCGCCACCGCAATCGCCGTCACCGGATTCACGCGCTGGCCGGCTCGACCTCGCAGCCGGGCACCATGGCGCACGCGCTCGAACGGCTCGTCGAGGCAGGCGCCGCCGCGACGCCGGTCCTGCAGCAGTTCTTCAACGATGCGTTGATCGTGCCGGTCCTGACCGCGCACCCTACCGAGGTGCAGCGCAAGAGCATTCTCGACGCGCAGCACGACGTCGCGCGACTGCTCGCCGAACGCGATCAGCAGTTGACCAACCGCGAACGCGCGCATAACGAAGCGATGCTGCGTGCGAGCGTCACGTCGCTCTGGCAAACGCGGATGCTGCGCGATTCGCGCCTGACGGTAGCCGATGAAATCGAAAACGCGCTGTCGTATTACCGTGCCACCTTCCTCGAAGAAATTCCGGCGCTCTACGCCGACATCGAGGAAGCGCTCGCCGAGCACGGCCTCGAGGCGCGCCTGCCGCCGTTCTTCCAGATGGGCAGCTGGATCGGCGGCGATCGTGACGGCAATCCGAACGTCACGGCCGAAACGCTCGAACACGCGATCACCCGCCAGGCCGCGGTGATCTTCGAACACTATATGGAGCAGGTGCACAAGCTGGGCGCCGAGTTGTCGGTGTCGAACCTGCTCGCGGGCGCAAGCGACGCGTTGAAAGAGCTCGCGGCTATCTCGCCCGACCAGTCGCCGCACCGCACCGACGAACCGTATCGCCGCGCCTTGATCGGCATGTACACGCGACTCGCGGCAAGTGCTCGCGTGCGTCTGGGCGAAGGCAGCGTGCCGGTGCGCAGCGCAGGCCGCGGCGCGGCGCCGATCCGCGCGATACCGTACGACGACTCCGCCGAATTCGTGCGCGACCTGCACGTGCTGATCGATTCGCTCGCCGAGCATCATGGCGCGCCGCTCGCGGCGCCCCGCCTGTCGCCGCTCGCGCGCGCCGCCGAAGTGTTCGGCTTCCATCTGGCGAGCATCGACTTGCGTCAAAGCTCCGACATCCATGAAGCGGTGATCGCCGAGTTGCTGAAGCGCGCGGGCGTGGAAGACGACTACGCGTCGCTCTCCGAAGAAGACAAGCTCAAGGTGCTGCTCGCCGAACTGTCGCAGCCGCGAGCGTTGCGCCTGCCGTACGCCGAGTACTCCGACCTCGTGAAGAGCGAACTCGGCGTGCTCGAAGAGGCCCGCGTCACGCGTGAGAAGTTTGGCGCGCGCGCGGTGCGCAACTACATCATTTCGCACACGGAGACCGTCAGCGATCTGGTCGAAGTGATGTTGCTGCAAAAGGAAACCGGCCTGCTGCACGGCCGCCTGGGCGACGCGCACGATCCGGCGCGCGCGGGGCTGATGGTGATCCCACTGTTCGAAACGATCCCCGACTTGCGCAACGCACCGCACATCATGCGCGATCTGATCGCGCTGCCGGGCGTCGGCGCACTGATCGAACATCAGGGCAACGAGCAGGAAGTGATGCTCGGCTATTCGGACAGCAACAAGGACGGCGGCTTCCTCACGTCGAACTGGGAGCTGTACCGCGCCGAACTGGCGCTCGTGTCGCTGTTCAATGAACGCGGCGTGACCCTGCGCCTGTTCCATGGACGCGGAGGCACGGTAGGCCGTGGCGGTGGCCCGACCTATCAGGCGATTCTGTCGCAGCCGCCGGGCACCGTCGACGGCCAGATCCGCCTGACCGAGCAAGGCGAAGTGATCGCCAGCAAGTTCGGCAATCCGGAAATCGGCCGGCGCAATCTGGAGACGGTGGTGGCCGCAACGCTCGAAGCCTCGTTGTTGCCGCACGGCATTGCGCCCGCGCAACTGCCCGCCTTCGAAGAAACGATGCAGCAATTGTCCGACGCGGCGATGGCGTCGTATCGCGCGCTGGTCTACGAAACGCCGGGCTTCAAGGAGTATTTCTTCGAGTCGACGCCGATCGCCGAGATCGCCGAGCTGAACATCGGCAGCCGTCCGGCTTCGCGCAAATTGCAGGACCCGAAGCAACGCAAGATCGAAGATCTGCGCGCGATTCCGTGGGGCTTCTCATGGGGCCAATGCCGTTTGCTGCTGACCGGCTGGTACGGTTTCGGCAGCGCGGTGGCCGCGCATCTGGACAGCGCACCAAGCGACGCCGAGCGCACCCGCCGTCTTGCGCTGCTCAAGAAAATGCACAAGACGTGGCCGTTCTTCGCGAACCTGCTCTCCAACATGGACATGGTGCTGGCGAAGACCGACCTCGCGGTGGCCTCGCGCTACGCACAGCTCGTGTCGGACAAGAAGCTGCGCAAGCATGTGTTCGAGCGGATCGTCGCGGAATGGGAGCGGACATCGAAGGTATTGTCCGAGATCACCGGCAAGAGCGAACGGCTCGCGGAGAATCCGTTGCTTGCGCGTTCGATCAAGAACCGCTTCCCGTATCTCGATCCGTTGAACCACTTGCAGGTCGAGTTGCTCAAGCGTCACCGCGCGGGCGATACCAACGCACGCGTGCGGCGCGGGATTCATTTGAGCATCAACGGGATTGCGGCGGGGCTGCGCAATACGGGCTGATCAAGGCCACATCAACCGGGTGGGTAGTACCGCCCGGTTGATTCGACTTACTGCGTAGACTTACTGCGCCGCGATCATCAGCGCGTCGAGCTTGAACGAGCCGTCTTCCTGCACGTCGAAATACTGGCGCACTTCATCGGGCGAGTTGCTCCACAGCGAGCGAATCGCCACCACGCGCGGCTCCGGCGTGCGCATGCGCGCCACCCACGAGCTGAACTCAATCTCAATGCGCCAGCGCTCGCGAATCGATGCCGTGAAACCGGCCGCTTCGAACAATGCAATCCATTCGTCCGCGCGGTAATCGCGGATATGCGAGCCGTCACGCAACACTTCGATTGCCTGAATATGCGTGTCGAGCAGCGGATGATCGGCGCCGGCGATGTCGATGAACAGCACCTTGCCGCCCGGCTTCAACACGCGACGCACTTCGGCCAATGCAAGCGGCACGTCGTGCCAGTGATGAGCGCTCATCCGGCTGATGATCCAGTCGAACGAATGATCGTCGAACGGCAGCGTTTCGGCGGCGCCCTGTTGCGTGCGGATGTTAGTGAGGCCGCGATCTTTGGCCGCGCCGTCGACAGTCGCCAGCATCTGCGGCGCGATGTCGTACGCGACCACTTCTTTCGCGTGCGGCGCGACCGCGAAACTCGCGTGACCTGCGCCACAGCCCATATCGAGCACCTTCGCATCCGGCGTCGCGGCGATCGATTCCGCCAGCGTCTGCAGATCGGCGCCGGTGGCATGCGTCTGACTCGTCAAATACGCGGCGGCGGTCGAGCCGAAGGCGTCGGCGACCTGATCGTGATGCTTCATGGGATGCTCCGGTTATGTACGTGGGGTTGCGCCTGGGCTTGGGCCCGGGTCTCTCTGGACGGCACTGCGTCGTTCCAGTCGTTACAATAGAGCCCGCCGTGTACCAGTACAAGTTAAGCAATTATTCTGGTATCGATAACACCACCCCCGCCAAGCGCCGCCCGATCAGAATGACCACGCCGTCCTCCGCCGACAATCCGCCGCCGCTCGAAGCCACGCCTGCCCGCGCACTTGGCGACTTCATCCGTGCGCATCGCGAACGGCTTTCGCCGCAAGCGCTCGGTCTGCCGCCGGGCCCGCGCCGCCGCACGCCCGGTCTGCGGCGCGAGGAAGTCGCGCAGCTGTGCGGCGTCAGCCCGACCTGGTACACGTGGATCGAACAGGGCCGCCCCGTCTCCGCTTCCGCCGATGCACTGGCGCGGATCGCTGTCGCGCTGCAACTGTCGCGCGCCGAGCGGGCGTATCTGTTCGAACTGGCCGCGCAGCGCGACCCGGCCGAGCCGGACCCAGCCGCCGCCGACGCGCCCGCCACCCTGCTCGAAACCGTACAGCTCGTGAACGCACCGGCCTACGTGCTCGACCGGCAGTGGAATGCGCTCGCCTGGAACGAACGCGCCGCCGACCTGTTCGTCGGCTGGCTGGACGGCACGCACGACCGCAATCTGCTGCGCTACACCTTCACCGAACCGGCCGCGCGCGAGCTGATCGTCGACTGGGAAACGCGCGCACGGCGCCTCGCCGCCGAATTCCGCGCCGACTCGATCCGCCATCTGAACGACGCCCCCACCCGCGGGCTGATCGACTCGCTCACCGCCGCCAGCGACGCGTTCGCCCGTTTCTGGGCGTCGCAGGACGTCGGCGGCCGGGAGGGCGGCAGGCGCGAATTCAACCATCCGCGCGACGGCCGCCTCGTCTACGACCAGATCACCTTCAAGCCCGCGCATCGCGAGGACCTGAAGCTGGTGGTGCTGGTACGGGAATAGCCGCGGTGGAGCAGAGGCGCGCTGCAGCATACGTGGCCGCTGGCAGGCGGCGTCTTTGATGCGGTCCGCCAGTGTTAAAATCCCTGTCTTTCTTCGCTTCCGCGGCGCCTGCACATACGCTAACGCCGCCAGCCTCCTCACCTCGTTCAACTGCCCAACACCATGACGTCCCAACTGCACAAAAAAGGCGAAGCCTGGTCGGCTCGCTTCTCGGAGCCGATGTCGGAGCTCGTCAAACGCTACACGTCGTCGGTTTTCTTCGACAAGCGTCTGGCGCTCGTCGATATCGAAGGGTCGCTTGCGCACGCCTCGATGCTGGCCGCGCAGAAGATCATCGCCGCCGACGACCTCGCCGCGATCCAACGCGGCATGGCGCAGATCAAGGGTGAAATCGAGCGAGGCGAGTTCGAGTGGCAACTCGATCTGGAAGACGTGCACCTGAACATCGAAGCACGCCTGACCGCACTGATCGGCGACGCCGGCAAGCGCCTGCACACGGGCCGCTCGCGTAACGACCAGGTGGCGACGGATATCCGCCTGTGGCTGCGCGGCGAAATCGAACGCATCGGCGGCCTGCTGACGGAATTGCGCACGGCCTTGCTCGACATGGCGGAGAAAAACGCGTCGACCATCATGCCGGGCTTCACGCACCTGCAAGTCGCGCAGCCGGTCACGTTCGGCCACCACCTGCTCGCCTACGTCGAAATGTTTTCGCGCGACGCCGAACGCATGGTCGATTGCCGCAAGCGCGTGAATCGCCTGCCGCTGGGTGCCGCCGCTCTGGCCGGCACCAGCTATCCGATCGACCGTCATGCCGTGGCGAAAACGCTGGGCTTCGACGGCATCTGTGCGAACTCGCTGGACGCGGTGTCCGATCGCGACTTCGCGATCGAGTTCACGGCAGCGTCGGCATTGATCATGACGCACGTGTCGCGCTTCTCGGAAGAACTCGTGTTGTGGATGAGCCCGCGCGTCGGCTTCATCGATCTGGCCGACCGTTTCTGCACCGGCTCGTCGATCATGCCGCAGAAGAAGAACCCGGACGTGCCTGAACTCGCGCGTGGCAAGACGGGCCGCGTGAACGGCCATCTGATCGCGCTGCTGACCTTGATGAAAGGCCAGCCGCTCGCGTACAACAAAGACAATCAGGAAGACAAGGAACCGCTGTTCGACACCGTCGATACGGTCGCGGACACGCTGCGCATCTTCGCCGAAATGGTCGCCGGCATCTCGGTGAAGCCGCAAGCGATGCGCGACGCCGCGTTGCAAGGTTTCTCCACGGCAACGGATCTCGCCGACTACCTGGTCAAGCGCGGCCTGCCGTTCCGCGACGCACACGAAGCGGTCGCGCTGGCGGTTCGCGTGTGTGCCGACCGCGGCTGCGATCTGGCCGACCTGACGCTGGAAGAAATGCGTAAGGAACTGCCGAACGTCGCGCATCTGATCGGCGAAGACGTGTTCTCGTATCTGACGCTCGAAGGTTCGGTGGCGAGCCGCAACCATCCGGGCGGCACGGCGCCCGAGCAGGTGCTCGCGGCGGTCAAGGCTGCACGGGAAGCTTTGAAGTAAGCTAGCAAGCGGCGCAAAGAAACAAAGGCGAACCTGTCGGCGGGTTCGCCTTTTTCGTTTTCACGGCCGGCCAACTGGATTGCTTGCGCAAAGCGTCGCGCAAAAAAGAAAGCCCGCGCGAAGCGGGCTAAATGAAAGACTTCCACCGATGCCTCTCGAAAGAGGCCATCGAAGTGTAGGCGTGTTTTGGCCGCCGGCAAATCCGGTCATATTTCAGCCTGTTACAAAGCGTGCAATGGTTCGCAGCGCAAGCTGAACCGGCGCTGTACGGCCCGCCGCTTGCGCCCCCCAGAGCGCTTTAGGGCACTACCGCCTGCGGCAATGGGTCAAGAAAACCCGCATCGCGCAGATACCCGACGTAGAGCCGGATCAGCGCACCGTAGTCGACCGTTAGATCCACGCCGTGGCGCGCCAGCTCCGTCAACGTTCCGATCTGTTCGACCGGCAAGGGCGCAGCGGACAGATCGCCCGTGTAAAAGTCGCGAATCAGCGCCAAACCATTCGACGCGTCGAGGTCCGCCAGTCGCCCTTGCCAGTCAGCCGCCGGCTGCGGCTCGGCACGCAAACCGCAAGCAGCCAGCGCAGCGAACCACTGCCGCTGGGTGAGCACGCGCGGATTGTTGAGGTTCGCCACCCGTAAGCCGGCACGCGGATGCAGTGCCACCGCCGTCACCGCGTCGGCAAGCAGATCGACCGGCATCATCTCCACTTCCTGCGCCGTTTCCGGATAAGCGCCCAGTTGCAGGCAACCTTTGTTGAACAGCCAGAAATGGTTGTGCGCGAAGTTGCTGAAGCCAGTACGGCTGTGGCCGGTGATATTGCCCGGCCGCGCGATCACCGCCGGCAGACCGAAACGGCGCGCACACTCCGCGACCCGTTGCTCGCCCACCCACTTTGTCAGCAGATAGCCGTTGTCCAGCATCGGACGAGCGTCATTCACGCGCTCGTCGATGCACCGGGCACCCGCCAGCATCTCGCCGACCGACAGCGTCGAGACGAAGCAGAACGGTTTTTGCCGCTGCGTCAGCGCGAGCCGCAGTAATGCCTCGGTGCCGCCGACATTCGCACTCTTCATCGCCTCATAGCTATGCAGGTGATGCACGAACGCGCCGCAATGCAGGATCGCGTCGACCTCGCCGGCGAGTTGCCGCCAGCGTGGTGTGTCGAGTCCAAGCTGCGGCGCGGCAAGATCGGCGGGAATCACGTCGACGCGGCTGAAGTCGATTGCCAGACCTGCCTCGCGCGCCTTGTCCTGCAAGACAGCGCGCCCGGCCGCGGCGCTCGGACAGCGTTGCAGGCAGATCACTTTGTCGAGCTGCGTGCATAACGCGTGCAATAGGTAAATGCCGAGAAAACCGCTCGCG
Organism: Paraburkholderia nemoris; assembly: GCF_905221015.1. Classification (NCBI taxonomy): domain Bacteria; kingdom Pseudomonadati; phylum Pseudomonadota; class Betaproteobacteria; order Burkholderiales; family Burkholderiaceae; genus Paraburkholderia; species Paraburkholderia nemoris. The sequence continues at coordinate 175,946 of NZ_CAJNBO010000004.1, read as the reverse complement.
CCGGTCAGCAGCATCGTGCGAATCGGCGCTGCTTCGACGGCGTCAGAAAAAGCTTGCGCGGCCTGCTCGACAACGAATGGCTGCGCTGCGTCGGCAATCGCGCGTTCGATCATGTCCTCGTGACCGCCGTCCGCGAGCGTCGCGATGGTCGGCGAACGGTAAAACGCCGCCATCTGAAACTGGATGCCAAGCGCATCGCGCAATTGCGCCTGCATCCGCACGGCCAGAATCGAATTGCCGCCGAGCCGGAAAAAACTATCGTCGCGGCCAATGCCGGCGACGCGCAGCAGTGTCTGCCAGATTTCGGCGATGCGTTGCTCGACGCCTTCGCGCGGCGGCGTACCGCCTGCGCGTGACGGCGCCGGCAAGGCTTTGCGATCGTGTTTGCCGTTCGGCGATGCCGGGAGAACGTCCAGCCGGATAAAACACGCTGGCACCATGTAGTCGGGCAGCGCCTGCGCCACATGACGGCGCAGCGTGTCTTCATCGAGTGCGCCGCCTTCGCCCGGCGCGGCCACGTAGTACGCAGCCAGATAGCGCGCCTCGCCCTCGCCCCACACCCGGCAGGCAGCATGCGCGACACCAGGCGCGGCCGCGATGCAATTCTCAATCTCACCAAGTTCAATGCGGAAACCACGCAGCTTGATCTGCGCGTCGTTGCGGCCGAAGTATTCGATCGTGCCGTCGGCGAGAAAACGGCCGAGGTCGCCGGTGCGATACATCAGCGCGTACGGTGCATCGCGAAACGGATCGACCACGAAGCGTTCCATCGTCATGGCCGACTGATTGATATAGCCCCGCGCCAGATTCTCTCCGCCGATATAGATTTCCCCGACCGAGCCGGGCGGCGTCAGTTGCCGCTGGGCATTCAGCAGATAGAGCCGGTAGCCCGGCAGCGGCTTGCCGATGATGCGGCTCGGCCCGCCCGGCAGCACTTGCCCGCACGAGGCCATCACCGTGATTTCGGTCGGGCCGTACAGGCTGAAGAGTTGCGTGTGTTCACTCCACCAGGCCGCGCTCGGTTCGTCCAGCGTATCGCCGCCGAAGCCGAGCAGTTGCAGATCGGGCAGCGGCTCGCGTGGCAAGCTCTGCACTACGACCGGTGCAAGCGATGCGTGCGTGACGCGCTCCGCCTTCAATAACCTGTGCAGCAGCACCGGATCGCGGCGCGCCTCCTCCGGCAGCACGATGAGCGTGCCGCCGTGCAGTAGCGCAAGGAACAGATCGAGCACGCTCGCGTCGAAGTTGGTGGACGCCGCCAGAGTGCTGACGCTGCCCGGCGCGTAGCCGAGCGCGCGGCTCGCGCCGGCGACCATCCGAACCACGCTGTGGTGTTCGACCAGCACCCCCTTGGGCTTGCCGGTCGAGCCCGACGTGTGGATCACATAAGCAAGCGCCTCAGGGCCGACAGCGTGCAGTCGGCGCACGTGCCCTGTCTGCTCTTCGGCCGGCTTCTCCGCCGGCTTCCCGGCCACCTTCTGCGCGTCAGTCTCCGCCCGAGCCTCCGTTTCCGCCGCGGTGTCCGCCGTCCCGTTCGCCAGCATCGCCGGGTCAAGTTTGCGCAATTCACCAAGACCTGCGGCCTCCAGCGCGCAGCGGCTCGGCTCATCGGCCAGCACCGTATCGACCGAGCAGTTTTCGACGAAATAGCGCAAGCGCTCGGCGGGATAAGCTGGGTCGAGCGGCACGTACGCGCATCCCGCTTTGAGCACACCCAGCACGGTCGCCACCAGCAGGACGCTCTTCTGCATGCTCAAACCGATGCGCGCACCGGGCGGCACGCAGGCCGACAAGCCGCGGGCAATGGCATCGCTGAGCGCGTCGAGTTCGCGATAGCTGAGCTGCTGCTCGCCGCAGCGCACGGCAACGCGCGACGCGTGCGCCGCTGCCACCTCGGCGAAACGCACAGGGATCGACTGCGGTGCATCCGGTAGCGGTTCGCCGCAAGCGAAGCTCAGACACTGCGCATGGTGTGCGTCGCTCAGCCAGGCGAGCCCGCCGACCGGCGCATCAGGCTGGTGAGCCGCAGCGTCACACAGCGTCATGAACACCTCGGCCATCCGCTCGACTGACGCCGCGTGCAGCACCGAGCTGTCATATTCGAAGCGCCCGTCCAGACCGCCATCGGACCGCAAATAGAAAATCGCCGACAGATCCGCTTTCGACGTCAACGGAGGACGCTCCTCGGCGTGATACGCCGCCTCGCCGATGCGGCCGTTCAGCTCAATGCCGTTCTGCAAACTGAAAATCGTGTTCAGTGCACCGAGCTGACCGTTATCGGTGTCGTAAGGCGTGGCGAGCAGATGATCGCGGTCTTCGAGCATCTGGCGTTGCACCGCGAGCGCCAGTTCGCCAAAGCCTTGCCGCGGGTCGATGCGCAGCACCAACACCGCCATCGAGACGAACATGCCGTAGATCCCCTCACTGCCCGGGACATCGCGGCCCGCATACGGATAGGCGCAGGCCAGTTGCTGCTGGCCGCTCACGCGCCACAGCCATACGAGGTAGAGCGCGAACAGCACGGGCGGCAAAGTCATGTCGTGCGCCTCGGCAATCTGCTTCAGGCGCCGCATCTGGGCAGGCCGCACATGCAACGCCAAAGAGCGGTTCGCGTTCGGCTCGCGCTGCACTGCGTCGAACGGCAATTCGGTGCGCAAGGCAACAGCGTCGAGCTTGCGCTTCCAGTAGTCGCGCGCGGCGTTGAAGCGGGGCGACGACGCCAGTTGCAGCGCCCAATGGCCGTAGTCGAACCATGAGAGCCGCTCTCCGGAAACGGGCTTGCCTTCGTAGCGCGACGTCAGTTCATCCAGCAACAGCTTGAAGGACCAGCCGTCGAAAATCGCGTGATGAATGCAGAACAGCAAGGTGGTACGGTGCTCGTGCGGCGACATCAGCAGTTGCGCGTGCCACAACGGCGCACAGTCGAGCGGCAAACACAGCGCGCGCATGGCTTCGGCACGCGCGTCGATAGCGCCGGCATCGCAGCTTTCTAGCGGAATACGCAAATCCGTCGGCGGGGTCGCGGTGCCCGGCAGCACCAGCAATTGTCCGCCGCGTTCCACGAAGCTGGCGTTGAAAATCGGGTTGTGCGCGAGCACGGCGACGAGCACCTCGTGCAATCGCAACGGATTCGCGGCCCCGCCGAAGTCCACCTGCATGACAATGTTGTAGGCGTTATCGTCAGGCTTGCCGAGCGCGCGGCTGTGCATCATCCGCACGAGCCGGCTTGCCACTGGGGCGGGCATGGGTGCGCAGGGTTGCGTGCCTGACTGCGCGACGAGCGGCGGCAGCGCGGCGCCTGGCTCGACGCTCTGCCTCGCCTTTGCACAGAAGGCGTCGAACTGCGGATACTCAAACAGCGTCTTCAACTTGACCGGCGCGGACAAGCTCGCGTTGATGCGGTTGCACACGAGCGTGGCGAGCAGCGAGTGGCCACCCAACTGGAAGAAGTGGCTGTGCTCGCCGACGCCCTCGAGCGGCACGCCCAGCACCTCCGACCAGATCGCTTGCACCGCCAGCTCGAAGGCGTCGAAGACATGGTTTGCGGAGTCAGCCGGACCGGCTTGCGGCGGCGGCAATTTGCTGCGGTCGATCTTGCCGTTCAGTGTCAATGGCAGCGCCTCGATCGGCAACAGGAACGCCGGCACCATGTAATGTGCGAGACGTTGCGCGAGCCGATCCCGCAGCACCGCCGGCTCCAGCGCGGCACCCACATACCAGGCCACCAGCGCCGTGCCGCCCTGGCGCTCGCACGTGCCGACATAGGCGCTGCGCACCTCCGGCTGCTCGACGATGCTGGCCTCGATCTCACCGAGCTCGATCCGGTAGCCGCGAATCTTCACCTGGAAATCGCTGCGGCCGAGGAACTCGATCGCGCCATCCGGCTGGAAACGGCCGAGGTCGCCGGAACGGTAGAGACGGCCCGGGCCGAACGGATTCGCCCGAAACTTGCGCCCGGTCAATTCGGGCCGCAGCAGATAACCGCAAGAAACGGCCGCGCCGCCGATGCAGATCTCGCCGATCCCCCCGAGCGGCACCACTGCGCCTTCCTCATCGAGCAGATGAATCTGGTAGCCGGGAAGCGGATGCCCCAGTTGATTGGCCGGTTTGTCGCCGTCGAAGGTGTTTTCGGTCGCCATCACGGTGGTCTCGGTCGGCCCGTAGATGTTCGACAGGCGCAGCACGCCCGACCAGAAGCGGATCGTCTCGTCGTCGCTCGCTTCGCCGCCGCATAACACCGTATCCAGATGCGGCAGTGCGCGCCGCGGCAGCAGCTTGAGAATCGCCGGCGGCAGGAACGCATGCGTGATGCGTTCGGCGCTGAGGAAGGTGGACAGCGCATCGGCGTCGGTGCGCACCGCTTCGGGCGCGACAATCAGGTGGCCGCCGTGCGTCAGCGGATTGAAGATCTCCAGCACGCTGGCGTCGAAATTGACGGACGCGAACTGCAGCCAGCGCGTGGCTGCATCGCGCCGATAGCGGCCGGTCAGCGAAGCGATCAGGTGCGCCAGCATGCCCCGCTCGATGACGACACCCTTGGGTTTGCCCGTCGTGCCTGAGGTGTAGATCACATAAGCGGTACGCTGCGGATCGGCGGCCGGCGCACGGTGCGCAGTGGTCGCCCCGGCCGGCGGACCATTCAGTAGATCCTCGATCCGGTGCAGCGCGCAATCGGCCAGCGCGCTTAAGCGCTCGTGCGTCGCCGCGTCGACAATCACCGCTCGCAGTTGCGCATCCTTGACGATGTAGCGCAAACGCTCATCGGGCATTTGCGGATCGAGTGGCAAATAGCCCGCGCCACTGGCGAGCACGCCGAGCATCGCCGGAACGACGCGTGCACCGCGCGAGACGCAAATGCCGATCAACGCATCGCGCCCAAGCTGTGCGTCCGGCTCGAGCGCGGCAAGGGCTGCGCCCACGCGCTGTGCGGCAAGCGCCAGTTGCGCGTACGTGAAAGCGGCGTCCGGGCCGCTGACCGCCGGATGCCCGGCGTGCTCGAGCGCTGTCTGCGCGAACAGATCGAGCACGTCGCGCGCGGGTGCCGCGAGCGGGCCGCCATCGGACCAGGCTGCGCACTGCTGCCGCAACGCCGGCGTATAAAGATCGAGCGCATCGAGTTTCTGTTCGAGACTCTCGCCGAGGCGCCCGAGCAACGCCGTCAAATGCTCGAACGCAAGACGCAGGCCGTCGAGTTCCTCAGGATGGCGGCTATGCACGTGCAACGCGATCTCCTCGCGCACATCGAGATAGACGCCCACGTCCTCGTGTGAGAAACGGCGCGAGTACGGTGCGAGCAACTCCGCCGGCAGCGTGCCGAGCGCGAGCGCGTCGTAGGGCAGGCTGTCGGTCTCGCACACCACATTGGTCGCGCGTACGAAACCCGGCTCGCGCCGCTCGATGTCGTGCAGCACTTCGAAAGCCGGAAGTTCGGCGTGAAAATCGGCCATCCCGGCGCGCGCCGCAGCGTGCCGTAGAAACTGCCGCAGCGTCATCGTGTTGTCGAAGTCGGTTTTCAGGAGACGCCGCCGTTCGTCGAAACCGATCGTCTCGCCGCGCTGGCAGCGGCCGCGCTGGTGATGCACGGTAAGCACCGCACGGCTGCCGGTCATGCGGCGCAGCAGCACGTGAACACACAGTTTGATCAGCAAGTCGGGCGCGACGTTGAGCGCTTTTGCTTCATTGCGCAATGCAGCGCCTGTTTGCGCGTCGAGGCGCACCGTAAAGCTGCTGTCGGCGAGCGCGTTTTGGCGGCGCGGCGCATGCCATTCGAACGAAGCGTCGCCCACCTGGCCGATCCAGAAATCGAGGTCGGTCTGCAAACGGTCGCTCGCAAGGAGTTCGCGCTCGGCGTCGAGCAGGCCTTGCTGATCGATGCCGAGCGGCGCGCCCGGCGCCTCGCCGCGATAGGTCTGGGAAAGCGCGTTGAACAACGGCGTCAGCGAAAAACGGTCAAGCAAGGCGGGATGGCAGGCGAACACAAGATAGCTGTGCGCGCCGGCGCGTAGCAGCGTGAACGCCCACGGCAGTCCCGCATCCATGCGGAAGGCACGCGCACATAGGCCGTCGATCAACGACAGCACGGCTCTCTCGTCACGCGCGTCGCGCCTGTCGAGATCGATGACGTTCAGTTCCGCGTGCACATCGCGGCGGATGACCCAGCGCATGCCCTGTTCGGCTTCGACGAGCCGGTAGGCAAGCGGCCGGCAATGGGCCACCAGTTGCGCCACGGCAAAGGACAGACGCTCGACGTCCGGACAGCCGTCGATCCGGTAAACGGCGCAGAGATTGGGATCGGCGGCGGCGTGCGCCAACGTGCGGGATTGCGTGCGCGTCAACGCAAAGGAAGAGTGTTCCAAACGATACCTCGTTGTCGGGATGAACAGGACCGATCGGCTCGCGTAGCGCCGGTCGCACGCGGTTCATGACCGCGCCGCGGCGCTTCGCCCGATGGTCCGGCCCACGCTATTGACGTGAGGCTGTCGACACCATAGGAGAACTCTTAGAAGTCCTCCTGTATGCGGATCGGCGTGACAAACTTTGTTTAAACACGGTTTGTGTCAGGCAGATCGCATCAGACTGAATGCGCTCATGCACGCAGCGGAAAGGCAATGGAAAGGACGCCATGCCCGGCATACAAACAAGTCGAATCACATGGCTCGGGATCGGCATACAGGGTCAACGACAATTGCATCCTGGCGTTTTTTGACTACCATCAAGTTAGATCCTGTCACAGTGCTTTCCTCGACGATGTCCACTCGCACACGTCACCTTCGCCGCTTGACTGGACGCTTCGCTGCACGCGTTAGCGCTTCCCTATCGCATGCGCATAGCGCCACTTCGGCGCTCACGGCAGCTTCGATTTTGGCGCTCGCAGCTCTCGCAGCCTGCACGATCACGCCACCTGATCGCCCGCTTGTCATCACGCCGCCGGCGGCCGTCAACAGTGCGACGCTCGACCAGTACCGCAGCGCGGTCGCGCAACGCATCGTCGAACGCAGCCCTTCCTTTGTGTTGCGCGGCACGCCGCAAGCGATGCTGCGCTCGCTGGTGGTCGTGTCATTCACGGTGGATCGCGATGGCCGGGTGCTGGCGTCGTCGGTGTATCGCACCAATGGCGACGACGAAGCCGAAAGCACCGCGCTCGCCTCCTTGCGGCGCGCCTCGCCGCTGCCGCAACCGCCCGGCAAATTGCTAAATGGCCGTGGCCAGCTCGAACTGTTCGAAGACTGGCTGTTCAACGACAACGGAAAATTCCAGCTGCGCGAGTTCGCCTCGCCGCAAGCGCAGACCATCGACTGAACGCAACGCCTCACGCACCCCACCTGGTTGCTCCCCTGGTATGTCCGCTTTTGCGCGCAAGCGTTGACGGCTGACGGCTGACGTCCGCCGTTGTAAGCTGTCGCTTCATCGCCCGCGCCGAGCCAGGCTTCAACCGCCGGTGAGACGCGCCGAAGCACACGAACTTAAACAAAGATGCCGCCTGACCACGCGCCGGCCGCCCATCGAAGTACGGCGCCGGACGGCATCACGACATAAGGAGACCCTGCATGTCCACTTCGCCGATTTCCGCGGCCCAGCCCAATGCGTCCGGGCAGACCAGCAGCGCGCGGATCATCTTCGCAAGCTTCATCGGCACCGCGATCGAGTTCTACGATTTCTACGTCTACGCAACCGCTGCGGCGCTCGTCATCGGACCGGTGTTTTTCCCGCACGGCTCGGCGACCGCCCAGGCGTTGTCGGCTTTCGTCACGTTCGGTATCGCCTTCGTCGCGCGGCCGATCGGCTCGTTCCTGTTCGGCCACTTCGGCGACCGGATCGGCCGTAAATCGACGCTGGTCGCTTCGCTGCTGGTGATGGGTGTGTCGACCACGCTGATCGGTTTCGTGCCCGGCTACGACTCGATTGGCAGCCTCGCGCCGATCCTGCTGTGCGTGCTGCGCTTCGGCCAGGGTATCGGCCTTGGCGGCGAATGGGGCGGCGCCGCGCTGCTTGCCACCGAGAACGCGCCGGCCGGCAAACGCGGCTGGTTCGGGATGTTCCCGCAACTGGGGCCGTCGATCGGCTTTCTCGCATCGAACGGTCTGTTCTTCGCCTTGGCCTTGTCTTTGAGCGACGAGCAATTCCGTAGCTGGGGCTGGCGCGTGCCGTTCCTCGTCAGCGCGGTGCTCGTCGTGCTCGGCTTGTATGTGCGCCTGAAGATCGCCGAGACGCCCGCCTTCCAGGCGGCCATCGAACGCAAGGAACGCGTGAAGGTGCCAATCGCCACGCTGTTCTCCCAGCACGGGCTGCCGACCCTGCTCGGCGCGCTGGCGATGGTGGTGTGCTACACGCTGTTCTATAACGCCACAACGTTTTCGTTGTCGTACGGCGTGTCGGTCCTGCATATTCCCCGGCCGACTTTCCTCGGCATGCTGTGCATCGCGGTCGTATTCATGGCGCTCGCCACGCCGCTGTCGGCCTGGGCAAGCGATCGTTATGGCCGCAAGCCGGTGCTGATCGTCGGCATCATCGCAGCGATCCTGTCGGGCTTCACCATGGCGCCGTTGCTCGGCAGCGGCCAGACGCCGCTGGTGCTGCTGTTCCTCGTGATCGAACTGTTCCTGATGGGCGTGACCTTCGCACCGATGGGCGCGCTGCTGCCGGAACTGTTTCCGACCAACGTGCGCTATACCGGTGCAGGTGTGTCGTATAACCTCGGCGGGATTCTCGGTGCGTCGGTCGCGCCGTATATCGCGCAGGTGCTGGCCGCGCACGGCGGACTTCCCTGGGTGGGCGCTTATGTGTCGATTGCGGCGGCCGTCAGCTTGATCGGCGTGCTGTGCATGCGCGAAACCCGCGATGCCCAACTGATGTGATCAGGGTAAAGGCGCGCTGGTAAATCCCCTGCCTTGCGCGTCTTTTTGGCTTGCCTATACTCGATTCCAATAACCCTAAGGCAAGCAGGGAGGCTCTGATGAGTGTTCATCTTCACAACGCGGACATCGTGATGATCATCGCGCTGGCATTGCTATGTTCGCTGCTGCTGGCTTTGCGATTTCGTCCCGCGACGTGGAAAGGCATTGTCGTGGAAGCACTGGCCGCGAACGCGGCTGCCATCACTGCGGTGATCGCTTTCGAAATGCTGCTCGCCTGAGCGGGCGAACGCCGCGATATCTGGTTGGGCGCGACGTTCAAGACGAACGCGCGCCGCAAGCCATTACCGGTAGTAGTACCCGCCGTGATGGTAATAACCACCGCCGCCGTAGTAATAGCCAGGCGCCGGTGCAACGATGCAGCCGCCGAGCGCCGTTGCGAGTAGTGTGCCGGCGATCAGGGTCAGGACTAAGCGTTTCATATTGTTCTCCTTCGAGTCAGATTCATTCGAGCCGAAACCCCGAATGACTCGATTGAACACGACCCTGCCTCGCGCGAACGTTGCGATTTGTAAGGGAAAATCACTGGGGTGTTACACCTTCGGACCCCGAAACCCGCGGCATCCGAAGCACGACGACGACAGACTCACATCAGACAAAAACACCGCCTATACTGCTTTGAACATGCACAATCCGCGCAAGTCCTGCCCGTGGCGGGTGCGCGAATCGGGGCGCTGATTATGGATATCGGGTACGCGTTTCCATGCACCATGGCTGAGCCAATCGCCACGCAGAAGCGCGCACGTTAAGCCAATTAGGCACTCAACGAAAAGCGACAGATTTAACAGGTGTGTAATGCGCGGCGCTTATCCAAACGCTGGGAGCGGCCGCGAGTAGCCGCCCGCGGGACGCCGATGAGCGGCACACGAATCTGCCGGCATGCGCGCGGCATGTCTTGTTGAATGAGCCATTGAACTCGACCGCCGGCCGGCGGTCTGTTGAGAACTGAGGCGGCTACTTGAGGTGGCCGCTCAGTACCTGAGTCAGTTTGTTCATTGCAGTGATTCCTCTCCGCCCGTAGTTCCCCGACGCGGGCGTTTTTCGGAGGCGTTCCGTGGCAGCGCTCGTTTGATTGGGCGACTGCGCGTCGCGCCTCTTTTCTTTTAGCCAAACGATTGCGCGACCGCGCTGCAAAGCTGCGCTCAGGCTGCGGCCGATCCGTGCTGCATGGCGACGGCGCGCGGCTCGCTGTGCACGTCGCCATGCACGTAATCAATCGCCTTCAGTGCCTCGGCGATCGACGGCACGGAATGGCCGTCGCCGATCGAAATCGAGCGGAACGGCGCTTGGATGCCGAAATGCGATGGCGAGGTCGCCACGAAAATCATGACCGTGCGCTTCTGCAATCCATGCGCCACATGAACGAAACCCGTATCGGTGCCGACCACCAGCGCGCACGCGTCGATCATCTGCGCGATTTCGGTCACGTTCAGCTTCGGCAGGACGGTAGAGCCCGGCACCCCTGACGCAATCTGCTCCGCCTCGGCGCGCTCGCGTTCCGAGCCCCACGGCAGCACCACGTGAAAACCACGCTGCGCCAACTCGCGGCCGACTGCGACCCAATGGGGCACCGGCCACTTCTTGTCGTCTTTGGAGGTGGCGTGAAACAGCGCCGCGACCGGCCTGCTGTCAGCCGCGAACGGTGCGGTGGCCGGCTCGGGCAGGCGCAGATTGTAGACAGGCGGGCCTTCGACCTCATAGCCCAGCGCCTCACTCGCGCTGATGCGCATGCCATGCCACGCATCGCACTGCGGACGCGGGCCGAAACGCCCGGTATAGGCAAATGCGGCGCCGCGCTCGCCCAGATCCTTGGACCGGTAGCCAATACGCTTGGACGAACGCGCCAGAAACGCGATGATCGCGCTCTTGTACACGCCGTGAATATCGATGATGAAGTCGTAGCGGTAGGCGCGCAATTCGGCGATCGAGGCCCAGATTGCCTTGAAATCGCCCCAGCGGCGCGCCTTCTTGAAGCGTCGCAGCGGTGCGCAAAGCACGCGGTCCACACTCTGGCTCCACTGCACTACTTCGGCGAATGCTTCGTCGGCCGCCCAGTCGACTTCTACGCCGGGATACGCGCGTTTGATGTCGGCGACGACTGGCAACGCCTCCACGATATCGCCGAGCGAAGTGACCTTGACGATCAGGACTCGCTTCATTGAGGACCTATTAATTGTTCAAACATCTAAACATTTTAGCCGACGATTGGAAAAATCCTCGGCGAACGCTCCGGTGCGCCGGACTGGCATTAATACAGGGCGTTACACTGCGCGCCTTACGAACAGCCCCTTTACTATATTTCAAAATACTTTCACACAGTTGAAACGCTAGGCCGCGCTTTATAATTCACCCTTTGCGCCAGCACATCACCATGTCCCGGGCATTTCCTCCCCTCTCTTCCGGAATCGTGCGTCGCGCGAGACGCCTGTGGCGTCAATACGGCATCTTCTGGCTCGGCGCGATCGCGGTCGGCCTCGTGGCGGTGTTGTACGCCAGGCTGATCGACTGGGGCTACGGCGAATTCCGCATCATGCAGCAGCGGCACGTGTGGGCGCCGCTGATCGTCACGCCCGCGGTCGCGGCGCTCGCCGTTTGGCTCACGCGCAGGTTCTTCCGCGGCGCCGAAGGCAGCGGCATCCCGCAAGTCATCGCCACCCTGCATGCCAAGCCCGGCGAATACGGCGCACGGCTGTTGTCGTTCCGGATTCTGGTCGGCAAGATCGCGGTGTCGTTTCTGGCGATTCTCGGTGGCTTTACGATCGGGCGCGAAGGGCCGACCGTGCAGGTCGGTGCCGCGCTGATGTTCAATCTGCGGCGCCTGTACCCACGCTCGAACGCGCAGATCGAACGGCAGTTGGTGCTGGCGGGCGCGGCAGCGGGTTTATCCGCGGCGTTCAATACGCCGCTGGCGGGGATCGTGTTCGCGATCGAGGAACTCACGCGCAGCTTCGAGGCGCGCGCGAGTGGCGTGCTGATTACGGCCATCATCATCGCCGGTGTGATCGCGCTGGGGCTGAACGGCAACTACACCTATTTCGGCACCATCCAGATCGGCGCGCACTTCCCCGATCTGCTGGCGGTGGCGGTCGTGCTCACGGCAATCGTCACCGGTATTGCGGGCGGCGTGTTCGGCTGGCTGCTGCTGAACACGGCGCGCTGGATTCCGGCGCCGCTGCGTCAGTTGCACGGCGAGCGGCCGGTCGCGTTCGCCGCGCTGTGCGGTTTCGTGATCGCGGTGGTCGGCCTCATCTCCGGCGGCACGACCTTCGGTAGTGGCTATGCGGAAGCGCGTGGCCTGCTCGACGGGCACGAGCACCTGTCCGTGTTCTATCCGTTTCTGAAGATGATCTCGATGGTCGGCTCGTATCTGCCGGGCATTCCGGGCGGCATCTTCGCACCGTCGCTGTCGATCGGCGCGGGCTTCGGCAATCTGCTGCACATGGTGTTCGGCTCGATGCAATTGCCGATGCTGATCGCGCTCGCGATGGTGGGCTATCTGGCCGCCGTCACGCAGTCGCCGATTACGTCGTTCGTGATCGTGATGGAGATGATCGATGGTCATGCGCTGGTGATTTCGCTGATGGCCACCGCGTTGATCGCAAGCCGCGTGGCGCGTCTCTTCGCGCCGCCGTTATATGAATCGCTGGCCCAGCGCTATATGGCGCCGCTACCGCAGCCGGCTCCCGCGCCGGTGCCGGAAGTTCCCGAAGTCGACGTGCCCGAACCAGCGGCCGTCGATGAAATCACGGGCGATGCGCCTGCTGAAGACGGCGCTTCGAGTCAGTAAACAACAACCGCCGGTGCGCGCATATAAACCGGCCGTGCCGGCACCACCACGCAACCGGCCAGCATGACCGCCAGTACGGCGATCAGAAGCAGATTCTTTTTCATCACGTGTTCCTCAGAAACACAGGCAAGCGCTACGCCGGACGCACGAGCGACGCCTGTGTCGTCAAACTGGAGGGAGCGGCACGAGCGATGTCGATTCCGCCGTGCCGCGCGCGGTTGTTGCCGGTGGACTTACGCCCAGTGGCCTTCGACCCAGCGATAGTTCGGACCGTGTTCGACCCAGTGGCCCGGCACCCAGTGGTACCCGACGCGCTCGCCCTGCCAGTGGCCCGCGATCCACACATAGCGGCCGTGATCCCAACGCCAATGACCGTGATCCCACACATAGCCGACACGCGGTGCCGGCACGGCTTCGTAGCGCACGGCCGGCGGTGCGGACGGCGCGATCACGACGACTTCCTCGGCCGAAGCGGAGGCCACAGCGGATGCGCCAGCCGCGATCAGAACGGCGTTGGCGATCAGCAAGCGAAAGGTCTTGTTCATGTTTTCCCTCTTTGGATGGACACCGAATGCGGCGTTATCCGTTTAATGCGCGAGGGGACGAAACCGCTGACGGTGGGCGTGTAACGGCACACGCTGAAGTGCAACGGATTATTTCGCCGCCTGGAAAGCACGCGTGAGAAGGTCTGTGCGAGCGCACATGAACACGGAAGTAGCGGGGACGACGGCGAGAAAAACGACGGAGGGAAACGGCGGGAGGACGCAACAACATCAACAACACCGCTTACGCGCCCCACTTCGTCACGTCACCTCGACGCAACGAAACAGAGCGCGCAGCACATTACGCGGAACCCACCTGCGGTATTTCGATCTTGACCTCGAGCACTTCGAGATCGTCCTGGCGTTCCAGGCTCACACGAATATCGTCATCGGAGATTTTCACGTACTTGGAAATTACCGCCACCAGTTCGCGTTGCAACGCAGGCAGATAATCGGCAGGCGCATGGCCGCCGGCGCGCTCATGCGCGATGATCAACTGCAGGCGTTCCTTCGCTACCGACGCGGATTTCTTCTTCTCGCCCAGCAAAAACGAAAGAATCGACATTACGTGCGCTCCCCTTACTTGGTGCCGAAGAGGCGCTGCAGCAGCCCTGGCTTCTGGTAATCGGTAAAGCGAAGCGATTTCTGCTCGCCGAGGAAACGCGACACGACATCTTTATAGGCTTCGGCAACGTCGGTACCGTCGAGGTGCACAGCCGGCAGCCCTTGGTTCGACGCATGCAGCACCGCTTCCGATTCCGGAATCACGCCGATCAGATCGATGCGCAGAATTTCCTGGATGTCGGTCAGCGACAGCATTTCACCTTCGCTCACGCGCTTCGGGTTGTAGCGGGTGATCAGCAGGTGTTCCTTGATCGGCTCCTTGCTTTCGATTGCGCGCTTGGTCTTCGACGACAGGATGCCAAGGATACGGTCCGAGTCGCGCACCGAGGAGACTTCCGGATTCGTCACGATCAGCGCTTCGTCGGCGAAGTGCATGGCGAGCAGCGCGCCCGATTCGATACCCGCAGGCGAATCGCAGACGATGTATTCGAAGTCCATCGCGATCAGGTCGTTGATGATCTTCTCGACGCCTTCCAGCGTCAGCGCGTCCTTGTCACGCGTCTGCGAGGCCGGCAGGATAAAGAGGTTCTCGCACTTCTTGTCCTTGATCAGCGCTTGGTTCAGGTTGGCTTCGCCCTGGATCACGTTGATCAGGTCGTACACCACACGGCGCTCGCAGCCCATGATGAGGTCGAGGTTACGCAGGCCGACGTCGAAGTCGATCACGGCGGTTTTGCTGCCACGCAATGCGAGGGCCGATGCAAAACTCGCGCTCGTGGTCGTCTTGCCCACGCCACCCTTGCCCGAAGTCACCACAATGATTTTTGCCATTACCCTTACCTTGTGTTCGTCAAATTCGTCAATTATGTGCGGCCATATTTGCCGTGGAACGCCGCGCGCCGTGTACGTTCAGGGCAGCGCGCGCTTCACGTCGATCAGGTGAGCCGCAACGGTTCGATCATCAGTTTTTCTTCTTCGAGCCAGATCTGCACCGGCTTGCCGAGCACGTCGGCCGGCAGCGGGTTCTCGGTCGTACGATAGATGCCCGCGATCGAGATGAGTTCCGGCTCGAGACACGTACAGAAAATGCGCGCGTCGTGATTGCCCTGCACGCCGGCCAACGCCCGGCCGCGCAGCGGCGCGTAAATATGGATGTTGCCTTCCGCGATCACTTCCGCGCCGTAGCTCACCAGACCGAGCACGACCAGATCGCCCTTTGCGTAGATGCGCTGGCCCGAGCGCAACGGCTTGTCGACCACCATGGTCTGCGACGAGGTGGCGAGGCGCACAGGCTCGGCGGCCGGCGCGGGGTCGACCGCGGCGGCCGTGGCCGGCGTGCCCTCTACTGCCGAAAACAGATCGGCCGGCGGCGTAGCCGTCGCTGCGGTGGCAGCCGGTGCCGTAGCGGGCGCATTGGCGGCTTCTTCGTCAGCGGATTTAGCGGACGCGCCGCGACGGTCGCGCGCTTCTAGCAAGGGCAGCGCGGATTCCGCCGCCCACGTCTGCTGTGCATTGGCCACCACGCCGACCGGGCGCATGCGCACGCTGTCGAGCAGTTGCGCGATGTCGGCGAGCGGCACGCGTTCGTTCTCGGCGAGCCGGCGCACGTCGATTGCGACGACGTCGTTAGCGAAAAATTCGGGGGTCGCCTCGAAGCGCCGGGTCAGTTCGGCACGCATCGCGTCGAGGTCGGTTGTCTTGACCACGAACAGGAGCGTGTCGACAGAGCCGCTGCGGAGTTCGAAAAAGGGCGATTTCTTGGGCGACATAGCGTTCGGCAAAAAATTTTGCGTATTTTACAGGCGTCCAGGCGGGGAGCGAGTTTTTTTGCCGACAGAACGCAGCACGGCGGCCTGAATACCCATGACGTAGCCACGTCTCGGCCGTACAGGCCGCGTCCAGGCCGGTCATTTGGCCATGAACGCTGTAGCGACGCGGATGGGATGTGAGCGGCAGGCTGACGCGCCGCTCGCGAGATCACTGCTGAAATACCTGCGATGTGGTCGGCACATGCCGCACCAGCAGGCTTTCGGCCTGCTCGGGCGCACGCGCGACGCGGCGATGCTCGCCTGTGGGACCGAAACCGAGCGCCTCGTAAAAGCGCATCGCATTGCGGTTGGCGTCGGCGACCCACGCGTAGATTTCCATGGCGCCTTCGCCGGCGAGCCAGGCGCTGGCGGTGTCGACCAGCAACTCGCCACCTCGCAGATGACGCACGGCCGGCGCCACCCACAACTCGCAGACGAACGCGCGGCGCGCCTCGGAGTCGTCGAAATAGGCTTCGATGAGTCCTGCTGGATGGCCCTCGGTATAGAGAATGAAACTGGTGAAGACAAACGAAACAGCGTGTTCAGCAGCGGTGGCGTCGAAGGTGGCGGCATCCGCCGACAACGCGTCCTCTAGCGTCTCGCCGAAGGCATAGGGTGCCTCCCGCAGCGACGCAGTACGGAGTTCGCGGAAAACAGCGCCCTGATCAGCGGCGATACGGCGAACGGTCAATGACGGACTCATGCAGACGAAAACCCCTTGAAACCCTAAGGCATAGCTTTAACCGAACCGGCGCGCGAGTCAAATCCTTATTTGCCGGATCGAACTTTAGCCGCGGTTCCTGGTGCAGGCGCCGCGCGCCCGCTGCGCAGCAATTCGCACGCCCACCGTCCTTGATAGCCGGTTGGTCAGGCGCGCTGGCCACTGCGTTCAAGGCGCTTCGTAATTGCCGGTGCCGTCCGGCCACGGCGTCAGCAGCTCGTAGCCCTCTTCGGTCACGGCGATCATGTGCTCCCATTGCGCCGACAGCGAACGGTCTTTGGTGACCACGGTCCAGCCGTCACGCTGCACCGCGGTGCTGGCGCGGCCCGCGTTGATCATCGGTTCGATCGTGAAGACCATGCCCGGCTTCAGACGCACACCCTGCCCCGGCTGACCGTAGTGCAGCACTTGCGGGTCTTCGTGATAAACCTTGCCGATGCCGTGCCCACAATAGTCGCGCACGATCGAGAAACCGTCGCGCTGCGCGATCTTCTGGATCGCATAGCCGACATCGCCGAGCGTGGCGCCAGGCTTGACCTCGCGAATGCCGGCCAGCATCGCTTCGTAGGTTGTGTCGATCAGCTGGCGCGCCACCGTGCTCGGCTGGCCGACGCAATACATGCGGCTGGTGTCGCCGAAATAGCCGTCTTTGATGATCGCGACGTCGATATTGATGATGTCGCCGTCTTTCAGGATTTCGCTGCGGTTGGGAATGCCGTGGCACACCACCTGGTTGACGGACGTGCAAACCGTCTTCGGAAAACCCAGATAGCCAACATTTGCCGGAATCGACTTTTGCGTATTGACAATGTAGTCGTTGCACAGTGCGTCGAGCTCGTCGGTGGAGACACCGGCCTTGACGTGCTCGCCGATCATCGCCAGTACGTCGGCCGCGAGGCGGCCGGAAATGCGCAGCTTGGCGATGTCGTCAGGAGTCTTGTAGGTAATGGCCATGAATTCGGTGGGGCTGAAACGATGTTGACGATCGGCCAATTGTACAGAGGATCGCCGGAGGGCCTCCGCGAGCCGGACGGGACCTGCTCACCGGGCGTTTTTCCCGCACGACGCGGAGCGGCTTTCTGGAACCGGAAAAATAGCGTCGGCTTGTCTCGCGCTGCGAGCGCGCAGAGAAATCTTTTGTGAGGCTTGCATCTGGCAGCGCATTCGTGCCGTAAAGAAGTTGAGGACTCGATTTCTTCCCCACATCGTTTAGTTCTTCTCAGAAGAACGGGGCCTCTTTGCGTCCGCGATTTGCGTTTGAGCATCGCGTGGATAGCAGTTGTCCGCGCGTATGCGTCGCGAGTCCGCGGCATTGGCGTCGAACCATCTGAGGAGCATAGCCATGTCGGAATCCAGCAATAAATCAGCAGAGCTTATCGACGTATTCGACCGCCGGGTTGAACGGCGCCTGCAACGCAGACAGTTTTTCCGCAACGCTGGTGGGCTCGGCCTGGGTCTGGTCGGCGGCACGCTGATCAGTGCGTGCGGCGGTGGCTCCGGCTCGAGCGCGTCGGCCGCCAGTGCACCGACCGATCCGGAGATTCTCAACTTCGCACTGAATCTGGAATATCTGGAATCGCAGTTCTATACGTATGCGACAACAGGTGCGGGCCTCGCGGCCAGCATGACGTCCGGTGTAGGTACGCTGGGCGCGGTAATTCCAGGGCAGCAGGTGCCGTTCCAGGATCCGGTCGTTCAGGCCTATGCGAACGAAATCGCCAACGACGAACGCGAGCACGTCACCTTCCTGCGCAGTGCGTTGGGCTCGGCCGCAGTCGCGATGCCCTCGATCGACATCGGCGGCACCAATCCGAACGGCGCGTTCTCGAACGCGGCGCGCGCTGCAGGTCTGGTCGGCGCGGGTGTCGCTTTCAATCCGTATGCGAACGACAACAACTTCCTGCTCGGCGCGTTCATCTTCGAAGACGTCGGCGTGACGGCCTATAAGGGCGCCTCTCCGCTCATCACCAACAAGACCTTCCTCGAAGCAGCCGCCGGCATCCTCGCAGCCGAGGCGTATCACGCAGGGCTCGTGCGTACGGTGCTGTTTGCAAAAGGCGTCGACACGGCGAGTATCTACACCGCAGCCAACGCGATCTCCGCCGCGCGCGCCAGCCTCGACCAGAACGGGCACGACGATCAGGGCATCACAGGCGCGACGTCCGGCTCGTCGAACATCGTGCCGCTCGACAGCAACGGACTCGCCTTCAGCCGCGGCTATGGCAACGTGCTCAACATCGTCTACCTGACGAGTTCGATGGCGACCAAGGGTGGCTTCTTCCCGAACGGCGTAAATGGCACGCTCAACATGAGCGCCTGAAGCACGCAACGCGCTGTGCCGGATGCACCGGCAACGGGTCGCCGCGATGACGATCGCGCTCACCCGTTGGCCGGCCTTCATCTGGATTGCCTTGAACGCTTGAAGACGGACAGGAGCAGTCATGAACGAAGCGATCAGCCAAGCCGCCGTGCCTCAAACCCTCACCGAGCAGACCTGTTTCGATATCCGCGAAACGCTGGCGGGACGGCGTCGCGGCTTGCGGACGATGCTGCCGTTCGTTGGACCGGCGGTCGTCGCTTCGATCGCGTATATGGACCCGGGCAACTTCGCCACCAATATTCAGGCGGGTGCCGGTTACGGCTATACCCTGCTCTGGGTGGTCGCATTGGCGAACATCGTGGCGATGTTATTTCAGGCGTTATCCGCCAAGCTCGGGCTCGTGACCGGCAGCAATCTCGCCGAATTATGCCGCTCGGCCCTGCCACGCCGTTGTGTGCTCGCGATGTGGGGCATCAGCGAAATCGCGGCGATGGCGACCGATCTGGCGGAATTCGTCGGTGGCGCGATTGGCGTTTCGTTGCTCACGCATCTACCGATGATGCCGAGTATGCTGATCACCGCCGCCGTCACCTACGGTTTGCTGCAGTTCGAGAAGCGCGGCTTCCGCCCGCTCGAACTGGCGATCGCGGCGCTCGTCGGTGTGATCGGGCTGTCGTATCTCGCCGAGTTGCTGATTGCACCGGTGCATTGGTCATCGGTCGTCAAGCATACGTTCACGCCGGGCGTGCCCGATAGCAACGCGCTGACGATTTCCGTCGGAATCATCGGCGCAACGGTCATGCCGCATGTGCTGTTCCTGCATTCGGGACTCACGCAGAACCGCGTGAAGCCACGCAATGAAGGTGAGCGCGCCAAGTTGCTGCGCTTTTCGAATATCGAGGTGGTGGTTGCGCTCGGCGTCGCCGGGCTCATCAACATGGCGATGGTGATCATGGCGTCGAGCGCGTTTCATGCGGGGCATGCCGATATGGCCAGCATCGAAACAGCATGGCGCACGCTCACGCCGCTGCTTGGTGGCGCCGCGGCGGGTCTCTTTCTTGCGGCGCTGATTGCGTCCGGTGTGTCGAGCTCGGTCGTCGGCACGATGGCCGGGCAGATGATCATGCAGGGCTTTGTCGGTTTTCATATCCCCGTGTGGGCGCGGCGGCTGGTTACGATGGCGCCGGCGTTTGTGGTGGTTGCCTGGGGGGTGGACGCGACGCGCGCACTCGTGCTGAGCCAGGTGGTGCTGAGCATCGCGCTACCGGTGCCGATGATCGCGCTGGTATGGTTCACCTCGCGTGGCGACCTGATGGGCCGCTACCGGAATCGCCGCTCGACCACGGTCGCCGCGGTGGCGGGCACGGTCGCGGTGCTGGCGCTCAATCTCATTCTGCTGCTGCAAGTGGCCGGCATTTCGCCCTGGCCGCCGTTCCACGCGGGATAAGGTGGTAACGCAGCTTTCTGCATCCGGTTATCGGGTTGGCGCGTACATTGTTCGAACGCTTATTCTTGAACGATTTTCGACGGACCCGACTTTCATGCCTCGACGCCTGCTTACCTTGACCGCCGCGCTGGCGCTCGCCGCTCTCGGCGGCTGCAGTGCCGCGGGCGTACTCAACGCCACCGTATCGCACAAGAACTTCCGGGCCGAGCACGGCCTCGCGTACGGCAGCTCGCCACGGCAGGCGCTCGATGTCTACATGCCCGCCGCCAGTTCACCGCAAAGCGGTTCGCACGGCCGTCCGATCGTCGTGTTCTTTTACGGCGGCAGCTGGCAGAGCGGTTCGCGCGACAGCTATCTGTTCGTCGGTGCGGCGCTGGCTTCGCGTGGCTTTGTGGCCGTGGTGCCCGACTATCGGACGTGGCCGGAAACCGGTTTCCCCGGCTTTGTCGACGACGCGGCGGCAGCCGTGCGCTGGGCACGCGATCACGCAGCAGAGTTCGGCGGCGACCCGTCACGGATCTTTCTGATGGGTCATTCGGCCGGTGCGCATATCGTGATGATGCTGGCCACCGACGGCCGCTATCTCGCAGCGCAGCAGATGAGCAAGCGCGACTTGAGCGGCGTGATCGGCCTTGCCGGCCCGTATGATTTTCTGCCGCTGCACGACGCGACGCTTGAAGAAATTTTCCCGCCCGCGTTGCGCGCGGCGAGCCAGCCGATCAACTTTGTCGAAGGCGACGAACCGCCTGTGTTCCTCGCGGCGGGCCAGCGCGATACGACAGTCGATCCGGGCAACACCGACCGGTTCGCGGCGAGGCTGCGCGCCGCTGGCGATAGCGTTGAAGTGAAGCACTATCCGCGGATTGGGCATGCGCTGCTGGTCGGCGCCATCGCCGGGCCCTTGCGTCGCTTTGCGCCAGTACTCGACGATACCAGCGCGTTTATCGACGCACAGGTGAGCCGCGAGACGCAGCGCAATGGTGATGCGCAATCGTTGCCATGTGCATCATGCACGCTTTACTGCGTCGTACCGAGCAACTGCTTACGCAAGGTCGGCGCGCGCGTCGACGGATCGAGCCAGATGCCGAAGAAGGCCCGCGCGAATGCAGGATCGTCGAACTCGCCGGTCATACGGTCGCCCGCATAAAAACGCACGCCCTTGTCCGGCAGATAGACCGCACTTAACTGGTCGCCGGGACCGACATCGACAAACGCCTGCATCATATCCGCACGCCAGCGCTCCAACGTATCGGCTGGAATCGGCGCGCCGGCAAGACGCTTGATCTCGCTGATGCCTGCATCGACGAACCGCTCGCGCTTGATGCCCCGAGCGTAAATGATGTGCAGCGCGAAGCGTTCGTCATAGTCGATGGGTACGCGTTCGCTCCACATCTGCGCACGGTAGAGCTTGAAGCCGAACACGCTGAAATCGCCCTCGCCCACGAGTGTCGCGGAGTGCATGTCGCCGCGCCAATCGGCGCAGGCGGTGGTCGCCCACAGCACCAGCACGATCGCCGCGAGCGCACGCATGTCAGTCCGCCGAGGTGAGCACGAATTGCATCACGTCCGTGCGTCCTTCGTCGAAGCCGGCTTCGCAGTACGCCAGATACAGCCGCCACGTCCGCACGAAAATCTCATCGAAGCCTTGCGTGTGGATCGTATCGAGTTGCGCTTCGAACGCGCTGCGCCAGCGGCGCAGGGTCTCGGCATAATCGCGTCCAAATGCCAACGACGTACGCGCCGTGAGCTTGCCACGCCGCGCCGCTTCGATGAAACGCTGCGGACACGGCAGCATGCCGCCCGGGAAAATGAATTCGCGGATGAAGTCGCTGGTTGCGCGATAGGCGGCGAAGTGCGAATCGTCGATCGTGATGGTTTGCACGAGCGCGCGTGCGCCGGGCAGGAGACGTTCGCGCAAGATGCGGAAATACGTCGGCCAGAATTTTTCGCCGACGGCTTCGAACATCTCGATCGATACGATGCTGTCGTATTGGCCGGTCAGCGTACGGTAGTCGCGTAGTTCAAGATGTACAAGGTCGCTCAGTCCCGCTTCGCTCACACGCTGCTGGGCCAATTCAAGCTGCGCCGGTGAGATCGTTATACCGTGTACGTGAATGCCCTGACGCGCCGCGTGCATCGCGAAACCGCCCCACCCGCAGCCGATTTCCAGAATGTGCATGCCTTCGCGCAAACCGAGCGTGTCGATGATGCGTTGATACTTCGCGTGCTGTGCGGCTTCGAGCGATTGATAGAAATTGCCGTCGAACACCGCGCTCGAATAGGTGAACGTCGAATCCAGCCACTGCGCGTAGAACGCGTTGCCGATATCGTAGTGCGCGTGAATATTGCGCTGGCTACCCGCACGCGTATTGGGCCTGAGCCTATGACGCAGCCCGTACCAGAGTTGCGCGAGCCAGCCGCCGTAGACCGTGCGTTGCAGCGCGCGCTCGTTGCGAATAGCGACGCGCAGCAAGGCGGCCAGATCAGGCGTGTCGACCCAGAACGCGCGCCATGCGTCGGCGAATCCGATGTCGCCTTTGCGCAGAATCGCGCCGCACGCACGCCAATCGCGCAGCTCCAGACGCGCGCCCGGCGCCGCGTGCGGATCACCGAACACGCGCTGCTGACCGTCGGGCGTGATCAGCACCAGATGCCCAACCTGAATCCGTTCGAGCAACGATAGAAACAGACGGCCCGAAGCGGGGACGGTTCGGTGTTCGCTCAGGGTTCTTGAAAGCGCCATGGCTGAATCTCCTCAATCGGACGAAATGGGGCGCGCAGCGGCGGACGGTTGGCCGGCTGCGGCGCGATCGGTGGGTGCGTCGGCGGTGCGAGCCGGCGCAGGATGTTTGCCGTAGAACGGCGCTTTCTTGAGGGCGAGGCGCAACGCCTGCCAATGAATTCGTGCGACGACGCCGACGGTCAGCAACGGTTGGCGGATCAACGCGGCGAGCGCTGTCGAGCGCGTTAAGGGTTTCAATCGGCCACCCAGTGCCGTGCGGATCAGCAAACCGTCAACGTCGTGGTAGTCGATAGAGACCAACGCGCTGTTGGGCGTCTCCCTAACGCGGAATTCGTAGCTCCCCTCGACGCGGCAAAACGGCGACACGTGCAGCACTTTTTGGCATTTGAGTTCCGTTTCAGCCGTAATCGGCGCGTTGCCCGCAGCGCTCAGCAGATAGCTGTGACGATCGCCAAAGGTGTTGCGCACCTCAGCCAGCAGCGCGCGCAGTTGACCGCCGCGATCGTGGCAAAACCAGAAACTGACCGGATTGAACGCATAGCCGAACACACGCGGGAACGCTTGCAGCCAGATCTTGCCGTCCGCTGCTTCAATACCCGCCGCCGATAGTTGCGCACGCATCCATGTGGCGAGATCGCTACCGTTGCGTGGGCCGTGATCGCGCTGGTACAGGCTGAGCGGGCCCCAGCGATCGACGCCGAACCAGCCGCTATCGAGCGACGCAAGACGATCCAGATCGCAGCGCACGCAAAACACCGGGTACGTGAAGTGATGATGCTTCGGCCGCAGACGCTCGTGCATCACCTGGCCCGTCAAAAGCCAGGCAGCCGGATCAACGTTGGCTTCGACGCGAGCGGGATTCATAGTTTGGCCCACGTCGGCGACGCGTCGAAATCGGCGGCCACGCGCAGTGCGGACTTCAGACCGTCCTCGTGAAAACCATAGCCCGTCCATGCGCCCGCGAGCCAGGTTCGACGCTTGCCTTGCAGCGACGGCAGACGGTGTTGCGCATCGATGGCGGCCAGATCGAACAACGGATGGTCGTAGACGAAGCGGCGCAGTTCGGTGCCCGGCGCCGGCTGCGTAACCGGATTGAGCGTGACGACGAGCGGCGTTCTGAACGGCAGCGGCTGCAGTTGATTGACCAGATAACTGACGCACACTGGATGCGTGCCGTCGACCGCGCGGCTCCCCAGATAATTCCACGCCGACCACACACGCTGACGACGCGGCAGCAGATTCGTATCCGTATGCAGCACCGCGACGTTCGGCTGGTAGCGCACGGCGCCCAGCACGTTGCGCTCGTGCTGATCGGCGTCGTTGTCCAGCAGGCGCAGCGAGGTCGGCGCGTGGGTGGCGAGCACCAGCGCGTCGAAGCGTTCCGTGCCCTTGTCCGTGAAGACATCGACGCCGCCTGCATCGCGCCGCACGCCTTTCACCGCAGTACCGATACGGACGTCCTCCAGCGTCCCGACGATACGCCGCACATACTCGCGCCCTCCGCCGACCACCGTTTTCCACTGCGGCCGGCGGTTCACCTGAAGCAGAGCATGGTTTAGACAAAAACGCAGGAACGTGGTGGCCGGAAAGGCAAGGATGTCGGCGGTCGCGCTCGACCAGATCGCCGCGGCCATTGGCAGCAGGTAGTGGCGCTGGAACGCGCCGCCGTAGCCACCGGCCGTCAGCAGTTCGCCCATCGATGCGCGCGTTTCGATCGCGAGATCGAGATTGCTTTGCGCGCTGCTGTTGAAACGCATGATGTCGCGCAGCATGCCGATGAAGGTCGGCGAGAACAGGTTGCGACGTTGCGCGAACACGGTGTTCAGGCTGGTGCCGGCCCATTCGAGGCGGCCTTCGTCGAGCGAAACCGAGAAGGTCATTTCACTCGGGTGCGACTCGACGCCCAGTTCGGCGAACAGCGCGATCAGGTTCGGATAGGTGCGGTCGTTGAAAACCAGGAAGCCCGTGTCGACGGGATGCGTGCGGCCCTCGAGCGTGACATCCAGGGTGTTGGTGTGACCACCCGCGTAGCCGGCCGACTCAAACAGCGTGACCTGATGGTTGCGCGCCAGCAGATAGGCACTGGCCAACCCCGAGATACCGGCGCCGATAACCGCGACCCGCGAGCCGCGCGGTAGTGGTGAGGTCGGTGCGGAATGGGTCATGGGCGCGTCTCCTGGTCTCAGGGGCGCGCGGTCGGTTAGTCGGGTATGGCGGGGGTTGCGCGTCCTTGAGGGGATTTACGCAGCGGGAGTTGAAACGGATGCAAATCTGGCGGATTTTGGGCGGCAGACACGCGCACACGACCCGACGAGACCGAGCTAGCCGGCGTGCGGCGCGCTCACATTGGCAATCGGGGAGAGTTGTTCATGCCGGGCCGCGAGGGCCCGGCTTGAACAATCTACCGTGTCAGCGCACAGGAATGATCAGGTGCTGACCGATAAGGATGAGGTTGGGGTTCGGCAGGTTATTACGCTTCTGCACTTCAACGAATCGCGCACCGCTGCCCAACTGGCTCGCGGCAATGGCATTCAGCGTGTCGCCCGAGCGGACCACGTACGTCTTCTCGCCGCCGGTCGCAGCGGTGGTGAGCACCTGGTCGCTGATGAAGTATTTGCGCAACAGGTCCAGATAGGCCGGCGACTGCTTGACCTTTGCGATCGCGGAGTTCAGGTAGATCAGCAGCGCGCTGTCTTCCTTGCGTACGCCGATTTTGTACGCGAGGTTGGAGCCGTCCAGCTTCGTGACCGCGAACGTCAGATCGGTGCCCTTGATCTCCGATACGCCGAACGGATAGTCGTAGACGATAGCGTCGACCTGATGCTCGTCCAGGAAGTGCGACATCCACGACCGCTGGCCTTCGATGCTCGCATCCGACAACTCGACGATTTTGCTGTTCGGGAACGCCTTCTGGACATACGCCTTCACGTCCGGATCGCCCTGCAGCACGCCGACCGTTTTGCCCGCCAGATCGGCGGCGGAGCGGACCGACGAACCCTTGGCGACGATCAACGAATAGCCGAAATCCTCAACATAGGGAATCGAATAGACGACGCCGCTCGGGGTGTTGTCGGGGAACGTCAGGCCGTCCATGGCGACGTCGACGACCGCGTTACCCTGCTTGTCGGTTTTCGTCAGCTGATCGGGGACTGCAGGATACGTGTCGACGCCGTGATGCGTGTCAACGGCGATGGTCGGATGGTCGCCCGAGGTGAACTCTTTCTGGGCGAACAGCAGATTGGCGAAGTCGACGTTGAAGCCCTGCGCCTTGCCGTTGTCTTCCGAGTAAAACGGCCGCGATGGGTTTTCGACGCTGACGCGTACGACACCGTTGCTCAGAATTGACTTCAGCGTGTCCTTGTTGGGCACGAAACCGTCCGGATTGCTCGGGGCTGGCGTTTTGACGTCGGCGCTGCTGGGGTTGCCGGTGTCTACCCCATTCACCCCGCCGTTCACCGCGACGGTGTCTTTGTCGGCGCTCTGGCCGCTGTTCAGCGGATTTTTCAGGCCACCTTCGTGGATATACCAACCGGCAGCCAGCAAGATCAGGAAAAGAACCGAACCCAGAATTTTCTTCATTATTTTTTGATCGAGTTGAGTAGTCGAGCGATGCGCGCCAGGTTATTTGGGCGCCGCGGGCGAGCCGAGTTGCTGGGCGGGCTGACTGATAGCGCCTATCTCGGTAGCGGCCTTGGCTTGCTGCACTTCCGCGCTTTCCATCAGCGATGTTTCCATTTCGGAAAATGCTTTATTGACCGAGTTCATGACGGAGTCGAGCGCGGCGTCGGTTTTGATTTGCGCGAACGTGTCGCTGGATTGCATGCCGGCGATCTTGTTCATGCGTTGCGCGGATTGCGACATATCCCACAGCGCTTTGGCCCGATCGATCGCGTCGGAGAATCGTTTGAGTTCGTCCTGAACCTGCTTATAGCGCCCTTCGCGAAACGCGAGCAGTTTTCTCATCGTCGCGAGTTGGGTCTCGAAACGCGCCGCGTCTTCGGGATACTGCTTTTTGAACTGCGCGGTTTTATCTTCGAAGTTTTTTACTTCGGTGCGGAAGTCGGTGATGCTCTTCTTGAACCGCTCGGCCCCTTCCTGCTTTTCGGCCAGTTCGTTGTAGAGCGTCTCGATCGGGTTCGACTTCGCTTCGTTCACGAACATCTTGACCTTCTGGTTCGCGAACTTCATGGCGAGAACGGGACCGAAGTTGATCGCCGCAAGCCCGATCACCGCCGCGAGGATCAGGCCTACCAGGCCTTTGACCAGCAGGATGGCGAGCGGCGCGCCGATGGCGATGCACAGCCCGATAATCGACCACTTGATGACTTTGTATTTCGTGCTGCTTTTGGTCGTGTCAACGACCGAATTGCCGACGGACATGTGAATCCCCTTTTGAAGCCTGTTTTACAAAACTGGTCTTGCAAACTGTTCGGGACATCGTTGTGGCTATGTGTTTGGCGTTTGTGTTTTTGGACTCGACGCGAAAACGCTGTATGACTTTACAGGCACTCAGGCGACTCGGGAAGTGCCACTTCTTTTTCACCATAATTCGGCGGACCAAGAACTCGAATTGGCCTAGTGGGCAATGGCTGCGCGCGTCGAATTCTGGTGGAAATATTTATGACAAACGAGCATCGGATTATTTTCTAATTGCTTTCAATTCGAGCGTCCGCTGTAGATGGATTCGTCCATGCGAATCCAGGAAATACACGTCGATTATGCGAATGGCATACATTCAGGTAATCGCTGTTGGCTCAGGGCTGGCACTGTATCGCGCCACTTGCTGCCAGCTTGCTCGTTGTGAAGACGGGGTGGATGGAAGCGCGGGCATTTTTGCTTGCGTTCGGCGCTGTGCTCTTTTTTTGCTTTGCTTGGGATGAAGAAGCGTAGTTGGGGCTGGAAGAAGGCCACGCAGCGCAATCAAACGGGCGATGCGGGGAGCGCAATGATCAAATGATCCCTATGTCGGCGACAG
Organism: Paraburkholderia nemoris; assembly: GCF_905221015.1. Taxonomy (NCBI): domain Bacteria; kingdom Pseudomonadati; phylum Pseudomonadota; class Betaproteobacteria; order Burkholderiales; family Burkholderiaceae; genus Paraburkholderia; species Paraburkholderia nemoris. The sequence continues at coordinate 148,127 of NZ_CAJNBO010000004.1, read as the reverse complement.
CAGGGATAAAGGCCGAGAACGTCGATCGATTCAAATTAATGTTTCATATCCAATGCGTTCAAGGTTCCGGCCTGGTTCACTCGTGCGCCAGGCCGTATGGTGTCTCTCATCAATCTCCGGAGCACGGGGGCGCTGCATACATTGCTAGCCAGACGCGAAGGGCTGACTACAATGTATTGATAAAAGCAAGATTGCAGGGGCGGTCGGCGGTCCATTCAGGCATAGCGGTCAGTAGCGTGACGTTTCAATTCCTTCATTGGAGGCACGGCCATGACCTGCCTGAACGAAAGGATTGTCGGCGCAATATTCCTTGTTCTGAGCGGATATGCGTTCGCGGGTGGCCTTGCCACCGACCCGCCCGAAGCGATGACAGTTGCGAGTATCGCGCCTCTGCCCGAGACGGTTGTTCCGCCCATTCCGGAGCCGCAACGGTATTTGCACCGCTATGAAATGGAATATCAGTCGGATCAGGGAAAGCCGTTTTACGCGCAAGTCGAGAATTTCTATACCACGCAAGCGACCCGCAATTTCCGATTCGGCGCTGGGAGCGTCACGCCAACGCCTGAGGCGGTACCGCAGCAGGCATCGAGTTATCTCAATCTGGGGCCGTCGACGGCGCCGCAATTCTCGATAGTCCAGTTGCCGAACGCGACTCTAACGCTCGGTGCGCAACCGCAGCGAAGGCTGTCGTTGACCGTCAACGACTGGGTGTTTTCTGGAACTGCGCGTGTGGCAGTTCTGCATTCGCACGATACGGGCGCGACGCTTTCTGTTTGGCATGGCTTTTGATTTGGGCACGCGATTCGAGCAACCCAAAAGCAAAACCCCCGCTGAACTTTCGTTCAGCGGGGGTTTTTAAATTTGGCGGAAAGGGTGAGATTCGAACTCACGGTACCCCTAAAGGTACACTGGATTTCGAGTCCAGCGCATTCGACCACTCTGCCACCTTTCCGGGTCTTCCGACTCACAGCAACTAGGCTATTTCGTCAGATCCAAGCGGGTCGTTGCTTGGGAGAGAAAGATTATAGAACAGCTGAATCCGATTTCCAAGCCCCTCGGCCAAAAAATTTCGAGAGGACTTGGCAATCGGCAGCGGCCTTAGCCGCCGCATCAGCCCGGCGCCAATCAAGCCGCCGGCACTTCCAGCCGTTCCACCCCACCGAGGTAAGGACGCAGCGCCACCGGCACCGTCACCGAGCCATCCGCGTTCTGGAAATTCTCCAGCACAGCCACGAGCGTGCGGCCAACCGCCAGACCCGAACCGTTCAGCGTATGCACCAGCTCCGGCTTGCCTTGCGCATTGCGGAAGCGCGCCTGCATCCGGCGAGCCTGGAACGACTCCGTGTTCGAGCAGCTCGATATCTCGCGATACGTATTCTGCGCAGGCACCCACACTTCCAGGTCATACGTCTTGGCAGCCGAGAAACCCATATCACCCGTGCACAACGTAATCACACGGTACGGCAGCTCAAGCTTCTGCAGAATTGCCTCAGCGTGGCCGACCATCTGCTCCAGCGCGTCATACGAAGTTTCCGGCGCGACGATCTGCACCATCTCGACCTTGTCGAACTGATGCTGACGGATCAGCCCACGCGTGTCGCGGCCATACGAGCCCGCTTCCGAACGGAAGCACGGCGAATGCGCGGTCAGCTTGATCGGCAACGTGTCCGCTTCGACGATGCTGTCGCGCACCGTGTTCGTCAGCGAAATTTCCGACGTCGAGATCAGATACTGCGTGACTGTGTTCTCGTCACCGCCCTTCTCGACGCGGAACATATCGTCGGCGAATTTCGGCAGTTGGCCGGTGCCGTACAGAATCTCCGGGTTCACGATGTACGGCGTGTACACCTCGGTATAGCCGTGGTGCAGCGTGTGCGTGTCGATCATGAACTGCGCCAGCGCGCGATGCAGCCGCGCAATCTGTCCACGCAGCAACGTGAAACGCGCGCCCGACAGTTTCGCGCCGGTCTCGAAATCGAGGCCGAGCGGCGTACCGACGTCGACGTGATCCTTCACCTCGAAATCGAACTGGCGTGGTGTGCCCCAGCGGCGCACTTCGACGTTCTCCGTTTCGTCCTTGCCTGCGGGCACGCTTTCGTGCGCCAGGTTCGGCACGCCGAGCAGCAGGTCGGACAGACGCTTCTGGATATCGTCGAGCTTGGCCGCCGACGCCTTCATCTCGTCGCCGATACCGCCCACTTCGGCCATCAGCGCCGACGTATCCTCGCCTCGCCCTTTCATCCCGCCGATCTGCTTCGACAGGGTGTTGCGGCGCGCCTGCATCTCTTCGGTACGGGTCTGGGTGTCGCGGCGTTCCGCTTCGAGGGCGGCAAAGGCCGCCACGTCGAGGGTGTAGCCGCGGTCGGCGAGGCGTTTGGCGACGCCGTCGAGGTCTTTGCGCAGCAGCTGGATGTCGAGCATGGGATGGGGCAGGTGTTCGTTGTATGAAGCAGCGATTTTAGCGCACCGGCGCGGGCGGCCGGTGCGTTAGATGGTCAAGGCGTGCGGAATGGCGACACGGCATCTGCAACGGCCGCAGAAGCCCGGGCGAAAAGGCTCAGCCCTTCTTCGGCTTGTTCTCGCTGCGCCACTGCGCGTCGAGCTCGGCCAGACGCGCCATCTTGTCACCGATCTTGCCTTCGAGACCGCGCGGCGTCGGCTCGTACCAATGCGGGTCGCGCATGTTGTCCGGCAGATAGGTCTCGCCGGCGGCATAGGCGTCAGGTTCGTCGTGCGCATAGCGGTATTCGTGACCGTAGCCGAGTTCCTTCATCAGCTTGGTCGGCGCGTTACGCAGATGCACCGGCACGCCGCGCGACTGGTCTTTGCTCACGAACCGCCGCGCCTCGTTGTACGCGTTGTAACCCGCGTTCGACTTCGGTGCGACCGCCAGATAGATGATCGCCTGCGCCAGCGCCAGCTCGCCTTCGGGCGTGCCGAGGCGCTCGTAGGTTTCGGAGGCGTCAAGCGCGATGCGGGCCGCACGCGGGTCGGCGAGGCCGATGTCTTCCCATGCCATCCGCACGATGCGTCGCGCGAGATAACGCGGGTCCGCGCCGCCGTCGAGCATGCGGCAGAACCAGTACAGCGCGCCGTCCGGGCTGCTGCCGCGCACCGATTTATGCAACGCGCTGATCTGGTCGTAGAATGCGTCGCCGCCTTTGTCGAAGCGGCGCAGATTCTCGGCGAGCGCGCTGCCAAGCAAGGCGCCGTCGATTTCGGTGCTCTTCTGCTGGGCCGCCGCGCGCGCGACGATTTCCAGGTTGTTCAGCAGCTTGCGGCCGTCGCCGTCGGCGGAACCGATCAGGGCATCGCGGGCTTCGTCGGTGAACGTGAGGCCGCCGAGTTCTTTTTGCGCGCGGTCGAGCAGTTCGCGCTGCTCTTCGTCGGTGAGGCTTTTCAGCACGTAGACGGCGGCTCGCGAGAGCAATGCGCTGTTCACCTCGAACGACGGATTCTCGGTCGTCGCGCCGACGAACACGAACAGCCCCGACTCGACGTGCGGCAAGAACGCGTCTTGCTGGCTCTTGTTGAAGCGATGCACTTCGTCGACGAACACCAGCGTCTGATGCCCGTTCGCGCGATGAATCTGCGCGGTCTCGACGGCTTCGCGGATATCCTTCACGCCCGAGAGCACCGCGGACAGCGCGATGAACTCAGCATGAAACGCGTCGGCCATGAGCCGCGCGAGCGTAGTTTTGCCGACGCCGGGCGGGCCCCAGAGGATCATCGAATGGGCTTCGCCGGATTCGAAAGCGACCCGCAACGGCTTGTTCGGGCCGAGCAGGTGCTTCTGGCCGATCACTTCGTCGATATTGCGGGGCCGCAGGCGTTCGGCGAGCGGAACATTGGCACGGGTTTCTTCAAACATGACGTTTTGGGGATAATCTCGGCTTTTCCGGACGCGGTCCGTGTGAAGGCGGCGTGCTGCCGGTGAATAAAGCCGGCACGCAGGGATGCGGGCGACGACCTGCATTATGACAGTGACGGCGCCCGGGCGATGAGCGCACCGACTAGCCAGTAATCTCGCCGACAGCCTGACAGGCTAACATCGCGCGCGGATTGGCCGGCAACACGGGCATCGCACACGAACATACAAGCAACACCAACAGGGACAAGATTAGATGGCACAAGATCCACTCGCTGGCGACGCCGGCTCCACCTACGCACCACTCACGCCGGTGCCCGACGCGCGCCGCGCCTTTCGCACCGGCGACGCTTTCGCGCTCTGGTTCTCGCTCGGCATCGGCCTGCTGGTCGCGCAGGCGGGCGCCCTCCTGGTGCCGGGCCTGTCGCTGCCGCATGCGTTGCTGGCGATCGTGATCGGCAGCGTGATCGGCGTCGTATTGCTGGCGCTGGCAGGCGTGATCGGCACGGATACGGGACTCGCGGCGATGTCGTCGTTGCGGCCGACGCTCGGTGTGCGCGGCGCCTCGGTGCCCGCTGTGCTCAACGCCGTGCAACTGGTCGGCTGGGGCTCGTTCGAGGTGATCGTGATGCGCGATTCCGCCGATGCGCTCGCCAAGCAGGCCTTCGGTTTCTCGATGCCGCTGATCTGGACCGTGATCTTCGGCTTGCTCGCAACACTGCTGGCGATCAGCGGCCCGCTGTCGTTCGTGCGGCGATTTCTGCGTACGTGGGGCATCTGGCTGCTGCTGGCGGGCGCCGCGTGGCTCTCGTGGAATCTGCTCGCCAAACACGACCTGGCCGAATTGATGCGCCGTCCGGGCACCGGCGAGATGTCGTTCGGCGGCGCAATCGATCTGGTGGTCGCGATGCCGCTCTCGTGGCTGCCGCTGATCGCCGACTACACGCGTTTCGGCCGTCGCCCCGGCGAAACCTTCCGCGGCACACTGCTCGGCTATGGCATCGCGAACATCTGGTTTTACGCACTCGGCGCGATCTACGGTCTCGCGGCAGGCGGTGGCGATGCGCTGCTGACCGGAGCGCTAGCGCAAGCGGGCGGTGGCCTCGCCCTGCTGCTGATCCTGATCGACGAAGTGGACAACGCGTTCGCCGACATCCACTCGGCAGCGGTTTCGACCGGCACGTTCTGGACACGCGGCAGCGTGCCGTTGTTGTCGGCGGCATTCGGCGCGCTGTGCACGGCGATCGCCTTGCTCGTGCCGATGGCGAAGTACCAGAACTTCCTGCTGCTGATCGGCTCGGTGTTCGCGCCGCTGTTCGGCGTGGTACCGGTGGATCACTTCATCGTACGCAAACGTCGCATTGAAGCTGCCGTGCTCGGCGACGTGCGTGGCCGTTACGGCTTCTCGGGCGGCTGGCATCTGAGCGCGTTTATCTCGTGGGCAATCGGGATCGTGGCGTATCAGGCGATCAATCAAAGGCTGCCGAATCTGGGCGCTACCTTGCCCGCGTTGGTGATCGGCGCGGTGTGTTATCTGGCGCTGGTGTCGACTCGGAAGACTGCCTACGCTTGAGTCGCTGAAGCAGCGTTGCAATGAAGAAAAGGCCTGCAAATGCAGGCCTTTTCTCTTCATGCGTCATCACCCGTGATCAGTTCAATACGCACTTCACCGCTTCGACGCCCGATACTCGACACCCGGCAACACGCACAGCAATTCAAACGCGAGATTCGCACCAAGCAACGCGGTCGTACCGAACGGATCGTACGGCGGCGCGACCTCAACCAGATCGCAGCCGACGATGTTCAAACCATGCGAGCCGCGAATGATTTCCAGCGCTTGCGGCACCGTCAAACCAGCGATTTCCGGCGTGCCCGTACCCGGCGCGAAAGCCGGATCGATACCGTCGATGTCGAACGTGATGTACACCGGACCGTCGCCCATGCGTTCCCGCACACGCGCCATCAGCGGCGCCAGCGACTGGTTCCAGCACGCCTCGGCCTGCACGACTTCAAAGCCCTGATCGCGGCACCAGTCGAAGTCTTCAGCCGCGTAACCCGTGCCGCGCAGACCGATCTGCACGACGCGGTCGCAATCCAGCAAACCCTCTTCCACTGCGCGGCGGAACGGCGTGCCGTGCGCGATCTTCTCGCCCATCATCGTGTCGTTGACATCGGCATGGGCGTCGACGTGAATCAGGCCGACCTTGCCGTGCTTGCGATGAATCGCGCGTAGGATCGGCAGCGCGATCGTGTGATCGCCGCCCAGCGTGATCGGCTTGCAGTTGTGCTGGAGGATTTCGTCGTAGGCGGTTTCGATGCGCTTGATCGAATCGTGCAGGTTGTACGGATTGATCGCGACGTCGCCGAGGTCGGCCACGCGCAGCGAATCGAACGGCGCGGCGCGGGTGGCCATGTTGTACGGGCGCAGCAGCACCGATTCGCTGCGGATCTGGCGCGGCCCGAAGCGCGCGCCGGTGCGGTTCGAGGTGCCGAGATCGAACGGCACGCCGACGAAGCAGGCGTCGAACCCTTCGGCCGAGCCGACGTTCGGCAACCGCATCATCGTCGCAATGCCGCCGCAGCGGGGCATTGCGTTGCCGGACAGCGGCTGCGGCCGTTCACCGGCGTCGGGGGAAATGAAAGAGGAAGTATTCATCGTGTCTCGGCAATGAAAAGAGGGGCAGTAAGCAAATACGTGCAACCGGCCGAGGGATCAATAGAAAAAGCGCACCTTGCCGGGCGAATCTCGATTCTTGAGCAGTTTCCCGCAAGTTAAAATACGAACAGAATAAACTTCACATTGATTCGTAGCGATGTATCCTGCCGTATGTTCTCCCAACTCACCGATCTCGACCTGCGGCTGATCCGCGTCTTCCTCGCCATCGTCGACGCCGGGGGCGTCTCGCCGGCCCAGGCCACGCTCAACGTCGGCCAGTCGACCATCAGCACGCAACTCGCCACGCTGGAAACCCGCCTCGGCTACCGGCTGTGCGAACGCGGCCGCGGCGGCTTCAGCCTGACCGCGCGCGGCGAGCAATTCATCGACGCAGCCCGCGCTCTATTGTCCGCCGTCGATACTTTCGGCATGCAGGCGCGCAATGTCGGCCGCAAACTGGTCGGCACACTCGATATTGGCATGATCGGCCACACACCGGTATCGGCAAGCGCGCGGATCAGCGACGCGATCGGCCGGTTTCGGGCGCGCGATCAGTCGGTGCGGTTTTCTATTCTGGTGCGCTCGCCGGGCGAGCTCGAAGAACTGCTGCTGAACGGCCGGATTCAGATCGGCATCGGCTATTTCTGGCATCGCGTGCCGTCGCTCGAGTACACCGAGGTGTTCGCCGAAGATCAATTCGCGTATTGCGCAAAGGGGCATCCGCTGTTCGCTTCTGCCGGCGAAGTGCCACCCGTTGAAGCCGCGGCTCACGAATGGGCGTGGCGCAGTTATCCACTACCCGAAGCCGAAAGTTCGACCTCGCCGCAGAACGTCACCGCCGTCGCGGACAACATGGAAGCGGTCGCGATGCTGGTGTTGTCGGGGCATCATCTCGGCTATCTGCCGGGGCATTTCGCGGCGCCGTTCGTGAAGCAGGGCTTGTTGGCCGCATTGAATCCCGCACAGATGAAGTACCGCGTGGCGTTCCATATGGTCACGCGGGCGCGGCAGCATCGAACGGATATCGTTGAAGCGTTTATCGACGATATGAAGGCCGCGCACCCGGTGCAGGTGCTGGAAGTGGATGAGTAGCGGTTCGGCGTTGCACGCGCCGCCAAGAAAAAAGCCGCGCAAACGATGCGCGGCTTTTTCATTGCATAGGCAAACTGCGGCAGCTTAACCGTTGATCACATCCGCGCCCTTCGGCACCGTGAACTTGAACGCATCGGCCGGCAGCGGCGGGTTCTTCTGAATGTTCGAGAACGTCAGCAGCGTCACATTGCCGAACACATCGTGCAGTTCCATCGCTTCAAGATTGCCGTCCTTGAAGCCGATGCCAACGCGCTGAAACTGCGTGTCTTTCGCCTTGGGCGTCAGTTCGAGCCAGTCGATGCCAGCCTTCACGCCCGCATCATGCAGCGTGAAGTTCTTATCCAGATCGTTGCTGCCGAACAGGATCGCCGCCGGGCTCGCGCCGAGCGCGCCGCCGAGACTGCGCACCGTCACCTGGTTCAGATCCTTGTCGTACACGTACAGCTTGTCGCCGTCGGCTTGCAGCAGTTGTGCATAGGGCTTCTCGTATTGCCAGATGAACTTGCCGGGGCGCGCGAACGTGAACGTGCCACTCGACGTACCGGTCTTGCCAGTGGTGGACAACACACCGCTCGCGCCGCTTGCACCCTGCGCCTTACTCGGCGCGCGCACTTCCTGCTGCACGAAGGTGCCGCGCGCGGAATGCACTTGCGCGACGAACGCCTTCAGTTGCTCGGTGCCGCTCGCGAATGCCTGCGACGCGACGAGCATCGACGCGCCAATTGCCACACTGCCGACGCCGCGTGCGATCTTGCGAGCGAGTTGGCCAACACGGTTGGGTTGAGCACTCTGTCGAGCGTGCTGCTGCGCGAATAGCTGCATGGTGTTTTCTCCCTTGATTGAATTTGTTGGGCGGTCACGCCGGCGGGTGTTAAGGACAGCGGCCGGGTGACCGTGGCGGCTAGCTTGAACCGCGCAGCCGAGGGACGAGCCCTCAGCCTTGGGTCACAGCTTAAGCAAGAAGCCTTAAGCGGGGCTTATACGGCGTTTATGCGCTGCGCCTTGCGGCTGGTTCGGTGGGCCGGCCGTGTAGACCGCCTATTCCGCTTCCCGCGCCGGGGCAAGAATCTCTCGATTGCCGTTCGACGACATTGCCGACACCACGCCCGAGTTCTCCATCTGCTCGAGCAGGCGCGCCGCGCGGTTATAGCCGATGCGCAAATGCCGCTGCACAAGCGAGATCGACGCACGGCGGTTCTTCAGCACCACGTCGACCGCCTGGTCGTATAACGGGTCGGCCTCACCGTCGCTCGAGCCGGATCCACCGGCGCCCGCGGAGCCTTCGTCGCCCTCGCCCGTCACGCCGCCTTCGAGAATGCCCTCGATATAGTTCGGCTCGCCCTGCTCCTTGAGCTTGTCGACGACGCGGTGCACTTCTTCGTCCGACACGAACGCGCCGTGCACACGCACCGGCAAGCCGCTGCCCGGCGGCAGGTACAGCATGTCGCCCATGCCGAGCAGCGATTCCGCGCCCTGCTGGTCGAGAATCGTGCGCGAGTCGATCTTCGACGACACCTGGAAGGCCATGCGTGTCGGCACGTTGGCCTTGATCAGGCCGGTAATCACGTCGACCGACGGACGCTGCGTAGCCAGAATCAGATGGATGCCGGCCGCGCGCGCTTTCTGCGCGATCCGCGCGATCAGCTCTTCGACCTTCTTGCCGACCACCATCATCAGGTCGGCCAGTTCGTCGATCACGACGACGATGTTCGGCAGGCGCGACAGCGGTTCCGGATCGTCCGGCGTCAGGCTGAACGGATTCGGCAGCTTCTCGTCGCGCTTGGCGGCTTCGTCGATCTTGTTGTTGTAGCCGGCGAGGTTACGCACGCCGAGCTTGCTCATCAGCTTGTAGCGGCGCTCCATTTCGGCCACCGCCCAATTGAGCGCGTGACCCGCCTGGCGCATGTCGGTGACCACCGGACACAGCAGATGCGGAATGCCTTCGTAGACGCTCATTTCGAGCATCTTCGGATCGATCAGGATCATGCGGACCTGGTCGGCGCTCGCCTTGTAGAGCAGCGACAGGATCATCGCGTTGATACCCACCGACTTGCCCGAGCCGGTCGTACCGGCCACCAGCAAGTGCGGCATTTTCGCGAGGTCGGCGCACACCGGCTTGCCGCCGATGTCCTTGCCCAGACCCATGGTGAGCGGCGAAGCCGCGTCCGCATACACCGCCGAGCCGAGAATCTCCGAGAGACTGACGGTCTGACGGCGCTGGTTCGGCAACTCCAGCGCCATGAAATTCTTGCCCGGAATCGTTTCGACCACGCGAATCGACACCAGCGACAGCGAACGCGCGAGATCTTTCGCCAGACCGACGATTTGGCTGCCCTTCACGCCAGTAGCCGGCTCGATTTCATAACGCGTGACAACGGGGCCCGGATAGGCGGCGACCACGCTCACTTCGACGCCGAAGTCCTTGAGCTTCTTCTCGATCAGACGCGAGGTGAATTCGAGCGTGTCGGCGGAAATGGTTTCCTGCGCGGCCGGCGCTGCGTCGAGCAGCGAGATCGGCGGCAAGGTGGAGTCGCCCGGCAGGTCCGTGAACAGCGGCACTTGCCGTTCTTTCTCGACGCGCTCCGATTTGGCGGGCGTGACGATGGGCGGCACGATCATGACCGGCTCGTGTTCCTCGATCCGCACGCGGCCCTTTTCGACCTTGCCTTCACGCTTCACGGCGGCTGCTTCGCCCAATTTACGGTCGCGGCCGGCCTCGCGGCGCAGCTTGGCGAACGTGACCGCCGAAATGATCGACTCGCCGACCTTTTCCGACACCGACAGCCACGAAAAACGGAAATACAGCGACAACCCGATGCCAAGCACGATAAGTAGGGCCAGCGTGCCGCCCGTAAAGCCGAGCGCATGCGATATGCCGCGCGCGACCGCCTCGCCGATCACGCCGCCCGGCGCCCGCGGCAACTGCACTTTCAGCGACCACATGCGCAATGCTTCGATACCGTCGCAGGCAAGCAACACCAGCATGAACGCGAACGCGTCCGCGAGCCAGCCGGCATCGCGCGGCGCGTCTTCCTGCAGTTCCTCGTGACGGGTGATACGGCGGTAATTGGCGGAGATATGGCGGCCGAGCAGCACGATCCACCAGTAGGCGGACAGCCCGAACAGGAGCAGCAGGATGTCGGACGTCCACGCGCCGACGCGGCCCGCCCAGTTGGCGATATGGTCGACCTGCGCGGCGTGCGTCCAGCTCGGATCGTGCCGGCTGTAGCTGACGAGCGCCATGAGCAGGAACACGCCGAGCGCGACCTGCAAGATCCAGCGGATTTCGGTGAAAAGGCGCGACATGCGGTGCGGCAATGCCTGCGCGCTCGCGGAATAGGGAGTTTTTGCCATTGATCCTGTTGCTTGTGTGGCCGATTTGCCGCTGGAGTCGCGGCCCGAAGCGGCGCTTAAGGCGGCTCCAGACCCGGTCCCGGCTGCCGGATCCATCGATGCGGCCTATTGTAAACGCAGTGCCTCACGCGAGGCTGTAAATGACGGTAACTTAGCCGATCGACCACACGAAAGGCCGCCGAAGCTCGCGGCAACGCTATCGCCGCGATCGGAAAGCTTCATGGAGCAGGCCGGCGTGCCGCCCTTTATAATGCCGCTCTGATACCCATCTATAGTTTCAGCTCAAGTCGCGCGGCCTCGCATGGGCGAGCCGGGCGCCGTAAAAGGATTTCGATCATGCCCGCTACTTCCACGAAACACGCCAAAGTTCTGATTCTCGGTTCTGGTCCCGCCGGCTACACGGCAGCGGTCTACGCGGCACGCGCCAACCTGTCGCCGGTACTCGTCACGGGTCTCGCCCAGGGCGGCCAGCTGATGACCACGACCGACGTCGAAAACTGGCCGGCGGACGGCAACGGCGTGCAAGGCCCGGAGTTGATGCAGCGCTTCCTGGAGCACGCCGAGCGCTTCAACACCGAAATCATTTTCGACCACATCCATACGGCCAAGCTGGATGAGAAGCCGATCCGCCTTATTGGCGATTCGGGCGAATACACCTGCGACTCGCTGATCATCTCGACCGGCGCATCGGCGCAGTATCTCGGCCTGCCGTCTGAAGAATTGTTCATGGGCAAGGGCGTGTCGGCTTGCGCCACTTGCGACGGTTTCTTCTACAAGCAACAACATGTGGCCGTAATCGGCGGCGGCAATACCGCAGTCGAGGAAGCCCTCTACCTTTCCGGCATTGCCAAGAAGGTGACGGTGATCCATCGCCGCGACAAGTTCCGCGCCGAACCGATCCTGATCGACCGTCTGCTGGCGAAGGAAAAGGAAGGCCTGGTCGAGATCAAGTGGAACAGCACGCTCGACGAAGTGACCGGCGACCAGTCCGGCGTGACCGGCCTGCGTATCAAGAACACGCAAACCGGCGACACCACGGATATCGCGCTGCAAGGCATCTTCGTCGCGATCGGCCACAAGCCGAACACGGACATTTTCGCCGGCCAAGTGGAGATGAAGAACGGCTACATCATCACCAAGGGCGGTCTGAACGGTTTCGCAACGGCGACCAGCGTGCCGGGCGTGTTCGCAGCGGGCGACGTGCAGGACCACGTCTATCGTCAGGCGATCACCAGCGCGGGCACGGGCTGTATGGCCGCGCTCGACGCGCAGCGTTATCTGGAAACGCTCGACGAGATCGGCGAGCACGTGATGAGCGCCGAAGCCGACCGCTGATCTGAGAAACACCAGGTGCAACGGTAAAATGGCGGCTGGGCATGGCCCGGCCGCCTGCTTGATAGAAGGCCGCGGCTGAGAAGCCGGCGGCCTTTTTTGCATCCTGTTCGCGTCGGATTCGCGCGATCGATCTACTTTTCTGTGTATTACCGATATGCCGAAGAATCAGCCCCACCCCAGCGAACCGAAGCGCGCCCGAGCTGTTGCCAGGCCCGCGCCGGAGGTATCCGCACCCGCAGTCAAACCGAAGATCGAACCGGCCGCGGGTCTGGCCGGCCTCGGCGCGTTGCGTGATGCGTTAAAGGGCGACACGCAACGGCGTGAACGCGAGCGTGCGGCAGCAGCAGCGGCGCAACGCGAAGCGTCGGCGGACGCCGATCTGTTCCGCCGCGAGATCGGCGCGGTTGCGCCGCTGGCGGTCCCGCCGCGCGCCAGCTTGCCGCGCAATCCGCCTCCGCCGCTGCCGGTGCAAACGAAACTCGACGAAGAAGCCGTGCTGCACGAAGCGATCTCCGACGAGTTCGATCCCGAGGTTCTGCTCGAAACCGACGAAACGCTCTCCTATTGCCGTCCCGGCGTGAGCCAGGAAGTCGTCCGCAAACTGCGGCGTGGCGATTGGATCGTGCAGGCACAAATCGACTTGCACGGCATGCGTCGCGAGGAAGCGCGCGAGGCGCTGGCCGAATTCATTCGTGAGTCGGTGAAGCGTGGCCTGCGGTGTTTGCGCGTGATCCACGGCAAGGGCCTCGGGTCGATTGGAAAAGAACCCGTACTGAAGGGCAAAGTGCGCGCGTGGCTCGTGCAGAAGTCCGAGGTGATCGCGTTCTGTCAGGCGCGTCCGCATGACGGCGGCGCGGGTGCCGTGGTTGTCCTGTTGCAGCCGGGCGCATTGCCGGCTTCCCCCAAGTCCTGACGGAGTCCCGGTGATCCATCCGAGGCTGACGCTGGCGCTGACCATCATGGAAGCGCTGGCTATTTTCGCGTACGCGATTTCCGGTTTTATCGAAGCGAGAACCCGCCGGCTGGACGCCGTGGGCACCTTCCTCGTGGCCGTCGCGACGGCCTTCGGCGGCGGCACCTTGCGCGACGTGCTGCTGGAGCGGCGGCCCTTTTACTGGGTCGAGCATCAGGCCTATCTGATCGCGATCTTCGTGATGTCGTTGTTCGCGCCAACGCTCCTGAAGATGACGTCACGGCTGCTTTCTGAGCGAGTCCTGCTGGTGGCCGATGCGATCGGGCTGGGCTTGTTCAGCATTTCAGGCACGTCGATCGCGCACGACGCGCAGATGCCGTGGTTCACGTCGGTGATGATGGGGGTATTGGCCGGCGTCTTTGGCGGCGTGATTCGCGACGTGCTGTGCAACGAAGTGCCGCTGATTTTGCGTGATTCACGGCCGTACGCGACATGCGCTTTTGTGGGGTGCTGGCTGTACGTGCTGCTGGACTATATGGACGTCGATACGGTTTATAGCGTGTTGATCGCCACCGCCTTTATCCTGCTCGCGAGGCTGGCGACGTTTAGGTTCAATGTCCGGCTGCCGCACTAAGCCTGATTCATCAAACTGCCCTGATAGAGAGCACGCCGCCGGAATCAGGCGGCGCGCTTTAAAGCAGCTTTACTTATTGGTCGCCAACGCCCCCGCACTCTTCGAGCCGCCAAACAGCGCCGTCAGGTACTGGGAGTTGTTGTTCATTGTCGCCATCAGCGTGTTGAGCGCGGTGAACTGACTCTGGTACTGCTTCGTCAACTGCGCGCTGTAATTGGCGAGCGTGGTCTGCTGCGTGGTGATGTTCTTCAGGTCGGCATTCAACGCCGTGCTGCGGGTGTCGATGATGCCGCCCGTCTTCACGAAGTCGCTAATGCTCTTGTTCAGCTTGGCGCCGATCCCGTTGGTCGAGTTGAACAACGTGGCGACCTGCGCGGGGCTGCTGGTGAGCGACGTACTCAGCTTCTTACTGTCGATGACCAGCGTGCCGTCCGCCGGATCGCCCTTCAGCGTAATGCCGATCGAAGCGAGCCCCACCGCCGACGACCCCGTGCCGACGCCCCCACCGACGATCGACGCCAACGAATTCTTGATCGTCGTCAGCGTCGAATCGCCGAGCAGCGCGCCGCCGGTCTTCGACGACTTGTCGTACGAGGACAGCGAGTTGATGGTCGTGACGACGGTGTTGTAGAGATTGGCGAAGTTGGTGATGGCGGTGTTCTGCGCGGTGGTGTCCGGTGCGATCGTCAGTGTCTGCGTGGTGCCGACCGCGGCGCTCGACAGATTCAGCGTAACGCCGGAAATCGCCGACGTCACCGCGTTCGTGGAACTGCTCGCCTCAATCCCGCCGATGGTGAACTTCGCGTCCTGAGCGGCCTCGCTTTGCTGCCAGGCCTTGCTGGTATCGGAAGATACGATCGTGGACGCCGCGCCGTTCGCTCCCGGCGTGGAGGTTACGCCGAGGCTCGACAGGCCCGTGTCGTTCTGGACGTCGCTGGTGGACACGTTGATCGTGTTGGCCGCGCCGGTGGTGGTCGAGCGCAACACCAGGTGGGCGCCACCCGTGCCGGTCACGATAGTGGCGGTGACGCCCGGATTGTTGCCCGCCTTGTTGATCGCATTGGCGATACCGCTCAGCGTGTTGTTGGTGCTGTCGATCGTGACATCGATCGACTTGCCGCCGACCGCGATGGTCAACTTGCCGGTGCCCAATTTGGCGGTGGAATCGAACGCCGCCGACGAGAGACTCTGCGACGCGGCGATCTGCTTGACGTCGATCGAATAGCTGCCGGCGACCGCGCCGGGACCCGCCTTGGGGTCCATGCCTTTGCCGCTCGCGGTAGCCCCGAAGGTCGACAGGGTGGTTCCGTCTGAGAGACTCTTGATCGCTGCCTGCAAGGCGTTCAACGCGGAGCTCAGGGCGCCGTACGCGGATAAGGTCGTGGTATCGCTAGTCTGTTTGGCCTTCAGCGCCGCCGTCTGGCCGGCCGTCTTCGCATTCACGAGGGCCGACACCAGCGTCGCCACGTCCATCGACGAGTTGCCAGTCGAGCCGCTGATAATCGATTGCGCCGCTTGCTGCACCTGGTTCTGCGCGTTAGCAGTCGCGGTGTTCACAGACGTGGTGATCGTTGACATGCAAAGGCTCCGTGCGTCGAGTTATTCGTTATTTATTGCGTGACGCCCCGGTGGTCTTTCTGAGTACGGCGGCAAACCGGCTATGGTGCGGTCACGTCGATTTCTTACAATTTTTTCAAATGTTATACGATCTTTCTTGAAAGTTTGTGACGTTTTGTCGTAACAAATCGCGGCGCATAAGCTTTTTCTAGCGTCCGGTCCTTGGCGGATGCGGATGGACATTCGGCTTCCGCTAAAATTTTCCGGGTTGTCTCGAGGTTGTCGATTCCCACCGCTCTCGTTCGTCGTCAGGTAAACGGCCACTCCGGCCGTCTTCGCGCCACAGCGCTCCTCGCAACCGCCCTAGGTGACCCCGATG
This sequence comes from Paraburkholderia nemoris, assembly GCF_905221015.1. Lineage (NCBI taxonomy): Bacteria > Pseudomonadati > Pseudomonadota > Betaproteobacteria > Burkholderiales > Burkholderiaceae > Paraburkholderia > Paraburkholderia nemoris. The sequence goes on along the minus strand of NZ_CAJNBO010000004.1, from coordinate 132,339 downwards.
ACCCTGAAGCTCTACGCCCACCCCTTCTCCTCCTACTGCCAGAAGGTGCTGACCGCGCTTTACGAAAACGGCACGCCGTTCGAACTGCGCCTGCTGGCGTACGACGACCCGCAGGTCATGGCTGAGTTCGCCGCGCTCTGGCCAATCAAGCGCTTTCCCGTGCTGGTCGACGGCAGCCGGACCGTGATGGAGGCGAGCATCATCATCGAATATCTCGGCCTGTATCACCCGGGTCCGGTGCGGCTTTTGCCGGCCGATGCCCGCACCGCGCTGGAAGTGCGCAGCATGGATCGCTTCTTCGACAACTACATCTCCACGCCGCAGCAAAAGATCGTCTACGACAGCATGCGCGCCGAGGGGGAGCATGACCCGCGTGCCGTGGCGGAGGCCCGCAGCATGCTCGACACGGCCTACGGCTGGCTCGACAAGGTGATGGCTGAACGTGAATGGGCGGCCGGCGATACTTTCAGCCTCGCCGATTGCGGCGCCGCGCCGTTCCTGTTCTACGCCGACTGGACGCATCGCATCGGCCCGGCTTTTGAGCACGTGCTCGCCTACCGGAAGCGGCTGCTGGCCCGGCCATCGTTCGCTCGCGCAGTCGACGAAGCACGCCCGTATCGCCCGCTGTTCCCGCTTGGCGCGCCCGATCGGGATTGATCGTACGGACCTGGCACGGGGCCGACTTAACCACGCGAGCACACCAACACTATTTCCAAGCGATACACTTCACTTCGAAACCCACTTCCGCCCATCACTCATAAGGCAAAACATGGACCGTTTCGAAGCGATGGAGATATTTACGCGTGTGGTCGAGGCGAACAGCTTCACCAAAGTATCCGAGTCGCTCGACCTGCCCCGCGCCAAAGTCAGCCGGACCATTCAGGCTCTGGAAGAACACGTCGGCGTGCGGCTCCTGAACCGTTCGACGCGGCAGGTCAGCGTCACCGAAGACGGCGCGCTGTTCTACGACCGCTGCGTGCGCATCCTCGCCGAAGTCGCCGATGCCGAATCGTCGCTGTCGAACAAGCGTGAACATCCGAGCGGCACGATTCGCGTCGATACCTCCGGCACGCTCGCCCGTGCGCTGCTGCTGCCCGCGCTCGACGACTTCTACCGGCAATACCCCGAGATCGACGTGCGGCTCGGGCTGGCGGACCGCAACATCGATCTGATTCAGGACGGGGTGGATTGCGTGATCCGCATGGGCACGCCGGAAGAGTCGAGTCTCGTCGCGCGGCGCATCGGCGAAGCGCGGATCGTGACCTGCGCGTCGCCCGCCTATCTGGAGGAATACGGCACGCCGACCACGCTCGAGGAGCTCAGCGAGCATCGCGCGGTCAACTACGTTTCCGCGCGCAGCGGCAAGACCTTTCCATTCGAGTACGAGGTGGACGGCGAGATCGTCAAGGTCACGCTGAAGAGCGTGCTTGCAGTGAATGACGGCAGCGTCTACATCAGCGCGAGCGCGCTCGGCCACGGCATCATCCAGCCGTCGCGCTTCATGGTCGCGGATCTGATTGCACAAGGCGCGCTCAAGGAAATTCTCACGAACTACACGAGCCCTAGCACGCCGCTGTCGATCCTCTACGCGCATCGCCGCAATCTGAGTTCACGGCTGCGCGCCTTCACCGAGTGGGTCACCGAGCTGGCGCGGAACAATCCGGATCTGCGCATCAAGGACGTTTGACGTCACCTCCCGGGGGCGCCATGTCGGGAGCCCCCAGCAACCCGATGCAAACAAGCACCCGGTAAATGAAGAAAAGCCCCATGCGTCTCGCAACGCATGAGGCTTTTTTCAACGCAAATCGCTCAGCGAATAATTCGCCTCAGGCAATCCGCTCTTCATTGGTCGGATCGAACAGCACTGCCTTCGACGCATCGAACAACAATGTCGTAGTCGACAAGGGCTGCGGATTCGAAGCCGGGTGCACGCGGCTCACAATGCGCTTGCCGTTCACCTGCGCGAACACCAGCGTGTCCGGACCGGTCGGCTCGATCACATCGACCTTCACGTCGATTGCCTGCAGGTTCGCATGGTCACCATGCGCACCGCGTGCGTCGGTGATCCGCTCCGGGCGCAGGCCGAGAATCACTTCGCGGCCAACGTGCGACTTCACCTTCGCTGAATCGAACGGCAGATTCAACACATTGCGCGCCGTGCCCGTATCGAGTTCGATGCCCACGCCCGAACCCTGCTCCACCAGCTTGCCCTGGATGAAGTTCATCGGCGGCGCGCCGATAAAGCCGGCCACAAACAGATTCGCCGGCGAGTCGTAGATTTCCTGCGGTGCGCCGAACTGCTGAACGACGCCGTCTTTCATCACCGCGATGCGGTCGCCGAGCGTCATGGCTTCGATCTGATCGTGCGTCACGTAGACGATCGTCGTGCCGAGGCGTTGATGCAGCAGCTTGATTTCCGAGCGCATTTCGATGCGCAGCTTCGCGTCGAGGTTCGACAGCGGTTCGTCGAACAGGAACATCACCGGATCGCGCGCGAGCGCACGGCCCATGGCCACGCGCTGACGCTGACCACCGGAGAGCTGACCCGGCTTGCGGTCCAGCAGGTGCGTGATCTGCAGCGTGTTCGACACGCGGTCGACGATCTGCGCCTGTTCCTGCTTCGGCACCTTGCGGATGCCCAGGCCGAACGAGATGTTCTCGCGCACCGTCATGGACGGATACAGCGCGTACGACTGGAACACCATCGCGATATCGCGATCTTTCGGCGAGAGGTTGTTCACCGTCTTGCCGTCGATCTGGATCTCGCCCTTGGTCACGGTTTCGAGGCCGGCGATCATATTGAGCAGCGTCGATTTCCCGCAGCCCGAGCCGCCAACGAGAATCAGGAACTGGCCGTCTTCGATGTCGATGTTGACACCCTTCAGAACCGGTACCCCGTTCGGGTAAGTCTTGTACACGTCACGGATGGAAAGGCTTGCCATGCTGTGAATCCTCTTGTCTCTGGTACTGCTTGAAAACTCTGGTCGGATGACGGCGGCGCACTATCAACGAAGCGCCGCCGCGATGCGTATGGTTCAGCCCCGGTTTAGCCCTTGACTGCGCCCGCTGTCAGGCCGCGCACGAAGTAGCGGCCGGCAACGATGTAGACGAGCAAGGTCGGCAGTGCCGCGATGATCGCGCCGGCCATGTCCACGTTGTATTCCTTCACGCCGGTCGAGGTGTTCACGAGGTTGTTCAGCGCCACCGTGATCGGCATCGAATCGACACCGGAGAACACAATCCCGAACAGGAAGTCATTCCAGATCTGCGTGAATTGCCAGATCAGGCACACCATGAAAATCGGCAGCGACACCGGCATCAGAATCTTCGTGAAGATCGTGAAGAAACCCGCACCGTCGATCCGCGCGGCCTTCACAAGTTCAGCCGGAATGCTCACGTAGAAGTTGCGGAAGAACATCGTGGTGAAGGCGATACCGTAGATCACGTGCACCACCACCAGACCGGTGATCGAATTCGACAGGCCGAGCAAGCCTTCGAAACGCGCCATCGGCAGCAGGATCGCCTGGAACGGGATAAAGCAGCCGACCAGGATCATCGTGAAGATCGGATCCGCGCCGCGGAAGCGCCAGTGCGTGAGCACATAACCGTTGAACGCGCCGATGATCGACGAGATCAGCACGGCCGGAATCACCATGCGCACGGAGTTCATGAAGAACGGCTGCATGCCGTCGCAGCGCACACCCGTACACGCACCGCTCCATGCCTTGATCCAGGGGTCGATGGTCCAGTGAGTAGGCGGCGTGAGCAGATTGCCGGTGCGCAGCTGGTCGACGTCCTTGAACGACGTGGACAGCATCACGTACAGCGGGAACAGAAAATACAGGGCGAACAGAATCAAGGCCGCATAAATGACGGCACGGCTGATCGTCATCTTAGGCTGCATTGCGGGTGCTCCTCGATTCCAGATACATCAGCGGCACGAGCACGGCCACAACGGTGGCGAGCATCATCATCGACGATGCCGCGCCGACGCCCAGCTGCCCGCGATTGAACGAAAAGGTGTACATGAAAATAGCCGGCAGCGATGAAGACGTACCCGGGCCGCCCGCGGTCAACGCGACAACCAGGTCGAAGGTCTTGATCGTGATGTGGCAGAGAATCAGCAGCACGGAGAAAAACACCGGGCGCATGCTCGGAATCACGATCTTGCGATAGATGGTGGGCAAGCCCGCGCCATCCATTTGCGCAGCCTTGAAGATTTCACCGTCGACACCGCGCAGGCCCGCGAGGAACAGCGCCATCACGAAGCCGGTGGATTGCCATACCGCCGCGATCACGACGCAGAAAATCGCCTTATCAGGGTCGCCGAGCCAGCTGAACGAGAAACTCGTCCAGCCCCAGTCGTGGAACACCTTTTCGAGGCCGACGCTCGGCGTCATGATCCATTGCCACGCCGTACCCGTCACGATGAACGAAAGCGCCATCGGGTACAGGAACACGGCGCGCAGCGCGCCTTCGTTGCGGATCTGCTGATCGAGCAGGATCGCGAGGAACAGACCGAGGCCGATACAGATACCGATAAACGGAATGCCGAACCAGCCGAGGTTGGCAGCCGACGTCCAGAACACATCGTTATCGAACAGTTCGCGATAACGGTCGAGACCGACAAATTCATAACGAGGCATCAGTCGCGAATTCGACAGCGACAGAAAGCCGGTAATAGCGATGAAGCCATACACGAAGATCAGGCTGATCACGACGCTGGGTGCGAGCACCAGCTTCGGAATCCAGCGATCGGCAAGGGCCGCCATCGGCGACGTGCGGCGGGTCACGGTGGCCGTTTTCCCGTTTCCGCTAATAGAAGCAGTCACTACTCGACTCCTGCTGAAACTGTACCGCCGGGGCGCTCGCTCATGAAAGACGCGAGACCGGAACGGCATAGGTGTGACTCGATGAAACCAGGGGTGAAGTGTCTCGCCCTAAGTAACGCAACGGCTGCAAGCATTCCGAAGAACGCGCCCGGCGCCCCCTGCAGGGAACGACCAGGCGCACTACTTCGCTTGACGCTACTTACTTGGTCTTCGCAGCCTTCGCGAGCGCGGCAACCGCGGTCTTCGAATCCTGCTGCGAGTTCATGAACTTCGTGACCACGTCCGAGATCGCTCCGGCTGCTGCATCCGGTTGCGCCATGCCGTGTGCCAGCGAAGGCACATAGCCGCCCGACTTGATCGCCACTTGTTCATCCGCGTACGACTTCTTCGCGCAGTCGTCGAACTTGGCCATCGACACGCCCAGACGAACCGGGATCGACCCCTTGTTCAGGCTGAACTGTTCCTGGAATTCCGGCGACATGATCGTCTTGGCCAATGCCAATTGACCCGGCGTTGCAGTCTTCTCGCCCTTCTGCTGGAAGAACACGAACGAGTCGACGTTGAACGTGTACGACTTTTCCGTGCCCGGGACAGCCGCGCAGACGTAGTCCGAACCCGCCTTCTTGTTGGCGTTGGCAAACTCGCCCTTCGCCCAGTCACCCATGAACTGCATGCCGGCCTTGCCGTTGATGACCATCGCCGTTGCCAGGTTCCAGTCACGGCCCGTGCGGCCCGCGTCGAAGTAACCCTGGATCTTGCGAACCGTGTCGAACACGCCGACCATCTGATCCGACGTGAGCGTCTTCTCGTCGAGATCAACCAGCGCCTTCTTGTAGAAGCCCGCGCCTTGCGACAGCACGACGTCTTCCCACAGCGTCAGGTCTTGCCACGGCTGACCGCCCATCGCGATCGGCTGGATGCCCGCGGCCTTCATCTTGTCGGCCACCGCGAAGAACTCAGGCCACGTGGTCGGCACCTTGCCGCCTGCCTTGTCCAACGCTGCCTTGTTGATGTACAGCCAGTTCACGCGGTGCACCGAGAACGGTGCTGCCACATAGTGACCGTCCGCGTGCATGATCTTGTCGATTTCCGGCGGCAGGTTCTTCTTCCAGTCTGCTGCGGCCGAGTCGATCGGCACCAGCACGCCTTGCGAAGCCCAGTCCTGGATCAGCGGACCCTTGATCTGCGCAGCGCTCGGCGCGTTGCCCGAGATCACCTGCGTCTTCAGTGCCGTCATGGCAGCCGCACCCGCGCCGCCAGCAACCGCGAAGTCCTTCCACGTGTAACCCTGCTTCGTCATGTCGTCCTTGAGGACGCCGACGGCTTTCGATTCGCCGCCCGAAGTCCACCAGTGCAACACTTCGATCGACTCGGCAGCTTGCACAGCCGAGACGCCACACATCAGACCTGCGGCGCACAAAGCGCCCATGATCGCGCGAAATTTCATTGCTTATCTCCTCCAGACACCTGAACAAAAAACAAATGGCCCCTGATGTCGCCAGGGTGCTGTGGTTGGTTCAAACAGGCAAAACACTGGGCGATCGAGCACGGTCGGGCGCATGCGTTAAGGCATGTGCCGGCGGACCGATATCCGGCCGCTGGAAGCTCAAGAGATGAGTGGTTCGGGATGCAACTGACTGTCTCCTCTTTTGATTTTTGCCTGCCCGCGTCGCGCGCGGCAGACTCGAGGTGCCTTGCACGTTAACCCTGACGCCAGATCAGCTTTCCGGCCTTCCGTAAGGGCCGCCGGGGGCATGCTGGCACGTGCTCACACGCAATGTCCGTTAACATGCAGGGGACGCCTGCCGATTCGGGAAAACGCGCATCTAGCCTCACAGCGCACGCTTTTTTCATCGAATTAGCGCTACCTCTTGATTTGGATTGTAGTTAAACTACAATTCAGTGTCAAAAAATATTTTATCGGACTACGGTCGCCCTTTTTCGGTCCCCACGGCGGCCCCAGGATATCGACGGAGACACATGCAAACCGATTCAAGCTTCACCTTCGTTCTCTTCGGCGGAACCGGCGACCTGTCGATGCGCAAGATTCTGCCGGCACTGTATGAAGCGCACCGTGCAGGCGGCATGCTGGCCGACAGTGGCAAGATCGTCGCGGTGGCGCGGCATATAGCGGATCGTGCGGCCTACATTGACTGGGTCAATGAGCACGTCAAACCGCACGTGTCGAAGAACGGTGTGGATGAAACAGCATGGGCGAGCTTCCTCGACCGTATCGAGTTCGTGAAGATCGATCTCGGCAACCCCGAAGACTTCACGCTGCTGCGCGACGCCTTGAGCGGCCGCCCTGGCATCCGGGTGTTCTATCTGGCTACAGGCCCGTCGCTGTTCGTGCCGATCTGCCGCGCGCTGGCGTCGGTGGGGCTCAACGAAAATTCGCGCATCGTGCTGGAAAAGCCACTCGGCTACGACCTCAAGTCGTCCAACGCAATTAATGATGCAGTTGGTGAAATCTTCGCTGAAGAACAGATCTACCGGATCGACCACTACCTCGGTAAGGAGCCGGTGCAGAACCTGCTCGCGCTGCGCTTCGGCAATGTGCTGTTCGAACCGCTGTGGCGCCGCGAATGGGTGGAAAGCATCCAGATCACGATTGCGGAAGAACTCGGCGTGGAAGCGCGCGGCGACTTCTACGACAACACCGGCGCCTTGCGCGACATGGTGCAGAACCATTTGCTGCAACTACTTTCCATCGTCGCGATGGAGCCGCCGCATTCAATGGATTCCGACTCGGTCCGTGACGAAAAGCTGCGCGTGCTACGCGCGTTGAAGCCGATCGATCCGCGTGATATCGGCAAGGTCGCCGTGCGCGGCCAGTATCATGCGGGCGTAATCCGCGGCAGCGCGGTGCCGGCGTATGCAACCGAGCCAGGCGTGAAGCAGGACAGCAACACCGAAACCTTCGTTGCAGTGAAGGTCGAGATCGAAAACTGGCGTTGGGCCGGTGTGCCGTTCTTCCTGCGCACGGGCAAGCGTCTCGCGGATCGCGTCGCGGAGATCGTGGTGAATTTCCGTGCGGTGCCGCACTCGGCACTCGGCGCGTCCGCGTTGCGCGGCGGTGCGAACCGTCTCGTGATCCGTTTGCAGCCGAACGAAACCATTCGTCTCTACTGTCTCGCGAAGCAGCCGGGCGAAGGCATGAACCTCGCCAGCGTCCACCTCGACCTCGCATTCGACCGCTTCTTCCGCGAAGGGCAAATGGAGGCGTATCAACGTCTGCTGCTCGATGTCATCAACGGCCGCCTCGCGCTGTTTGTGCGGCGCGATGAGCAGGAAGCGGCATGGCGTTGGGTCGAACCGATCCTCAACGAATGGGCTGCTGCCAACAAGCCGCCCAAGCCGTATGCAGCAGGTACGTGGGGGCCGGCGGCGGCGAGCGCGATGTTGGCGCAGCACGGCACTTGCTGGCTCGAAGAAGAGAATTGAATCAACTGAATTACGGCGTCGTACCATGCGCGATCCTGATCGAAGCACGGCACGGCGCCTGCAAGACCCACCGACGAACTGAACGGAATGGCGCCGGTATCACGAAGGCGCCTGCGAGTCATCCCGCTTGCAGGCATCGCGTGAGAGCAGGACGGCACATTCCGCAGATCTAACAAGAAAGCAGCACGGAGGAGAAGTGATCGAGCTTCACGCTTTCGACGATCAACGCGCCCAATCCGACGCGTTGGCGAAGGCGGTTGGCGACGCGTTACATGCGTCGCTCGCCGCACAGACGGCTACGTCAACCAACGACGCGCGCCCGGCCATGCTTGCAGTGTCCGGCGGCAGCAGCCCGCGTCCGTTCCTGCAGACGTTGTCCACGCAATCCTTCGACTGGGCGCGCATTGCCGTGACGCTGGTCGACGACCGCTGGGTGCCGGAAACGGACAGCGCGAGCAATTCGCAACTCGTGCACGACACGCTGTTGCAGAACGCCGCGAAAAATGCCGCTTTCTGGCCGCTGGTCGACGCCACGCAAGACCTGAACGCGCATGTTGCCGCGCTGAACGCCGACGCGCGCTTCAGCGCCGTGCCGGACGTCGCGATTCTCGGCATGGGCGAAGACGGCCACACCGCGTCGATTTTCGCGGATGCGCCCGAATGGGACTACGCGATCACCACGCCCGAGCGCTTCGTTGCCGTGCATCCTGGCAGCGCGCCGCATGCGCGTGTGAGCTGGTCGCTCTCCGCTCTGAAAGAAGTGAAGCATCTGTTTTTGCTGATCGCAGGACCGCGCAAGATGGACGTGCTGAATGCCGCCACCGCTGCGCTACAAAAAAATGCCATCTCGCAGTTGGCAAACGACAAGGGAGTGAGACTCGATGTCTACTGGTGTGCAAACTAAGGCTGTTCCGGGCGCGGGCCAGCACGCCGATGGACCGAGGCTGCTCGCCGACATCGGCGGCACCAATGCGCGTTTCGCGCTCGAATACAGCCCGGGCGAAATCGGCTCGGTGCAGGTCTATCCGTGCGCGGACTATCCGGGTGTAGCCGAAGTCATCAAGAAGTATCTGAAGGACACCAAGATCGGCCGCGTGAATCACGCGGCGATTGCGATTGCTAACCCGGTCGACGGCGATCAGGTCAGCATGACCAATCACGACTGGAGCTTTTCGATCGAAGCCACGCGCCGCGCGCTCGGCTTCGACACGTTGCTGGTGGTGAACGACTTTACCGCGCTGGCCATGGCGCTGCCTGGCCTGACCGACGCGCAGCGCGTACAGGTGGGCGGCGGCTCGCGCCGTCCGAACAGCGTGATCGGCCTGCTCGGCCCGGGCACCGGCATGGGCGTATCCGGCCTGATTCCCGCCGACGACCGCTGGATCGCGCTCGGCAGCGAAGGCGGCCACGCCACCTTCGCGCCGGCCGACGAACGCGAAGACATCGTGCTGCAGTACGCGCGCAAGAAGTGGTCGCACGTCTCCTTCGAACGCGTGGCCGCGGGCCCCGGCATCGAAGTGATTTACCGTGCGCTGGCGGGCCGCGACAAGAAGCGTGTGGCGGCGAACGTCGATACGGTCGAGGTCGTCAAGCGCGCGCTGGAAGGCGAGCCGCTCGCGGCCGAATCCGTCGATGTGTTCTGCGGGATTCTCGGCACCTTCGCGGGCAATATCGCGGTGACGCTCGGCGCATTGGGCGGCATCTACATTGGCGGCGGCGTCGTGCCGCGGCTCGGCGAGTTCTTCGCGCGTTCGTCGTTCCGCAAACGGTTCGAGGCGAAAGGCCGCTTCGAGGCGTATTTGCAGAGCGTGCCGACCTACGTGATTACCGCTGAATACCCGGCGTTTCTGGGTGTGTCGGCGATTCTCGCGGAGCAGTTGTCGAACCGCGCGGGCGGCAGTTCATCGGCCGTGTTCGAGCGGATTCGCCAGATGCGCGACGCGTTGACGCCGGCCGAGCGCCGCGTGGCCGATCTCGCGTTGAATCATCCGCGTTCGATCATCAACGATCCGATCGTGGATATCGCGCGCAAGGCCGACGTGAGCCAGCCGACGGTGATCCGCTTTTGCCGCTCGCTTGGTTGCCAGGGCTTGTCGGATTTCAAGCTGAAGCTGGCGACGGGTTTGACCGGCACGATTCCGGTGAGTCATAGCCAGGTGCATCTGGGTGATACCGCGACGGACTTTGGCGCGAAGGTGCTGGACAACACCGTGTCGGCGATTTTGCAGCTGCGCGAGCATTTGAATTTCGACCAGGTCGAGCGGGCGATCGATTTGTTGAACGGCGCGCGGCGGATTGAGTTTTATGGGCTCGGCAATTCGAACATCGTCGCGCAGGACGCGCACTACAAGTTCTTCCGGTTTGGTATTCCGACGATTGCCTACGGCGATCTGTATATGCAGGCGGCGTCTGCTGCGTTGCTGGGCAAGGGCGATGTGATTGTGGCCGTGTCGAAGTCGGGACGTGCGCCTGAGTTGCTGCGCGTGCTGGATGTCGCCATGCAGGCGGGGGCGAAGGTGATTGCCATTACGTCGAGCAATACGGCGCTGGCCAAGCGGGCTACTGTCGCTTTGGAAACCGATCACATTGAGATTCGCGAGTCGCAGTTGTCGATGATTTCGCGGATTTTGCATCTCGTCATGATTGATATTCTTGCCGTTGGGGTGGCGATTCGGCGCGCTGTGCCTAGCGCGGATGTGGCTGAGACGGTCGCTAAGGCGCGACAGGGGGCGGATGATGATGCTACCGCTGTGCTTGATTGGTTAAGTCATGGGGCGGCTTCTTCGCCGCGGGATTAAGGGTTGATTTGCGCCTTCGCTGCGGGGTTGTTTGCTTGCGGCGTTGGCGTTTAGTTTGGGGTTTTTGCCTGCGCGGCGCTTGTTGTCTGTGTTCTTAGGGCTTTGGCCTTTCCTTGTTTTGTTAGTGGTCTATTAGCGTTGCCCCTGTGCGGGGCGGCACCTACTTTTCTTTGCCGCCGCAAAGAAAAGTAGGCAAAAGAAAGCGGCTAGAAGCCCCTGCTAAGCGGGCACCGTGGTTTGCCTTGGGGTAGTGGTGCGACTGGAATCTGTGTTCGTGCCGCTGCATAGGCTTGTGACAAGGGCATCATACTTCCGGCGGCGCTGCGCGCGCCGAAGAGTACTTCATAAAACCTCTCGCTACGTTTTGACGCTCACGTCTCGTCATCAAACCGTGGCTTCATCATTTCCACGCCATCGCGACTGTGCTTGGAACGGCAGCGGCAACGGCACCCGTGCCGTGACCGTGATTGCAAGGCGCCTGCCATATCATTTGAAGTTAGGGTTCCCAGGTGAGTGCAGAGCGCCTCGCCGAGGCGAAGCCGACGGCTCCCATAGATCTTGAACGAAGCCCCTGGTTTCCCATGCAGACCCGTCCGCGACGCACGCAGTGCGGAGTGGGAGCTGATGACTCCTTTGTCACTAACGCCGAATGTGAGAGAGCACGGATTCCAGTCGCACCACTACCCGCAGCAGGCCACGGTGCCCACTTAGCAGGGGCTTCTAGCCGCTTTCTCTTGCTTACTTCTCTTTGCGGCGGCAAAGAGAAGTAAGTGCCGCCCCGCACAGGGGCAACGCTAATAGACCACTAGCAAATCAAGGAAAGGCACCAAAGCCAGAACAAGGAAAGCCCAAAGCCCCAGGAACACGGCCAATGCCGCCGCCAAAGGCAAAAAAAACCATGCCCCACCGTCATTAGCGATAATAGACCCCCACCCGCCGAAGGCCAAAACCCCGCTGCGATGATCATCCGCCCCCACCTCCACTGGTTCCGCATGCTACTTGCCTGGAGAGGCTCCGTCCTCCCGCAACTGCTGCCCAGGCTATTCCTCATTTTCTGCATCGCGATCGTCGCGGTCGCCGCCCACGACCACCTGCTGCCGGTCTCGCTCAATCTCAACACCACCGCCCCATTCTCGTTGCTAGGCATAGCGCTAGCAGTGTTTCTAGGCTTCCGGAACAACGCCAGCTACGACCGCTGGTGGGAAGCCCGCAAGCTCTGGGGCCAGCTGTTGAACGAGTCCCGCTCGCTTACCCGCCAGGCCCTCACGCTGCAAAATAAACAGCTGCCAAAGGAAGACATCCAGGAGTTCGTCGCCGCCCTCAGCGCCCTCCCCCATGCCCTGCGCCACCAGCTCCGCGACAGCGATCCGCGTGAAGATCTCGCGGATCGCCTGCCCAAGGCGCTGTTTGACCGCGTCATAGCGTCGCGCTACAAACCGGCAACACTCCTGCTGTTTCTCGGCGAATGGGTGCAGCGCCACGCGCAAACAGGCGAAATCGGTCCGATGGCGGTGCTCGCCTTCGATCGGAATCTGAATGGTCTGTCGGATGTGATCGGCGGTTGCGAGCGCATCGTGTCGACGCCGCTGCCCTTCGCCTACTCGGTGATGATTCACCGCACGGTGTATTTCTTCTGTGCGTCCCTGCCGTTCGGACTGGTCGACAGCATCGGGATCTTTACGCCGGTCTTCGCGGTGTTCGTCGCGTACACCTTCATGGCGCACGAAGCCATCGCCGCGCAGATCGAAGAGCCCTTCGGCATCGACGACAACGACCTCGCGCTGGAAACGATGTCCCTCGGCATCGAAGACGCCATGCGCGATTTGCTGGGAGAGCCGGCAATCGCGCGGCCCTCGTCGCAAGCCGAAAGCCATGTGCTCACGTAAGCCGCGAACACTCAGCTGTTGCCGACCGTCTCCGACAAGCGCTTGAGCGTCGCCACTCGCGCACCGATGATATCGATGCGGCTGTTTTCATCGATCACCGGCGTGGCGGCGTTGAGATACGCAGTCCAGGCCTTTTGGGCACGCGCGAGCGTTGGGCGCGAGCGCGCCGGCATCTTCGCTTGCAAGCGGCGGTAATAGCGGTTCAGATCGAACATCGCGTGTTCGCATTGCGCGTCCGCCGTACAGGCGCGCAGACGGCGCGGTGAGTCCCCGCCGCCGGCACTGATCCTGGCCAGAGCGCTACGCAGCGCAAGCGCGCGGTCACGCACCGGCTGTAATTGCATATCGGCTTCGGCCAACACATACATCGTGCCGTGCGTCGTCTCGAACACGGCCGCCAGCAGCTGCTTCTCGACATCGCGCGAGGCCAGCCAGCTTGCCTGGCTCTTTTCCCATGCTTTGCGCTGCGCCGGCGGCAACTTCGCCTGAAGCTGCTGCCACGCGCCATCCAACGCGGCCTTCCAGCCGATTCGCGCGTTGTCCATGCACTGCACCTGTCCCGCCGTCGACGACATGTCACTGCGCGCAAGACAAGTGCGCATCGACGCGTCGATCGGGTCGGCAGCGGCGACTTCGGCATGCGCCTGAAGCGGCGCGATGCCGAGCACGGCCACCGACAGCGCCGACGTCAGGGTCAGCGCGCCAAACGCGCGCCGCCAGCAGCCAGCACCCAGCAGGGGCCTCACCACCCACATCGTCAGGCGCGCACGCAATCGACGAAGTATTCGATGCGCCCGTTGATGGTTTCGCCGACAAGCCCGTGGATATCCGTGTGGAAACCCGGGAAGCGCTCGTTGAACTCGCGCGCGAAACGCAGATAGCTGACGATGGTCTTGTTGAAGCGCTCGCCCGGAATCAGCAGCGGAATGCCCGGCGGATACGGCGTCAACAGGATCGACGTGACGCGGCCTTCGAGTTCGTCGATCGGTACCCGGTCGATCTCGCGGTGCGCGAGCTTGGCGAACGCATCCGACGGCTTCATTGCCGGTTCCATGCTCGACAGGTACATCTCGGTCGTCAGGCGCGCAATGTCGTTCGCGCGATACACGCTGTGGATCTGCTCGCACAGATCGCGCAGACCGACGCGCTCGTACATCGGATGATGCGAGACAAACTCGGGCAGCACGCGCCACAGCGGCTGGTTGTTGTCGTAGTCGTCCTTGAACTGCTGCAGTTCGGTCACCATCGAGTTCCAGCGGCCCTTGGTAATGCCGATCGTGAACATGATGAAGAACGAGTACAGGCCGGTCTTTTCGACGATGATGCCGTGCTCGGCCAGGTACTTCGTGACGATCGCAGCCGGAATGCCGGACTCGCCGAAGCCGCCGTCCATATCCAGACCCGGCGTGACGATAGTCGCCTTGATCGGGTCCAGCATATTGAAACCGTCGGCGAGCGGGCCGAAGCCGTGCCACGCATCGTTCGGGCGCAGCATCCAGTCTTCGCGCGAGCCGATGCCTTCTTCCGCGAACGTCTCCGGGCCCCACACCTTGAAGAACCAGTCGTCGCCGTATTCGGCGTCGACCTTGCTCATCGCGCGGCGGAAATCCAACGCTTCGGCAATCGACTCTTCAACCAGAGCCGTGCCGCCCGGCGCTTCCATCATGGCCGCGGCCACGTCGCACGAGGCGATGATCGCGTACTGCGGGCTGGTCGACGTGTGCATCAGATACGCTTCGTTGAAGCGATGCTTGTCGAAGCGGCTGTTCTTCGAATCCTGCACGACGATCTGCGAAGCCTGCGAAATACCGGCCAGCAGCTTGTGCGTGGAGTGCGTGGCGAACACCAGTGCGCCGATGCGCGGACGGCCGGCGCCGATCGCGTGCATGTCCTGATAGAACTCGTGAAACTCGGCATGCGGCAGCCACGCTTCGTCGAAGTGCAGCGTGTCGAGCCAGTCGCCGAGCATTTCCTTGATCATCTCGACGTTGTAGATCACGCCGTCGTAGGTGCTCTGCGTGATGGTCAGGATGCGCGGCTTGAGGTCCGGATTCTTGGCCAGCGCTTCGCGGGCGAACGGGTTCGCCAGGATCTTCTTCTTGATGTTTTCAGGCTCGAATTCGCTGCGCGGAATCGGCCCGATGATGCCGAAGTTATTGCGCGTCGGCGTGAGGAACACCGGAATCGCGCCGGTCATCGTGATCGCGTGCAGGATCGACTTGTGGCAATTGCGGTCCACCAGCACGATGTCGCCCGGTGCAACCGTGCCGTGCCAAACGATCTTGTTCGAGGTCGACGTGCCGTTGGTCACGAAGAACACGTGGTCGGCGCTGAAGATGCGCGCCGCATTGCGCTCGGAAGCGGCAATCGGGCCGGTGTGATCGAGCAGCTGACCGAGTTCGTCGACGGCATTACACACGTCGGCGCGCAACATGTTCTCGCCGAAGAACTGGTGGAACATCTGGCCAAGCGGGCTCTTCAGGAACGCAACGCCGCCCGAGTGCCCCGGGCAATGCCATGAATACGAGCCTTCGTCCGCGTACTGCACCAGTTCCTTGAAGAACGGCGGCGCGAGCGAATCCAGATACACCTTGGTCTCGCGGATGATGTGGCGCGCGACGAACTCTGGCGTGTCCTCGAACATGTGGATGAAGCCGTGCAGCTCGCGCAGGATGTCGTTCGGCAGGTGGCGCGAGGTGCGCGTTTCGCCGTACAGGAAGATCGGAATATCGGCGTTGCGGCGGCGCACTTCGGTCACGAACGCGCGCAGCGCGATGATCGCGGCCGCCAGTTCGGGCGTCTCGCCTTCCACGACCACGTTATCGACGTACGGCAGCAGTTCGTCGTCGTCGATCGAGAGGATGAAGCACGAGGCGCGGCTCGACTGCTGCGCGAACGAAGTCAGGTCGCCGTAGCTCGTCAGCCCGAGCACTTCCGCGCCTTCTTTCTCGATAGCTTCGGCCAAAGCCCGGATGCCGGAACCCGAGATATTCTCGGAGCGAAAATCTTCGTCAATGATGACGACGGGAAAACGAAACTTCATGGGCGATTCTCCAAAAAGAACGACCGCTGCATTTGACTAAGCAGCGGTCACCCGAATAGCTGGTGGGTCAGTACGCTGCCGACGTCACGTCTTGGGCAACGTGACGCCGTGCTGACCTTGATATTTGCCGCCGCGATCCGCGTACGACGTCTCACAAATTTCGTCGCTTTCGAAAAACAGCACCTGGGCGACGCCTTCGTTCGCGTAGATTTTCGCAGGCAAAGGTGTCGTATTCGAGAATTCGAGCGTGACGTGTCCTTCCCATTCCGGCTCGAACGGCGTCACGTTCACGATGATCCCGCAACGCGCATAGGTGGATTTGCCCAGACACACGGTCAGGACGCTGCGCGGAATGCGGAAATACTCGACGGTACGGGCCAGCGCGAACGAATTCGGCGGGATGATGCAGACATCGCCCTTGAAGTCGACAAACGACTTCTCGTCAAAGTTCTTCGGATCGACGATGGTCGAGTTGATGTTGGTGAAGATCTTGAATTCGTCGGCGCAGCGGATGTCGTAGCCGTAGCTCGAGGTGCCGTAGCTGACAATCTTCCGGCCGTCTTCGGAGACGCGGACCTGATCCGGTGCAAACGGCTCGATCATGTTGTGCGACTCGGCCATGCGCCGGATCCACTTGTCGGATTTGATAGTCATAGGTGAACGCTGCTCGACTTGAGTGACAGATGTGTGACGGGTAACGATCCGGCATAAGGTCCGGGCCGGGCGCCGCCGGCTACGCGCTCCGGGCTGGGTGCCCCGTCCGAAAGGCGCTTATTTTACGCGATCAGGAGAATGCTGCCGCAGGCGAGGCCTGAGAGCCGTTTCCGGCAGCGCAAAAGGCTTGCCGCAAAGACATTCAATTGGCAAACCGCTTGCGCCGGATGAGACCCGCAGGGCATTGCCCTCACTGGCGAATCAACCCGCATGCGAGCGCAGGGCCCGCGCCGTGCTGCGGATACGCGTAAGGGTCGGTCGCATCGTGATGCAACAGAACCGCGCGTTGCAACACCGAGCGGATACCGTCGAGCGACACGTCCGGCGCAACGATGAAGCCGGTGGCCACGCCGTTCGCGTCCGCGTGGATGTTGCCGAGATCGCCTTCGACCCGGGCGCCGGTTTTCAGACGTTCGGCTGCCGGCGAGAACACCGGGCCGGCGCTGGAGCCGTCGGCGGCATTGCAGTCGCCACGCTCATGCACCTGCAACGCGTGGTCGCTATCGGGCGGCAAGCCCGCGAGATTGTAGGTGACCTGCACACCGTCCGAACGCTCGATGAACGTGACGAGACCGCGTGCCTGATTGCCCACGGTGGGCAGCAACTGCGCGTCAGCACGCTTTTCCTGTGGTCTCAGGAACGTGCTACAGCCGCATAACAGCACACTGCTGGCAGCCAGGACGATGAACGCATGCACCGCCTGCCCGTCGATTCGTTTTCCCATGCGATCCTCTTGCCGGCCTGGTGGCCGCCCCTGCGGCCGCCGAGCCGAACTTGTGAAGTCGACATGATACCGCGAGACCAGACGCAAATTGGCGACTTGGCCCCGCTTTAACCCCTTGTCCGAACGGCGAGTCAGGTGTTCTGAACGACGATGCTGGGAAACTTCGAGGTCATGTCGCGCGCGCGCTCGGCGATATGGATCGCAACCTTGCGTGCGATCGACCGGTAGATCTCCGCAATACGCCCTTGCGGGTCCGCCACGACGGTGGGTTTGCCGGAGTCGGCCTGCTCACGGATGGCGATGTCCAGCGGCAGGCTGCCGAGCACGTCGACGCCGTATTCCTTGCCCATCCGCTCGCCGCCGCCCGCGCCGAAGATATGCTCTTCGTGGCCGCAATTCGAGCAGATATGCATACCCATGTTCTCGACGATGCCGAGGATCGGAATGCCGACCTTCTCGAACATCTTGAGACCCTTCTTGGCGTCGAGCAGCGCGATGTCCTGCGGCGTCGTGACGATCACGGCGCCCGTCACCGGCACGCGCTGCGACAAGGTCAGCTGGATGTCGCCAGTGCCCGGCGGCATGTCGACGATCAGGTAGTCGAGATCTTGCCAGTTGGTCTGCCGCAGCAGCTGTTCGAGCGCTGAAGTGGCCATCGGGCCGCGCCACACCATCGGGTTGTCCTGCTCGATCAGAAAGCCGATCGAGTTGGCCTGCAAGCCGTGGCCGGTCATCGGGTTCATCGACTTTTCGTCGGGTGATTCCGGACGGCCGGTAATACCGAGCATCATCGGCAGCGAGGGGCCGTAGATGTCCGCATCGAGAATGCCGACCGACGCGCCTTCGCTCGCCAGTGCCAGCGCGAGGTTCACGGCGGTCGTGCTCTTGCCGACGCCGCCTTTGCCCGACGCCACCGCGACGATGTTTTTAACGTTCGGCAAGAGTTTCACGCCGCGCTGCACGGTGTGCGCGGCGATTTGCTGGGACACCTCGACCCGCGCGTTTAGCACGCCGGGAACGGCTCGCAGTGCCTCGGCGAATTGCGTGCGGACCGCTTCAAACTGCCGTTTGGCCGGATAGCCGAGTACCACCTCGAGGCTGACCGTGTCACCCTCCACGGCCACGTTCTTAACGTTTTTGGCAGCCGCGTAGGGCTTGCCCGTGTTGGGGTCAGTGACGGCCGCGAGGGCAGCGTCGACCAAAGCCCGATCGATACTCATTGACACTCCGTGGGGAACACTTGCGGCGCGGCGGAATCGAAGTTTCGGGCACGCGCCGGAATTTGAAAAAAATTGTTAGGCACCATTGCTAAAACCAGGCGCGCCATGCACCCTTCGGGCAGGCGGAACGCCATGGGGTCGCATCGCTGCGTACTTCAATCATCATTGTAGTGGCTGGCGCCAAGCCTTGCCGGAAGACCCTTCTCCACTGTCGGACCGGGACCAGGGAAGACGCAGGATTCTCATATTGTCGACTTGCGCGCTTTACCGCCGTCACGTTCGACGGATAGATTGATCGCTTCCACCCGCTTTACTCGCTTCACTCAAGAGGAATCAAAAAATGAATGCAAAAATCATGACTCGCCTGGCTGTTTTCGCCGTTGCAGGTTCGTTGCTGGCAGGCTGTGCAAGCCAACAAGGTACGGACACGGCCGTCGGCACGGGCGTGGGCGCCGCCACCGGCGCGGCGATCGGTGCGATCTTCGGCGGCGGCAAGGGCGCGGCGATCGGTGCGGGCGCCGGTGCAGCGGTGGGCGGTATCACCGGCTACAACTGGCAAGCCATTCACAACAAGCTGTCGGGCGCCACCAAGGGCACCGGCACGCAGATCACCGAGCAGCCGGACGGCTCGCTCAAGCTGAACATCCCGAGCTCGGTCACGTTCGATACCAACAGCTACGCGGTCAAGCCGTCGTTCGCGCCGGTGCTGGATCAACTGACGCAGACCATGCAGCAGAATCCGGAACTGATCGCCCAGGTGATCGGCTATACGGATAGCACGGGTCAGCCGGCTTATAACCAGACGCTGTCGGTCAACCGTGCACAAAGCGTGACGGGCTATCTGGGGCAACGCGGCGTTGCGCCGCAACGCCTGTCGGCACAAGGCATGGGCCAGAACCAGCCGGTCGCTGACAACAACACCGAAGCCGGCCGTGCCGCAAACCGCCGCGTGGAAATCTATCTGCGCGCCACGGCTCAGCACGCCACGCAATAACGGCACAGCCTGAAAGAGGGAGAAGCAACCGGACGCCGGGCGGCTGCATTTGCAATGTTTGCCAGTTTGGCCGGCGGCGTCCGGTAAGCAGTAAAAAGCGCGGGGAACAAAATCTCGCACGAGAACGAAAAAAATTTCGAACTCTGCCGAAAATCCGCGGTCTGTCTTTACGGTACGTGGCTGGCGAAGCCGCCGCGTCACCATTCTCCTCTTGTCGTTGTTGCTCCGGGGTTAATAGCCCCGGTTTTTTTTGGGCGCTCGGTTTTCGTTCCGCAGGAAATCTCCCTACGGGCACACCGTCGTGCCCCGGCAGCGACCCGGCCGCGGCCCAGGCGGCCCAGCCCGCGCCCGGCGCCGGCCCTGCTAGAATCAACGTTTCGTCCCACCGCAGGCTCCCACCATCCTTATGTCAGCACCCGCAACCGATCTCTCAGCAGGCGCGCCGTCAGGCCGTCGCCAGGTTCTCGTCACGTCGGCCCTTCCGTATGCGAATGGGCAAATCCATATCGGCCATCTGGTTGAATATATCCAGACGGACATCTGGGTCCGGACGTTGCGAATGCACGGGCACGAGGTCTACTACGTGGGCGCCGACGACACGCACGGCACGCCGGTCATGCTGCGCGCGGAAAAGGAAGGTCTGACGCCCAAGCAGCTGATCGACCGCGTCTGGCAGGAACACAAGCGCGATTTCGACAGCTTCGGGATTTCGTTCGACAATTACTACACGACCGATTCTGAAGAGAATCGCGTGCTGAGCGAATCGGTCTATCTGGCGCTCAAGGAAGCCGGCCTGATCGAAGCGCGTGACATCGAGCAGGCATACGACCCCGTCAAGGAAATGTTCCTGCCGGATCGCTTCATCAAGGGCGAATGCCCGAAGTGCGGCGCGAAAGATCAATACGGCGACAGCTGCGAAGTCTGCGGTTCGACTTACCTGCCGACCGATCTGATCAATCCGTATTCGGTCGTCTCGGGCGCCACGCCGATTCGCAAGACCTCGACGCACTACTTCTTCCGCCTGTCCGATCCGCGCTGCGAGAATTTCCTGCGCGCGTGGGTGGGCGGTCTGGCACAGCCGGAAGCCACCAACAAGATGCGCGAATGGCTCGGCGACGCCGGCGAAGCCAAGCTCGCCGACTGGGATATTTCGCGCGACGCACCGTATTTCGGCTTCGAAATTCCGGGCGCGCCGGGCAAGTATTTCTACGTGTGGCTGGATGCGCCGGTCGGCTATTACGCGAGCTTCAAGAACCTTGCTGACAAGCGCGGCCTCGACTTCGACGCGTGGATTCGCAAGGGCTCGACCGCCGAGCAGTACCACTTCATCGGCAAAGACATTCTGTATTTCCACACGCTGTTCTGGCCGGCCATGCTCGAATTCTCGGGCCACCGCACGCCGACCAACGTGTTCGCGCACGGCTTCCTGACGGTGGACGGCGCGAAGATGTCGAAGTCGCGCGGCACGTTCATCACCGCGCAAAGCGTGATCGACACGGGCCTGAATCCGGAGTGGCTGCGCTACTACTTCGCCGCCAAGCTGAACAGCACGATGGAAGACCTCGACCTGAACCTCGACGACTTCCAGGCGCGGGTGAACAGCGATCTGGTCGGCAAATACGTGAACATCGCAAGCCGCGCCGCCGGTTTCCTGATCAAGCGTTTCGAGGGCCGCGTGCAGGACAGCGCGATGCAGCACCCACTCCTCGCCACGCTGCGCGCCGCCGTGCCGCAAATCGCCGCGAACTACGAAGCGCGCGAGTACAACCGCGCGCTGCGTCAGACCATGGAACTGGCCGACGCGGTCAATGCGTACGTCGACACCGCCAAGCCGTGGGATCAGGCGAAAGACCCGGCGAATGGGGTCGCGTTGCACGAAACCTGCAGCGTGAGCATCGAGGCATTCCGCCTGCTGTCGCTGGCGCTCAAGCCGGTGCTGCCGAAGCTGGCGGAAGCGGTCGAAGCCTTCCTCGGCATCGAGCCGCTGGTGTGGGCCGACGCAAACGTGCCGCTCTCCTCCGCGCGCCCGATCAATGCATACAAGCATCTGATGACGCGCGTCGATCCGAAGCAGATCGAGGCGCTCATCGCGGCCAACCGCGATTCGCTGCAAGCCACGCCGGAAGCCGCGGCGCCGGCGGATGCGAAGGCCAAGTCGAAGGCAGCGAAAGCAGCCGCCGCGGAGAAGGATGAAACGCCAGGCATCATCTCGATCGACGACTTCGCCAAGGTCGATCTGCGCATCGCGAAGATCGTCGACTGCAAGGCGGTGGAAGGCTCGGACAAGCTGCTGCAACTCACGCTCGATATCGGCGAAGAGAAGACGCGTAACGTGTTCTCGGGCATCAAGTCGGCCTATCAGCCGGAGCAACTGGTCGGCAAGCTGACGGTGATGGTCGCGAACCTCGCGCCGCGCAAGATGAAGTTCGGTCTGTCCGAAGGAATGGTGCTGGCGGCTTCGGCCACCGACGAGAAAGCCGAACCGGGCCTCTACGTGCTCGAGCCGGATAGCGGTGCGAAGCCGGGCATGCGCGTGAAATAAAGCGCGCGGCGTCGAACGCCGCAGGCATCAACAAAAACGGCACGCTTTAAAAGGCGTGCCGTTTTCTTTTGCGTCGTAGCCTCGCTCAGACCACGGCCATCGCTATCGCCTTGATCAGCTCACCACCGGATCTGATCGAAGCGCCGCGTGTACAGCAGTTCTATGCCGTCGAACGTGCCGCCATATGCCGCGACCGACCAATAGCGCGTGAGGTTCACCGTCGCCTTGATCGCATTGCTCGCCGACTGCAGACCCTGCTCGTAGCCCACCACGAGCCACTCGTTGATCGCCTTCGACACCATCACCACTTGCGGATCGGTCAGCCCGACTTCGCTTCGCCCGATCGAGAATTCGTCGAGCCCGAAGGTCTGTGCAATCCGTTTGCCGCTCGCGCTGCCGAGCAACGCGAGCGCGGTCGTCATGGTGCTTTGCTGACCGAGATTGTTGCCCTGATCCGTGCCGTGTCCGAACAGCAGCCACGAGAGCTTTTCGTTATCCGCCACGTTCGGCTCGGACACCAGCTTCGCGACCGGGAACTGGACCGTGCCCGTGACCTGCACGCCCGCCTCGACCTGCTGATTGCGGCGCATGGCCAGGATGTTGATGCCCGGATTGGCCACCGGACCGTTGAACGTGAAAAAGCCATTCTCGATGTTGAGCTTGCGGCCGAACGCGGTATAGGTCGAACCCTGCGTCACGCGGACATTGCCGACCGCCCGCAGCGGCAGGTTCGGCGCGCTCATCGCAGTGATTGTGCCGCTCAGGCCGAGGTCCGCGCCCATGCCGCGGAAACGGAAGTTGTTGCCGAGACTAATGTCGATATTGGCGCGTGGCGCGAACGGACCGATCGGCTTGTTCGTGCCCGCCACTTGCGGCGGTGGCCGCTCGCCCGCCACCGTGCCGTCGGGACGCACCACCACCACGTCGTCGCCAAGCTTCGGCGCGGACTGCTCCGGCATATCGAACAGCGCGTGATCGACCACAAATTTGCCGTTGATCGCCATGCCGCCCTCTGCCCCGGCGTTCGCCACGCTCGCGCTACCCGACAGCGACAGATTACGGTCCGGCGCCGCAAACAATTCCAGCTTGTCCGCGACGATGCTCGCGGTCAGATCAGGTTGCGCGCCATCCAGACGCACACGGCCGGTAGCGCGCAACGTGCCGCTTGCACCGTGAAACTCCACCTGCTGGAAGTCCACCAGATTTTGCGAAAGCGCGATGCGCACCACGCCGTCCTTCAACTGCACGCCCTGGTCGACCATCGTCGCTGACAAGCCATCGCCGATCAGCGAGCCGGTCAGATTCGGCTTGGCGACCGTGCCGCCGAGCGCGAGTTTCAGCGCGAGGTGGCCGTCGAGCAGATAGCTCGGGCCGAACAGGCCGCCGGTCGTTTTCAGCGACGGCACGTTCGCATTCACATTGCCGCTGACCGCGCCCTCTTCGTTGACGGTCAGGAAGCCGTCGCGCATCACGAGTGTGGTGTGCGCGTCGGCGTCGATCACGCCGATCCGGCTGGCCTGCGCGTGGACAGTCGCATTCAGCCGGTTACCACCGCTGAATTCGGCGCGCGCGCTCATATCCGTGATGCCCAGCGAGGCGAGACCACGGCCGATCTCGACCGTGACGTCGCCGCTGCGACGCTTCAACTGGACATGGCCGCTCGCGGTGCTGCCGAGCGCGAAGTCCCAATCGCCGTCGAACACCAGATCGGTTTTGACGACCGGCGGCTCGCCGGTGATCTGCCGCCGCAGATCCTGCAGACGCACGAGCGAAATATCGGTCAAGGTGCCCGCGGACTGGATTTTGCCGTGGTCGAACGCGAACGATTTCAGGCTCAGCACCGCGCCTTCGAGCGTGAGGCGGGTCGCACCAAGCGTCAGGCGGTTCGGTCCGGCGCTCACGGCGAGCGGCGACTCGAGATTCAGCGCCGGTGTGCCGCGATTCTGCAGGCGCGTCACGGTGCCGTCCCAGCGCGTGCCGTCGCGCGCTTCGGTCAGCTTGCCGTTGGCGGCGAGTGTCAGATCGAGCGGACGCTCCTGCAATTTGCCGGTGGCCGCCGCCTCCAGCGTATGGTTGGCACGCGTGCCCGACAGGCGCGCCGTGAGCGTGGTCAGATCGACGCCGCCGGCGCTGAGATTACGCGCGTCGGTCGTGAAAACGAGCGCGCCGTTCGCGCCGTCGCGCAGTTCGGCGTGACCTTCCGCATGGCCGATGCGGTTACTGCTGAACACCACGCTGTCTGCCTTGTAGTTCAGCACGACATTCGGATGCGCGAACGAGCCGGTGACGTCGCCATCCGCGGCGATGAGACCGGCGAGGCCGAAACCGAGGCGTTCAAGTTCCGGCGCATCGACACGGAAACGCAGCCGGTCGCCGCGCGCACCGAAGCTACCCTGCAAATCCACCTGATTGCCTGCCACCGAAAGATTCGCGCGGCTTGGCAGTATCCGCGAGCCGGACAACTGGACCACGCCGCCGCCCGTCAGCGGCAGGCCGTCGTAGACGCTCGGGCCGAGTTTGAATTCGGCCTTGGTTGTGAAGACCGGGCCGAGCATGCCGGCTGCGGTGAGCGTGCCGTTCACGCGTGCCTCGATCTTGTGAGCAGGCGGCGCGGCGCGCCTGGGCGCCGGCGTTTTACGTTGAACCACTTCGGTCCGCACGGCGGCCTTGGCGGTGTTCTTCACCACGGCGGCGGCCTTGTCGCCAGGGGCCGCGCTTTTCGCACCGGCGGTGCTGCCCGCTTCTGCCGCGCCTTGTGCGACTTTCGCACCTTTCGCGTTTTTGGCAGTACTTGCCGCAGGCGCCGCGCCCGTTACCGGCGTGCGGGACGGCATCTGCGAAGTCAGCGTCAACGGATCGAAATCGGTCAGTTGCGCTTTCAGGTTGTAGGTGGAATTCGCGTCGTGCTTAAGCGCGCCGGACAGATCGATGCGGCCCTTGCCCGACGTGACACGCACGTCGTTGAAGCTCAAGCGCGCCGGATCGAAGGTCACCTTGCCTTGCGCGCGCAGCCCCGCTTTCGGGTCGGCCAGATCGAGGGTCAGGCTTTGCACGTCGTCGTTCAGACGGATGCCGATCGGACCGGAAAGCTGGGTAGGCCGCACCGTCGCTTCGAGGGCGTTCAGGTCGAGTCCGGCGACTTGCAGATCGAACTGGCCGCGTTTGCCGGTCAGCGCGCCGCCGCCGGTGAGCGTGGCGCTCTTCACGAGCCGCACCGTCAGGTTCGAAATACGCTGCGCCTGCGCGTCGAGGTGCACATCGGCGTTGGCATCGATCACAGGGAGCAGGTTCTGGTCGATCGCACCGGGTTTGGCGTTGACGATCGAGATATGGCCGGCGACGGCGAATCCCGCTGCGGCTTTTGCTGCTGCATCGGTGTTGACGCCGCCTTTGCCGTTTTTGACAACGTGCTGCGGCTCGGCAATGCCGGTAGCGCTGCCGGCGCCGGCGGCGCTCGCGGCTCCGGAAGCGCCGGCCGAACTCGCCGTATTCGCCGCGCCGGCAACACTCACCCCGCTGGCTGCGCTAGCCGCACCGGCCGCACCCAACGTCACGGCGCCGCCTGCATTCTGCCCCACCGGCTGCAATTCAGCCCGCACCGCCAGATCCGCCAGCGGCGCGCCTGGCGCAAACGCCTGCGGATTAATGTGATCAAAAGTCAGCGTGGCGCGTTGCAACGGCACGTCGCCGAACGGCGTGGCCTCGACTCGCGCATGGCCGGCTAGCTTCATGCCGCTAGCATCGAGCTCGGCGATGAGATTCTCCAGCGACCCACTCAGATGGCCGCCCACCTGCACCGCCTCGTCGTTAACCTTGCCCGAGTAGCCGAGATCGCCGGTCAGCGGAAACGGCCGCACCCCGTCGAGCTTCGCCGTCGCCGTCACGGCGCCGAACGGCGTGTCGAGCCGCTCGATCGCGGCCTCGTGGTGCCGGCCGTCGCTGCGGCCATGGAACATGAAACGGGACAGCTCGGTCGTCGACCCGCCCTCACGCAACAGCAGTTTGTCGACCTGCACGTCGCGCACCTCGAGTTGCATCGGCAAGCGCAAGTCTTGCGGCAGTTTCAGCGGCCCGCTGCTGCTGGATGACGACGAGCCGACACGGGCGTCGATCGTACCGATATGCAGATAGTCGATCGCGAAGCGCCACGGCTTGTGCGTCAGTTCCCAACGGCCGGCCACGCGATCGATCTGGATATCGGTGCCGCTGCCGTCGAGACTGCGCCAGCGCACCTGGCGAAGTTGCACGCCGTGGGCGATAGCGCCGCTCTCGAGCGTGCCGGTCAGCTTGCCGCCCAGCAGTTTGACGGCCGCCTGCCACGCGTAAGCCGTGCCACGCTCAGTCGTCAGCGCGCCGTACAGCAGGCCGATCGCCACAGCGACCAGCAGCACCAGCACGGCGACCATCCACGCAAGCGTTTTCAGCAACAACCGGCCGCGACGGCGCCTGGGCTGCGGCGCATCGGGCGGCGGCTGCTGTCCGGGCGCTCCAGGCGGAAGAGCGCCGGGCGGCTGCGCGGGAGGTTGGGCGGAAACGTCCGTGGTCATGCGTGGATCATGTAAAAGCGGCTTTCCATCAGAAGGCGATGCCGAGGGTCAGGTACGGCCGCACGCTCCGGTTGCGGATCCCGTAGGCGACATCGACATTGACCGGGCCGACCGGGCTGCGCCAGCGCGCCCCAACGCCGACGCCGGGATAAAAGACTTTCTCGCCCCAGGTATCGGTGGCGGTGCCGACGTCGAAGAACGCGGCTGCGCCCCAGTCGTGATTGAACCAATGCTGGTACTCCGCCGATGCGGTCACGAGATACTTGGTGGGCAGCACCGAGCCGTCGACGTTATTACCAATGCTTTGATAGCTGTAGCCACGTATCGAATTCGAACCGCCCGCGCGGAACAGCAGCGAAGCCGGAATCCCGCTCGAACTGCCGCTCGTGAACACGCCGCCGAGTTCGGCACGGATCAGCACGAGGTCTTCCTTGCCGATCGGCAGGTACTGCTGGCCACGGGCGTAGCCACGCGCAAACGTCTGGTCGGTCAGCGCGCCTTTGACCGCGAAGCCGGCTTCGACGTGAATCAGGTTGCCCGAACGCGGGAACAATGGATCGTCGGTATTGCGGCGGGTCCACGACCATGACGGCACCAGCGCGCGACTGGTAGTCGGCGCGGCCGCATTCTGGTCGAGCCGGTCCTGGTAATAGAGGATCGCGTAGTTGTAGTCGATGAATTGCGACGTACGGGCCCGCTGCACGCCGCCGCGGATACTGTAGATGCGCGTGTCGGACACGTCGGTCGTGGTGTAGGAAGCCAGCACGCTATTGGTCCACGCGCGCGGCCCCGGCGGCATCGCGAGCTGGATTTGCCCGTACTGCTGGATCTGGTCGATGCGGCCGTCGACGGTGAACGGCCACGCTTTGCCGAATGTGTCGAGATACGAATACGAACCCTGGATCAGCGGGCCGTTGTCGGTCGAATAACCCACGCCACCGCGGATACTGTTGTACGGATATTCCGACACCTTCACGTGCATCGGCGTCTCGACCGGCTTGGCCGGATCGCTGTCCACGTCGATCGCCACGCTCGCGTAGTACGGCGTGTTCTGCAACTGCCGCTGCAATTCGGCGACGCGTTGCACGTCGTAGATGTCGCCCTCCGAAATCGGATTCACGTTGTCGACGATCTGTTCCGGATAACGCCGCGTGCCGGACACGTCGAGCTTGCCCATCGTAAAGGTCGGGCCGCTCTCGTACGTCACCGATAATTTCGCTTCGTGCGTACGCGGGTCGATCCGCGCCTCGGAGTGGTAGATCTTCGCGCCCAGGTAACGGCGCGACTGTAACGCCTTGAGCGACGCGTTTTTCGCGTCGTCCCAGTCGCCTTGCGAAAACGGGTCGCCCTCGTGCAATGAAAACGCGAAGCGTGCGGCGTTTTCCTGCGCCGGGTCTTCGGTCAGCACCGGGCCGCGAAACGACAGCGAAATTGACGTGATGAGGGTTTGCGGGCCGGGATCGACGCTCACTGTCACACGCTTCTGGTCGTCGACGGTACGCACGTCGGTGCGCACGACCGGCGAGAAGTATCCCTGTGTGGCGGCCAGATCGCGCACCTGCTGCGGGGTGGCCGTAATCAGAAATTCAAACTGGTCGTCGCTGATATCCGGACGCTTGGCGAAGCGCGCCACGTCCAGATGCGCTTCGAGCAGCTTGCGCAGCGAGCGCGGCGTGGCTTCGATATCGACCTTGTAGCTGGCGGGCGGCCGCCGCGCCGCGTGTGCGTCGACCGAGGCAAGCATGAGCATGACGATGCCGAACGCCAGCCACGCGTGCAGCCAGCGCCGAATGGGCGTCAGCGGCCCTCGCTCGTCACCGGTTTTGCCGCGCCGCCTATGCGGCTCTTCGATCGCACACCCCGCCAAACGGGACCTCCGGCCGTGGTTGATGAATTCTGTCGCTTGGGCTCGCCGCGGCGGCCGAAGCTCGCTATTTGACCACATCGGCGAGGCCGCGCCATCTCTTAAAGGGGCGTGTGCCGCATGAGACCCGCTCGGTGCTTTGGCCCGGTGTGCCGCGCCCCATGCCGCATGCGTACTGATTTCCACATGGACGCACGGCCCGGTTGGCACACTGCCCCGCCGACGACGCGCTCGCCTTTGACGCATCGCAGCAGCGCGGGTTCCAGGCGTTTTTGCAGGCGGGCCGCTTGCGCCGGCCATCGTTTTTCGACCACGCGCGGCGCATGCGGTAAAATTATGGAATAGGAGCGATGCCGCGCGGGTTCGTGCCTGTTCCCGTTTGTTCCCGCCAAGCAGCCGCCATTCCCCAAACCACGGACGTCTAGCCATGTATCAATCGGACATCACCCAGTTCCTGAACCAGCTCAAGCAACAAAAACCGAATCTGGAAGCTGAGCAGCGGCGTGGCCGGTCGTTGCTGTGGGACAAACAGCCGATCGACCTCGAAGAACGCGCCGAGCAGAAAGCCTCGCGCGTAGAGCAGACGCCTTACTCGTACTATCAAAACTTCTAAGCGCGTGAGTCACGCCGACGAGGCAAAGGGCGCCACACAGGCGCCTGACGCCGCGCTTGCCGCGCCCGCCACCGATTCGACGCCGGACACCGTAGACGGCATCGCTTTCGCACGCCTGTACGGCGAGCCGCTCTTCAAGCTGCCAACGGATCTGTACATTCCGCCGGACGCGCTCGAAGTGTTCCTCGAAACGTTCGAAGGCCCGCTGGATCTGTTGCTCTACCTGATCCGCAAGCAAAACTTCAACGTGCTCGACATCCCGATGGCGGATGTTACGGTCCAATATCTCGGCTACGTCGACCAGCTGCGCCAGACCAATCTCGAACTCGCGTCCGAGTATCTGCTGATGGCGGCGATGCTGATCGAGATCAAGTCGCGCATGTTGTTGCCGGTGAAGAAGGCCGATAGCGGCGACGAAGCCGAAGATCCGCGTGCGGAACTGGTGCGCCGCCTGCTCGAATACGAGCAGATGAAGCTCGCCGCCCAGCGCATCGACCATCTGCCGCAGCTTGGCCGCGATTTCCTGCGCGCCGAGGTATATATCGAGCAAAGCATCACGCCGCGCTTTCCAGATGTGGATAGTGAAGACCTGCGCGCCGCGTGGGCCGACGTGATCAAGCGCGCCAAGCTGGTTCAGCATCACAAGATTTCGCGCGAGGAGTTGTCGGTACGCGAGCATATGAGCACGATCCTGCGGCGACTGCAGAACGCGCGCTTCATGGAGTTCTCGGACCTGTTCGACACGAGCAAAGGCGTGCCGGTGGTCGTGGTGAACTTCATCGCGATGCTCGAGTTGTGCCGCGAGTCGCTCATCGAAATCACGCAGGCCGAGCCGTTCGCACCGATCTATGTGCGCCTCGCCTATCTGCCGGCCTGATGCCGCAAAACGGGGCCTGCATGCGCCAGCGCTGCCGCAGACGCCTCCTTTCGGTGCGCCCCGGGAACAAATCCACTACAATCCCGCGCTCCGAACCTGTCATTACCAGTGAGGCCGCGGACCACGCGAAAACCTGAGTTTTTGCGCCAACCGAGTCTCGCGCCGCGCGAGGAAACCCCTGTCCGATCATGAAAGTCATCAGCTCGATCCATGAATTGCGCGACCAGTTGCGCGGCCAGAATCGCACCGCCTTTGTGCCGACCATGGGCAATCTGCACGAGGGCCATCTGTCGCTGATGCGCCTCGCGCGCCAGCATGGCGATCCGGTGGTGGCGAGCATCTTCGTCAACCGCCTGCAGTTCGGCCCGAACGAAGATTTCGACAAATACCCGCGCACGCTCGAAGCCGACATCGAGAAGCTGCAGAAAGAAGGCGTCTACGTGCTGTTCGCGCCGACGGAACGGGATCTGTACCCGGAGCCGCAGGAGTACCGCGTGCATCCGCCGCACGATCTGGGCGACATCCTCGAGGGCGAATTCCGGCCGGGCTTCTTCCAGGGTGTGTGCACGGTGGTGATGAAGCTGATGTCGTGCGTGCAGCCGCGCGTCGCGGTGTTCGGCAAGAAGGATTACCAGCAGTTGATGATCGTGCGCAGCATGTGCCACCAGTTCGCGCTGCCGACCGACATCATCGCAGCGGAAACCGTGCGTGACAGCGACGGCCTCGCGCTCAGCTCGCGCAACCGCTTTCTGCAAACGGCCGAACGCGCCGAGGCGCCGATGCTGGCCGCCGAACTCAATCGTGTGCGCGATGCGGTGCTCGCCGGCGATCGCGACTTCGCAAAACTCGAACAGGCGGCGATGGCGGCACTGGCCGCGCGCGGCTGGCAGCCTGATTACATCGCGGTGCGCAAGCGCTCGAATCTGCTCGCGCCGGGCGCGCAAGACGTGAATGCGGAGTTGGTCGTGCTGGCGGCCGCCAAGCTCGGCACCACTCGTCTCATCGACAACCTCGAAATCTGAAGCCGTCTTAGTTTGCGCAAACGCGCATAAGAAGCCACAAAGGATTGGTCATGCAACGCAACATGCTGAAGTCGAAAATCCATCGCGTCGCGGTCACGCACTGCGAACTGCACTACGAAGGTTCGTGCGCGATCGACGAGGACTTGCTGGAAGCCGCGAACATCATTGAAAACGAGCGGATCGACATCTGGAATATCAACAACGGCGAGCGTTTCTCGACGTACGCGATCAAGGGCGAACGCGGCAGCGGCATGATTTCGCTGAACGGTTCGGCCGCGCGGCGTGCTCAGCTGGGCGATCTGGTGATCATCGCAGCGTTCGCCGTGGTCGACGAGGCGGAACTGAAGGCAGGCTGGAAACCCGATCTGGTGTTTGTCGACGACAACAACAAGATCAAGGGCAGCCGCGATCACGTGCCGACCCAGAACTGGACCTGAGCCGGATCTGAACCGGCCTTTCCCTGTACGGCACGGTTCCATGTAGCGGGCGGCCACGCCGCCTGCTATTCACTTCAAGCCTTCTTACCGGCGCCGTTGGTCCATTGGATAATCGGCTGCCACTGCTCCAGATCCTTCTCCACGCGGCTTTTCGCGACGTCCCACAAGGTCAGGCCATGCGCCGCCAGTTGCACGTAGTTCTGCGTGTCGCGCAAGAAGCCCAACACCGGCAGCTTCAACCCCTCGACAAAGCGATGCAGTTGCTCCGCTGAACGCGTGCGCGCATCGACGCGCATGCCCACCACCCCGATCTCGATTGCGCCTTTCCTGACCGCCTTCTCCTTGGCCAGCCGCTCGAGAAAATCCTGGGTGGCGAGAATATCGAACATGGAGGGCTGCAGCGGCACGATCACCTTGTCGGCCAGATCCAGCGCGATGTTCAGGCGGTTGCCATGCAAGCCGGCCGGCGTGTCGATGACCGCGTGTTCCAGGCCTCTGGGCGGTTTGGCGGGGTTTTCAAGGTCGACCTCCCAGGTCTCGATGGCCGGCAGCGCAGGCGGCCGCAACGACAGCCACGCGTGCGAAGACTGCTGTCTGTCCATGTCCGCCAGCGCGATCCATTCCCCTTGCGATGCGAAATAGCCGGCCAGATTGGTGGACAGCGTGCTTTTGCCCACGCCGCCCTTCGGATTCGCCACCACGATTACCGTCATGAATTCTCCCGGAAAGAAGGCTGGGCGCCGCCAGCCGGTTTACCGCGCAGTTTGCTCTGACTTGCGCCGATGCGCCCTGATCCGTGCCGGTTTCAGGTTCACCCGCCGATCCAGCCGTTGATAATATCGACAAATTCACCGGGGCCGAAGCCCCCAAACGGCTATTGACCGCCTTACATCGCTGTTTTTTCTATCAAGGACCTGATTCTCATGAGCAAACTTCGCCCGGAATACTCCATTGAGCGCCTGCACGAACGTCAGAAGGGCAAGCTGCCCGGCTTGCTGGGCGTGCATGTTCTGGCGCTGGAGGAAGGCACCCTGACCGCGGAATTGACCGTGCGCGAGGAGTTGCTGGCGCCGAACGGCTTTTTGCATGCCGCCACGGTGATCGGCCTCGCCGATACCGCCTGCGGCTATGCGTGCCTCGCCCACCTGCCTGAGACGGCGCGCAATTTCACGACCATCGAGCTGAAAAGCAATTTTCTCGGCACGGCTACCGAAGGCACGATCCGCGCGGTTGCCAAGGCCGTCCACCTGGGCCGCAGCACGCAGGTGTGGGACGCCACCGTCACCGATCCGAACGGCAAGACGATGGCGTTGTTTCGCTGTACGCAGATCGTGTTGTATTGATTGATTGGCGCGGGGGTGCGGCGCAGGCCGGCAATGCCGGGAACACCTGAAACACTTTTAGCTCAGCGCAATAGAAAAGCGCGCGACCACACGCTACCGATACCACCAAGGTATTGGTTTTTGAGCTAATTAACGCTGAGACCCGCGTCCCAACGGAAATTGCGGGTCTTTTTCTTGCCGGAGAGGTATTTTTTTGCTGCCTTATGACGAAGCTAATTATTCTATTGTGCGTCATTATGGCGACGCAACGCGCACTATTAGCTTCGCTATACTGAAGCACAAAATTGATAATTGCTTCACTATAGGTTATCATTTTTTTCGTCTTTGATAGCCTATAGGCCAGCAAAATGGATTCCAGAATGAGGCAGCTCCGGCTTGAACAGGTCCAGGCGTCGATCGCCGCGTACTCGGATTTGACCAACCGTCGGCCCCCGCCACGTGGATGGCTGAAGGCCATCCGTGAGTCGCTAGGGCTCACCGAGCGACAACAGGCCGACAGGTTAGGCATTACCGGTTCGACCCTGCACAAGTCAGAGTCGGCCGAAGCTGAGGAGCGAATCACGCTTGGACAACTGCGCAAGTTGGCTGACGGGCTGGACTGCGAGCTGGTCTATGCTCTGGTGCCCAGAAAGCCACTGACTCAAGTTGTCGAAGACCAGGCGCGCTCAATCGCCCTGCAGGAAGTGAGTGGAGTTGCGCACACTATGAGTCTGGAAGACCAACGTCCGGCAACCGACCGACTTCGCAAGCAGGTTGAGCAGAGAACGGCAGAACTGCTCCGGGGCCGCTGGTCCGACCTATGGCGATAGATTTAGACGAACAGGACGGCCAAACACCGCTTGACCCTGACGAGCTTGCAGGGCTAATACCAACGCACCTGACCACCAAGGGTGAGCTGAATGACTGGGAGCAGGAGAACATCCTGCAAGCCGTGCAATGGGCTCGCCGTCAACGCAAGGTCAATGTCCTCAGTGAAAAGTTCTGTCGCAACCTTCACAAGAAAATGTTCGACCAGACCTGGTCGTGGGCAGGCACGTTCCGCAAGTCCGACAAGAACATCGGATGTGACTGGACGCAGGTCAGCGTCAAACTGAGAAATCTTTTCGATAACACGCGGTGGTGGATCGACAACGGCACATTCCCGCCCGATGAGATTGCCGCACGATTTCACCGCGAGCTGGTATGGATTCATCCCTTTCCAAACGGTAATGGTCGACACACACGAATGATGGCTGATGCGCTCTTACGCAGCATGAAACAAGAGCCGTTCTCGTGGGGCGGCGGCGGGACATTGGTTAAAGCGGATAACGCCCGGTCGGATTACTTAACCGCCTTGCGTGCAGCGGATAAAGGTGACTACGGTTTGCTCCTGGTCTTCGTGCGAAGTACCGCTTAGCCATCGCACGAACAAGAAGGACGTCAAGCCATTTGTGACAGGCCAAAGAGCTTTGCGCTGTTGCGCGTGCAGCCCTGTACGACCGTTCTTTCGTCGACGCCGCGAAGCGCCTGCGCGGTTTCGTGCCTGGGTGAAACGTATCAGGCAGCCACTGCCCGCGGCGCCTTCGCACCGCTCAGCGCCAGCGCACCGGCGCCGAGCAGCGACTGCACAACCAAAGTCACCGCCCAGAAAGCCGGATATTCCCAGCCGCCGTGCGGCGACGCGAACCCCCAGCCGTTCTGTAGATGCTGCGACGTTGCGCCGAGCATGAACGGCAGCAGCACCAGCGCGACCCAGCGGACCTGCACGCCGAGCAGCAACGCAATACCGCCGATCAACTCGACAAACGCCGTCACATAGCCGAGCCAACCCGGCAAGCCGAGCGAAACGAAAAACTGCGCCGTTCCCGGCAGCGTGAAAACGAAAATCTTCTGCAAGCTGTGCGCGAGATAGAGAACGCCCAAGGCCAGACGAAGGATTAAGGCGGCCAAATCGGCGGAGCGGTTCGAGTTCATGACGAGTCCTTTACGAGAGGGAGACGCCCCGCATCGGGCGTCGACGTCACGACTGTATTCGAACCAAATGAGGTGAAAAACTGCCTCTTAGGCTTTGATTATTTCTCAATGGGATTTAATCACCACCATCCGGTCAAGCTCGCTCAACCAATCGCAGCGAAAAGCTTCGAAAGATCGAGGTGCTCGGCGAGCGTGTCGGCCAGGCGATCCAGCGAGGCCTCACGCAACGCCGGGTAGTCGATTTTCTCGGCGTCGCTCAGTCCCGCCCACGCCAGCAGTGCGGCGCACGCGGCCGGCCTGTCGAACAGCCCGTGCACGTAGGTCGCGAGAATTTGGCCATCGGCCGAGATCGCGCCGTCCGGATGCGCATTTGGCGTTTCGCCCAGTTGCAGCGCGGGCGAGCCGAGCGCCGGACCCTGCGTCTCGCCCATATGAATCTCGTAGCCGGCTACCTCGGGCGCCCCGGGCAGCGCGAGATGCCCCGTCACGTTCTTGAGCGTTTTTTCGCGCGTCAGCACAGTCGAGTAGTCGAGCCAGCCGAGGCCCGCGCTCGTTCCTGGTGCGCCTTCCACGCCGTGCGGGTCGGCCACTTCACGTCCGAGCATCTGCATGCCGCCGCAAATTCCGATTACACGGCCGCCGTAGCGCAGATGCCGTTGCAGCACCGTGTCCCAGCCTTGCTCACGCAGAAAAGCCAAATCGCCCGGCACGTTTTTCGAGCCCGGCAGGATGATCAGATCGGCCGGCGGAGGCGGCGTGCCGCTTCGCACGTAATGAAAATCGACCTGCGGATGCGCGCGCAGTGCGTCGAAATCCGTGTGATTGCTGATGTGCGGCAACACCGGCACGACTACCCGCAACATCCGGTTCGGATCGTCGCTTTGGCCGCTGTGCGCCGCGCGCAACTCGGGCGGCAGCATGTCTTCGGCGTCGAGCGTCAGACCGTGCAGATACGGCACCACGCCGAGCACCGGTTTGCCGGTTTTTGCTTCGAGCCAGTCGAGCCCGGGCTTGAGCAAACTGACGTCCCCGCGGAAGCGATTGATGATGAAGCCGCGCACACGCGCCTGCTCGCTGTCCGACAGACACGCAAGCGTACCGGTCAGATGCGCGAACACCCCGCCCCGGTCGATGTCGGCCACCAGCACGACCGGGCAATCAACCGCTTCAGCAAAACCCATGTTGGCGATATCACGGTCGCGCAGATTGATCTCGGCGGGACTGCCCGCGCCTTCGACAAAAATCGTGTCGTACGCCGCTTGCAGACGCGCATACGATTCCAGCACGGCCTCGAAGGCGACCGGCTTGTAGTCGTGATACGCGCGAGCATCGAGATTCATGCGCGCCTTGCCGTGGATGATCACTTGCGCGCCACGGTCGCTCGTCGGCTTGAGCAACACCGGATTCAGATCGGTGTGAGCAGCAATGCCGGCGGCCACCGCCTGCAAGGCCTGCGCGCGGCCGATCTCGCCGCCATCCACCGTCACCGCGCTATTGAGCGCCATGTTCTGCGGCTTGAACGGCGCGACCCGCACGCCGGCGCGGCGCGCCAGCCGGCACAACCCCGCGACGAGCGTGCTCTTACCGGCGTCGGACGTAGTGCCCTGAATCATCAGCGTGCCGCGCGGCACAGGTACGGCGTCATGCGGGTTCGAAATGGCGGTCACGGAATATCGGCTTGGGCGGTAAATAGGCAAATGCGAACAATGAATGCGGGCGATGAACGCGGCATTATCCCATCGTGCCTGCACGCGCTGCACGCCGGTACAATCACGCGATGATTTCCCGCGACCTCACCTTCGTTCTCGGCGGCGCCCGTTCGGGCAAGAGTGTGCACGCCGAACAACTGGCGAACGACAGCGCCCTCCCCGTCACGTACATCGCCACCGCGCGCGTAGCCGACGACGCCGAATTCAGCGCGCGGATCGCGCATCATCGCGAGCGGCGTCCGGCGCATTGGGCGCTGCACGAAGCAGACGTGGATCTCGCCGGCGCCGTCACGCAAATCGACGCGCCGGGTCACTGCATTCTGATCGACTGCCTGACGCTATGGCTCGCCAACCTGCTGTGCCCACCTGACGGCGACGGCTTGCCGGTCGATCACTATCACACGCACTTTGCCGCTTTCGAAGCAGCGCTCATGAACGCCAGAGGCAAGATCATCGTGGTCAGCAATGAAATCGGTTTGGGCGTGGTGCCACTCGGCGCGGAAACACGCCTCTATGTCGACGAACTCGGGCGGCTCAATCAGCGCATTGCCGCGTTGAGCACCCGGGTCACGATGATGGTCGCGGGCTTGCCGCTCGCCTTGAAGACAGCAGGAGGCGCGTAATGCTGTCGCTGCCTTTGATCGTTACGCTGGCAACGGCTGGGGTCGCCGTCGACCGCTGGCTCGGTGAGCCGCGCACCGCGCATCCGCTGGTCGGCTTCGGCAAATGGGCGATGCGCTTCGAAACGCACTACAACACCGGCCGGCGCTTGCGTCTCAAGGGACTACTCGCCTGGTCGCTGACGGTGATGCCGCCGGTACTGATCGCCTGGTGGCTCGTCGCCGTGCTGCCTTTTTTTGCGGCCTGCGCGGTGCATGTCGTGCTGCTGTGGTTCGCGCTCGGCGCGCGCAGCCTGCACGACCACATTGCGCCTATCGCCGAGGCCCTGACGCGGCGCGATCTGGCGCAAGCGCGCCTCTTGACCTCGCGCATCGTGTCGCGCGAAACCGCTCATGCCGACGAAGCTGCGCTGTCACGCGCCGCCGTCGAATCAGCGCTCGAAAATGGCAACGATGCGATCTTCGGCGCGCTGTTCTGGTTCGCGATAGCGGGCGGTCCGGGCGCGCTGGGGTTTCGTCTGGCCAACACGCTCGATGCCATGTGGGGCTACCGCACCCCGCGCTATCTGCGCTTCGGCTGGGCCGCCGCGCGTATCGACGATGTGCTCAACTGGATTCCCGCGCGCCTCACCGCCGCGAGCTACGCTTTGCTCGGTGACACGCGCACCGCGCTGCGTTGCTGGCGCGAACAGGCGCCGCGTTGGGACAGTCCGAATGCCGGGCCGGTCATGGCCTCAGGCGCCGGCAGTCTGAACGTGTTGATCGGCGGGCCCGCGGTGTATCACGGCGCACTTGAACATAGGCCGACGCTCGGTTTCGGACACGCTGCAAAGGCCAGTCACGTTACGGCGGCGTTGATGCTGGTCGAACGGACGGTCATTCTCTGGCTGGCGGTACTGATCGTGCTGGCGTTGCTGAGTGTGCCCTTTCATGGTTGATCGAATCGCGGGTCACAGGGCGGATTCCGGCATCACGTTCGATGCCGTGGTTCATGGTGGCAATCTGCACGAAGCGGCCGGGCGTTGCGGCATTCCTTACGCGCAATGGCTCGACCTGTCGACGGGTATCAATCCGCACGGCTATCCGGTGCCGCCGGTTCCCGCCGATGCCTGGCGCCGCCTGCCGGACGACGGTGACGGTTTTGCCGCCTGTGCCGCGCGTTACTATGGCGCGCCCGATGCAGCCCATGTGCTACCCGTCGCGGGAAGCCAGGCAGCGATTCGCGCACTGCCCTCACTGTTGCCACGCGCCCGGGTTGGCATCGCACCGCTCACCTACAGCGAATATGCGCCCGCATTCGTGCGGGCAGGACATGAGGTCGCGCCACTGGATGTGTCCTGGGACACTTTGCCTGATGCGCTGACTCACGTAGTCGTCGTGAATCCTAACAACCCGACCGCCGAACACCTCAGCGCCGGCAAGCTGCTGCACTGGCATGCGCAACTCACCGCACGCGGCGGCACGCTGCTGATCGACGAAGCCTTCGCCGATGCGATGCCTTCGGCGTCGCTCGCGGCAAGCACCGATCGCGACGGGTTGATCGTGTTGCGTTCACCGGGCAAATTCTTCGGGCTCGCGGGTGTGCGCGCAGGTTTCGTACTCGGTGCGCCGGCTTTGCTCGACATATTACGTCTTACGCTCGGGGCGTGGACGGTTAGCGGCCCCGCTCGTCACGCCGTCAAAGCCGCGTTTGAAGACGTGGCGTGGCAGCAGCAGATGCGTACGCTGCTCGAAGCCGAAAGCGCCCGCCTGGTAAGTCTGTTGCAGGCACACGGTTTCACCACGCACAGCACACCGCTCTTCGCATGGACCGCCGACGAGCGCGCCGCCGCTCTGCATGAAGCGTTAGCGCAACGCGGCGTGTGGACACGGCTCTTCACGGCAACCGGCAGTGTGCGTTTCGGGCTACCTGCCAGCGACACGGAATGGGCGCGCTTTGAAGAAAGTCTGCGCGAGGCCGTTCGATGATTCGACTCACGCGCTTCTTCATCGCCGCGGCACTTGGAGTGAGCACGCTGCACGCGCATGCCGCAATCACCGTCACCGACGACACGGGCGCAACCGTCACGCTGCCCACTCCCGCACAGCGCGTCATCAGTCTCGCGCCGCACGTCACCGAGCTGCTGTACGCCGCGGGCGGCGGCGCGAAACTGGTCGGCGCCGTGTCCTACAGCGACTACCCCCTTGAAGCGAAGCAACTGCCGCGTGTCGGCGACAACAAGGCACTCGACCTCGAGCGAATCGTCGCGCTGAAGCCCGATCTGATCGTCGTGTGGCGGCATGGCAATGCGCAGCGCCAACTCGATCGCCTTCGTGAGATGCATGTGCCGCTGTTCTTCAGCGAGCCGCATCATCTCGACGATGTTGCCGTGTCGCTATCGAAGCTCGGGCAATTGCTCGGCACCTCGCCGACTGCCGATGCCGCGGCGGCAGCCTACCGTCAGGACATCGCGCGACTGCGCACGCAGTATGCGAGCCGCCCGCCTGTCAGCGTGTTCTATCAGGTGTGGGATCAGCCGTTGATGACGCTCAACGGCGAACATATGGTCAGCGACGTGATCGCGCTATGCGGCGGCCGTAATGTGTTTGCGAAACTCGAGCCGCTGGTGCCAACCGTCTCGACCGAAGCGGTGCTCGTAGCGAATCCGGAAGCGATCGTCACCGCCGCACCCGGCGCGACCAAACCGGACACCGCCTTGCCGAAACTCGATACATGGCGCGCGTGGCCGAGCCTCAAAGCGGTGGCGAACAACAATCTTTTCGCCATCGACGGTGATCTGATCAACCGGCCGGCGCCGCGTATCGCGCAAGGGGCGAAGCAAATGTGCGAAGACCTGGAGCTTGCGCGCTCGCGGAGAAAGAACGGCGCGCAGTGATGCCGCTACGAAAGTCGTGACGCAGGAGGGCGTGCCGCGTTAACGCGAGACGGCGTCCGCCCGCTTGAACGGCCAGCGTTCGAATTCGGAAAGCCGCAGCCGATAGCGCGCAACATTACCCAGGTAGAGTTGATCGAGATCGGACTGAATCGCATCGACGAACGAAGATACCTCCGCCGCATCCACCTGATTCTGCGCGAGCGTTTCAATCTCGCTACGCGTACCGGCAAGGCCGCCGCGAATCACCTCCTGCACCACCTGTATCAACGCATTGCGATACTTGAGGCGAAACGCGTCCGGCTCACCGATTGATTGTCGAATCGCCAGATAACGCTGACAGGAGCGCTCGTACGCCCAGATGAAGACGTCGCGCAACAACTCGACGCGATTGCCCTCGTACACCCCGAGCGTACCGTCGACGTAGGCCTTTTCGGGAACGTCGATGAACGACAGCGGACACAGATTTTGCCGGATCAGCGGGATATTCGCGGTCAGACGCGAGACCCGTTTGTTGACGTCTTCGAACGGCTGCAGATAGGGCAGGTGCACCATGCTGAAGAAAGCCTGCTCGAAGGGATCGTCAATCTGGGCGGCCTTGTTCAACACCGCCTCGAAGCATTGCGCGATTTGCTGCGGTACCGCGAGCGGGAAAAATACGGTGCCGCTGATCTCCACTTCTCGCGCGCGCAAACGGCCACTGGCGAACGGGTCGGACATCAGGTTGTCAGAGAGAATCGCATGCAGGTTCAGCACGGTGAACCGATTGAAGCCCACTTCGTCCGCGCTCTCGACGATCATTTCGATCGCGGCCTTGTGATTCAGGATCATCTGCGTTTCCTGAGCGTCCTTGCCTTCCGCAATGTGCCCTTGCTCGATCAGCCGCACGGTGTCGAGCCGCGTGTAGGTATTGCCCTCGAGCCGCGACGACGCCCACGACAAATCGATCAGAAGCCGGCTCATGATGTCGCGTGCGTAGGTGCCGGCCGGCCGCACATCCGCCGACGTGCGGCCCCATTCATGCAGGCGTTCACGCTGCGCTTGCGATAGATACGCGTCCTGATTCGGACGATAGCGTTCGAGAAACGCACGGTTATAGCCGACCGGCCGGCGCTCGTGCAGCGGCCGGTTCACTTCCGCGCGCACCTCGAGACCCGCGCTCGATACGGGCACGTAGGCCTCGCCGGAAGTGCTTGCGCCAGCGATTACCTCGGCGGGGGAAACAGCCGCGCCAGGAGCCACAGCCTGCTTGTAGGACACTGCGCGGCCGGCACCTTCCGAGACGATCCGGCCCGCTTCGAGCAACACGTCGAGACGACGTTGCAGCGTACGGCGTTGCATGGGATGGCGGCGCCCGGCAAGTGCCGCGACAAGCGCACGAACGCCTCGCCCCTCGGCGCTTGCACCGATGAGTTGCTCGATCAGATCCAGTTCCTGCTTGATGCCACTGCTGTTCATGCGCGCCACCTCTTGCCAATGTGTCGCGATAAATCCTAATCGCGACACTTTTTCATGGCATTGTGGCACAATTCGAGCTAATCGTGACACTTTTCACGTCTAAAAGTGTCACGATTTTTGTTTTCGCGACAAATTTCCAGAAAAAGTGTCACGAATAAGGCTGGACTGACGCGATTCAGGGGACCGCAGGCACCAAGCCCCTTCCCTCACACATTCCACCTCACCAACGACCACTGCTGCGACTCATCATCCCTGCGCAGCCAGACAATCCCCGCCATCTCCAACGACCAGCGCAGGCAGTTTTCCACCGGCACGTCCAACACCAGCGAGGCGATCACCCGCATGACGCCGGCATGCGTGACCACGTACGCGGGCGACAACTCGCGCGTCAGCGCAAACGCGTCGAACCACGCTCGCACCCGTGCGACGAATTGCGCGACGCTCTCACCGCCATGCGCACGCGCGTGCTCGAAGTTCGCCGCCCAGGCGTCGAGCAGCTCGCGATCGATTGCGTCCCAACGCTGCTCCTCCCAATCGCCGAAATTCATTTCCTTCAGACGATCGTCGTGACTGAGCGCGCAACCGAAATCGTTCGCCATGACCGCGGCCAGTGTCGCGCAACGCGTCAACGGGCTCGACATCAGCACACGCGGCGGTGGTATCTGCAAGGTCGCCAGTTTCAGCGCGAGGGCACTCGCTGATACCTCGACGTCTTCGGCGAGCGCCACGTCGCTATGGCCGTAGCACACACCTGAATCGAGCGCGACGGCAGGATGACGGATCAGGACGATATCCATGCGAGCCCCACAAGGTAGATGCTCAGTTCAAAGATCTGTTGCGCAAAGCCGAGGCAATCGCCGGTGTAACCACCGATGCGTCTGACGAAATAGCGGCCCAATGCAAAGCGCAGTGCCACCAGTATGGCAAACGTCACGCAGGCGAAGCGCCAATTTGGCGAATCCAGCAAGTTCGGCCAGAGCAACAACGGCAGACCGAACACTGCGGCGCAGAGCAACGCGGGGCCGCTCAAGCGTTGCGCAACCGGTTTGGCTTTGCCTTCGGCGCGCACGTAGTCGAGTGTGGCCAGATAGCTGATGGCGAACACACGGCTCGCCGCATGCGCTGCAATCATCAGACTTGCGGCTCGCATCGGCGGCAACGCGGTAAGCGTTTGCCACTTCAGTGCTAGCGCAATCACGAGCGCGATGGCGCCGAAAGCGCCGATGCGCGAATCATGCATGATGCGCAACGCGTCCTCGCGCGTATAGGCGCCACCGAACGCATCGACGCAATCGGCCAGTCCGTCCTCGTGAAATGCGCCGGTGACGAGAAGCGACACCGCCATCGACAGAAGCACCGCCACGCCCGCGGGAAAGATATGCAACGCCGCGAGATAAACCAGCGCGCTCAATCCACCGACCAATAGCCCGACGAGCGGGAAATAACGCGCCGCCGCATTCAGATAGTGCGGCTCATAGCCGACCCAGCGCGGCACCGGCACGCGCGTGAAATAGCCGAGCGCCGTGAAGAAATAGCGGAGTTCAGCGAGCGGATTCATGAGTGAGCCGAATGCACGCTTCTGTATGACTGCGCGTCGTACAAGCGCGCTTTGTATAACGGCTCACGCATCGCGATTGGCGACACCGGCCGATTCGAAGCTGGCCATTTCGTTCACGAACGCTACCGCCGCTCGCAGCAACGGCACCGCGAGTACCGCGCCGGTACCTTCGCCGAGACGCATATCGAGCGAAAGCAAGGGCAACGCGCCGAAATGATCGAGCATGCGCCGATGCCCCGCCTCATTCGACGCATGCGCGAACACACAATACTCGCGCACGTTCGGTGCCAACGCATCGGCCACCAGCAACGCTGAGGTCGCGATGAAACCATCGACAAGGATCGTCATGCGCGCTTGCGCGGCAGCTAGGTATGCCCCCACCATCATGGCGATTTCGAAGCCGCCGAAAGTTGCGAGCACGTTGAGCGGATCGTTGGAAGCAGCGTGATGCGCGACTGCGGAGGCGAGTACGTTGCGCTTTTTTGCAAGCCCCGCGTTGTCGAGACCGGTTCCGCGCCCGACGCATTCGTCGATCGGCACGCCGCACAAGCGGCTCATCAGACACGCGGCCGACGACGTATTCGCAATGCCCATTTCGCCGAAGCCGATCACATTGGTACCGAGCGCCGCGTGATGCCGCACGCGAACCGCGCCCGCTTGCATCGCGGCAAGTGCCTGCTCGTGCGTCATGGCGGGTTCGTGCGCGAAGTTGCGCGTGCCGGCCGCAACCGGAATGTCGATGAGACCCTCCGTCGACGGCAGCGGCGTCGCAATGCCCGAATTGACCACTTCGAGCTCCACGCCGGAGACGCGGCTCAAGGCATTGATCGCCGCGCCGCCCGTGAGAAAGTTAGCGACCATTTGCGCGGTCACCGCTTGCGGATACGGACTCACGCCTTCCTGCGCGATACCGTGGTCACCGGCGAACACGATCATCGCGGGACGTTCGACCGTAGGGTGCGTCGTCCGCTGGATCAGCCCCATCTGACGCGCGAGCGTTTCCAGCCGCCCAAGACTGCCGGGCGGCTTGGTCTTGGTATCGATGATGTGTTGCAGTTCGGCACGCAGCGTTTGATCGAGCGGTTCGATTTCGGTCAATCCCGGCAAACCTGGCAAAGAAGTCATAGACGTTTCTAAAAGAGAGAGTGTTTTTATAAAGCGCTTAGCCTGCCGGCGTATCATGCGCCGCAGGCGATTCGTGACGCGAGCGCGGCGCGGGAATCAGCGCCTCATGCTCGCCGTCGCGAATCAGAATCAACGGATAGCCGAACGCACGGCTCGTCAGCGTGGGCGTCAGCACGTCGTGCACCGGTCCGGCATACGCGCCGCCGTTGCCGTCGAGCAGCAACGCGTGCGTCGCGAAGCGGCGCGCCAGGTTCAGGTCGTGGCACGA
Source organism: Paraburkholderia nemoris (assembly GCF_905221015.1). Taxonomy (NCBI): domain Bacteria; kingdom Pseudomonadati; phylum Pseudomonadota; class Betaproteobacteria; order Burkholderiales; family Burkholderiaceae; genus Paraburkholderia; species Paraburkholderia nemoris. The sequence continues at coordinate 87,875 of NZ_CAJNBO010000004.1, read as the reverse complement.
AAACATTACTGTACGCCGAGGTTCACGCGTCCAGGCGGTCAGCGCTTCGAGACAGTCGATCTGGTGGTGCAGATCCAGATGGGATAGCGGTTCGTCGAGCAGCAACAACGGCGCTTCCTGGCACAGCACGCCCGCAAGAGCAACGCGTTGACGTTCGCCGCCCGAAAGCGACAGAACGTCGCGCGCAGCGAATGCGGCGAGGCCCAAAACATTCAGCGCGGCATGCGCGGCCGCGCGATCGGCCTCGCCCTCCCAACCCCAGCCGGTCAAATGCGGAAAGCGGTTCAGCATCACGATGTCGAGCACACTCGCGCTGAAGGCGTCCGCAGCGCTTTGCGGCATCAGCGCGCGACGCTGCGCAAGCGGCAACGGCTGCCAGTCGGCGAGACGCACGCCGTCGAGTTCGACATGACCCGCCGACGGCTGCGCCAGACCGGCAAGCGTGGATAGCAAGGTCGTCTTGCCCGCGCCGTTAGGGCCCGCGATACACCAGATCTCGCCTGCGTAGAACGTATGCGTGAATGCGTCGAGCAAGGTGCGCATGCCCGCACGCAAGGTCAGGCGTTGCGCGCTAAGCGCCGAATGCGCAGCGTTGTGTGCGTTCATCATCGGCGCCTGCGCAACAGCATCCACAGAAACACCGGCACGCCGACGATCGATGTGATCACGCCGACCGGCAATTGCGCCGGTGGGATCACAGTACGCGCGATCAGGTCCGCGCCCATCACCGCGACACCGCCACCGAGTGCCGCTGCGGGCAGCAGCATGCGCTGATCGTTGCCGAAGGCGAGCCGCAACATGTGTGGCACGACGAGCCCGACAAAACCGATCGTGCCCGCCGTGGTCACCGCGGCGGCTGCCGCCAGCGACGCCACCAGATACACACGCAAGCGCAGCGGCACCACCGCAACGCCGAGCGCCTGCGCTGCAGCGTCGCCCCGCAGCAGCACATTCAGGCGCGGTGCAGCGGGTACGATCGCCACCAGCACGACGACGAGCGCGGCGAGCGCCGTCCATGGCATCGCGCCGCCGTTCAGATCGCCGGTCAGCCAGAACAGCATGCCGCGCAGCCGATTGTCCGGCGCAAGGTTGAGCAACAGGGTAATGACAGCGCCCCAGCCGGCCGCGATCACCGCACCAGTCAACAGCAAACGCGGCGACGTATCCTGCGGCTCGCCCCGCCACAACTCACGGCGTGCGAGGCCAAGCACCAGCAGGATCGACACGAAGGCGCCGGCGAATGCACTGGCGTCGACGATCCACCACGCACAACCGGCGATCATCGCGACCAGCGCGAACGTTGCCGCGCCACCCGACACACCTAATACGTAGGGTTCAGCCAACGGGTTGCGCAACAGCACTTGCAGCAGCGCACCGGCCAGCGCAAGCAAGGCGCCGCACGCGAAGCCGGCCAGCGCGCGCGGCAAACGCAGCGTGCGCACGATCTCGCCGGCAAGATCGCCGGACTCGACATGCGCCGCGTGCGACGGCAGCAACGCCGCCAACACGCGCGCCGGCGCGAGCGACACGCTGCCGAGCGCGAGCGACGCCATCAGCACAACCAGCGCGATTGCCGCGAGCACGAGCCAGATCGCGGCCGCGCGCTTTGCGCCCATCACGCGCAACGTGCTCGTGGGCATCGGGCTCGAGCTACGGTTCATCGGCGCGTTCTCATGCAAGCACGTTCGTCACTGCTGCTGCCAACCAACAGTGACATACGCACCGCGCCGCGGCGAGTTATACGAGTAGGCCGTTTCATAGTCCTTGTTCAACAGGTTCTGGATCTGCGCGGCGACGTACCACGCCTTCGTGATGTTGTAGCGCGCCGACAGATTCACCACGCCGTAGCCGCCCAGCGTGCCGCTGCTATCTTCACGGGCGCCGCTGACGATCCACTCGCCGCCAACACGCCACCCGGCAATGCTGCGATTCACCGCCAGCGACGCGAAGCGCCTTGCACGCCGCACGAGATCGGTATCGCTATCGAGGTCGACGGGATTTTGCAGCGTCACCGACGCACGCACATCTGTCTTGCCCACATGGCCGCTCCACGATCCCTCAAGCCCCTGCACCTTCGCACGGCCGACGTTCTCGGCCAAAAAGATGCCGGGCGTAACCTGCTCGTAGTCGATCAGATTCGAATAACGCGTCTGGAACGCGCTCAGACGCATCACGCCAAGCGCGTTCGACGCGTACTGCAACGCTGCTTCGATCGAATGGCTGCGCTCGGGCTGGATCGACGGATTGCCGCTGAGCGGATAGTACAGATCGTCGAAGCTCGGCGCGCGGAACGAATCCGAATAGCTTGCAGTCGCCTTCCAATGCTCGGTGATGTCGAAACCGTAGCCGAGATAGTAACTGTTCGCCCCGCCGAAATCGGAATACTGATCGCGCCGCACGTTGGCCTGAATCTGATTGCGCCCAAAGCGCCCTGTGTAGCCGACAAAGCCCGAATCGACATGCCGGTCGGGCGCAGCGAACGTATCCGAATCGAGGCTCTGATCCAGATGCTCATAGCCGACCTGCAGTTTCTGCTGCGCGGCGAGCGCGAAATCGTTCTGCCATGTGTACTGGCGATTGTCGGTATCGAAGCGGCCGTTGTAGATGCCGTTGGTATTCGCCACGCTGCGGTCGTCGCCTTCGGAAACGATGAAGTGCGTGGTCCACCAGTCGGTCAGCTTGCCGTTCGCGAACACCGACACCTGGCGCACTTTGCTGTAGAGGTTGTTCAGATCGATCGGCACGCCGTACGCGTTGTCGTAGCTGTTATTGCCGTTCGACTGGAAATAGGTGACGCCCGCGTCCCACTTGTCGCTGAACTTGTGACGCAGCGAAGCCGAGATACTTTCGTTCAGATAGCCGTTTGCGTTCGGATTCGCGTTGGGCGCCTGAGACGGATTGAGCGACGAGAAGCCGTCGTCTTTCGAACGCGCGAGCGAAATGCTGAAGGTGGTGTTGCCGTCTTTATCGAGCGCGCCGTTCACGCCGGCTTGCTGTGTCTGCGTGTGATAGCTGCCATAGCCCACCGAAAAATTGAAACGCGGCGGATGGTCGCCGCCGTCTTTGGTGAATACTTGCACCACGCCGCCAATTGCGCCGGAGCCGTAAAGCGCGGACACGTTGCCATTCACCACTTCGACGTGATCGATCTGATCGAGTGGAATCTGTGCGAGTTGCGGCGCACCCAGGCTCACGGAATCAACCCGCACGCCGTCGATCAGCAGAAGTGATTGCGTCGACGACGCACCGCGCAGAAACAGGCTCGTCGTGGAACCCGGGCCACCGGTGCGCGAGATTTGCGCACCGGGCGCGAGTTGCAGCAGGCCGGGCAAATCGGTCGCGGTCGTATCGGCAATGTCCTGCTGATCGAACAGCGTGGTCTGCGGGATCGCATCGGCGAGCGGTTGCGGCCCGCGCTCCGCGGTCACGACAACGGGCGACAACACCGCGGCTGACGAATCGCTCGCCCCCGCATCGGCAGAAGAAGATGAAGAAGAGGAGGAGGACGAGGACGCAGAAGAAGCGGCAGCTTGCGCATGCACGACGAGCGGCAGGCTCGCAAAGGCGAGCAACGCCGCGCGAGCGATAGGGGACAGCATGGGATGACATTCCTGTGGATAGCGTGCGCGGCCCGCTTCCCCGCGGGCCGATGCGTAACGAGGCGCCCGCGTTGTTTTACGTTTGCGCGGGAACGAGCCTCTCCCTCTGGCCGGTATCCGGGCTGGCGACACATCGATCCCGCCTTCCCACGCGTGACGCGCAGTGGCACACTCGCGTGTTCAGCTTCAAACACGCGATCAGGATCGACCTGCATGACGAATGCGGTCGCTTACCGTTGCGGGGGCAGCGCAGGTTGGCGCGTTCAGGCGAAGCGCGCGCCCTGCTTCCCGTTTAACTGCGCACACTGTCGAAAAGCGCGCGCGGGCACCAAAGTGCGGCCAGTTTAGGAGCGGCCCTCGGGTCCGTCAAGAATGGTTAATCCGCGCGCAAACTGTTCTGTTAAGTGCAGGTTATTGTCCGATGCATGAGTTGTTTTTCATCATATGGTCGATAAAAGCCGGCACAAAGCGATGTTGTTACGTCTCGAAACGAGACAATTGTCGGAACCTGCGACATTCCGCGCTAAAATGCGATGTCTTTAGAGGACGCAGCAGATGCTCACCGAACTCGAAACACTTTCACAGAATATCGGCAAGCTGATCACGATCAGCCAACGCCACAATGAAGCGCGTCTCGCGCTCGAAGATCAGCTCGCCCAAACGCGTGCGGAAGCCGAGGCCACGCGCACGGAACTCGCGCTGATGCGCGAGGAGCGCGATGCGCTGCAGGCGGAACGCGACGCGCTGTCGGCAAAGATCGACGACGCACAGGTGCGCCTCAATGCGATCCTCGAAAAATTGCCGCGGGCCCGCGCGCACAGCGAGCCTGATAATCAGCTCGACCTGCTCGAGGCCGCGCCGCATGAGGAAGAAGCGGAGAGCGACGTCACCCGCCATGGAGAAAATGCATGACCACCAAGCAGATCGAAGTATCGATTCTCGGCGTGCCCTATCGTCTCGCCTGCTCGCCGGAAACTGAAGGCGCGTTGCTTGAAGCGGTTGCTCGCGTCGACGCCGAGATGTCGAAGATCCGCAATAGCAGCAACGTGCGCGGCACGGATCGCATTGCCGTCATGGCCGCGCTGTCGCTGGCATCAGAACTGCTTAAGCTGCAAAGCAGCGTGCGGCACGGAGAAGCATTTCCCGCTGAAGAAATCCGGCGTACAATGCACCAAATGAACGAGCAACTGGGTACTGTGATTCAGCAGTACAGCATGTAAAGTATCTTGTAGCCGGTCCTGAGATCGGCTGCGGATTCAAACGAGGTGCATGAGCAAAGATTCATGCAAACGTCTTGAATTCAATCGGTTTGACTTCCCTGCCTGGTTCGCCAAGGTCATATATTCCTTGAACCAATGCCATGTGCACGGTTGTGGAAATTTGTAGCACGGGTGTGCGCGTCACTCTGTCTGATGTACCCGAAGTGCTGCTAACTGCGACCAATTCTGAACTCCCGGTTCAGGATGCCGGCCTAGCGGCTAAGGCGGGGACCTTATTCAAACGGCATCGGACTTCGGTTCGGTGCCGTTTTTCTTTGGGCCGCGATTTTTCTTGCTGTATCAAACCTTTAACGTTCAACTCGATTCATGCGCTACTGGCTAATGAAGTCCGAACCGGACGAAGCAAGCATCGACCATCTCGCAGAGGCGCCGCACCATACGTTGCCGTGGACCGGCGTGCGCAACTATCAGGCGCGCAACTTCATGCGCGACATGATGCAGGTCGGCGACGGTGTGCTCTTCTATCACTCGAGTTGCCCGGAGCCGGGCATTGCAGGGCTCGCGGAGGTATCGTCCACCGCGTATCCAGACCCCACTCAATTCGACAAGAAGAGCCCCTACTACGACCCGAAGTCGTCGCAGGAAACGCCGCGCTGGCTACTCGTCGATGTGGTGTTCAAGAAGAAGATCCCGTTGATTCCGCTTGCCGCGCTGCGCGAGCATGAGGAATTGAAGGACATGCGTGTGCTCGTCAAAGGCAACCGTCTTTCGATCACACCGGTGACCGAAGCTGAATGGCGCTTCATCACTAAACGTCTTGTTTAACGTTGCATACTCACATGCGGCCCGTTGCCGCTTGTGTCACGCGCAAGTCTGTGCGCCGATGAACACAAACGTTCAGCAAACGTCAAATTAGGGAACCAAGCTCAGGTTACAAGCGCCTAACGGACTCGCAAACGTTGTGCCACGCGCATGGCGTTCGCTCCAATCGTGCACAACCTGTTCAAGCAAGGAGTCCAAGAATGACGAAAAACACCGCACGTGCACTCGCTCTCGCTCTCGTTTGCGCCGCGCCTGCTGCGCTCGCGTTGACGCCGGCCATGACCCGCGCGCAGGGCGTGACGCAATATCAGCCCGCGGGCGTGCTGTCGCTGAATGCGCAAGCAAGCTCGGAAGTGCCGCAAGACGTCGTCGATATCACGCTGTTCTATGAGCAGGAAGCGAGTGATCCGTCCGTGCTCACCTCCACGCTGAATCAACGCGCCGATGCGGCGCTGCAAAAAGCCAAGGGCGTGAACGGCGTAACGGCTCGCACTGGCTCCTTCTCGATCTACCCATCCACCGATCGTGACGGCCGTATTTCCGCATGGCGCGGCCGTACTGAAGTTGTGCTCGAGTCGCACGACTTCGCCGCGGCGTCGAAGCTCGCGGGCCAGATGGCATCGATCATGCAGGTCGGCAACGTGCAGTTCTCGTTGTCGCCGGAAGCGCAGCGTGCCGCGGAGCAGAAGCTCACCGGTGAGGCCATCAAGTCGTTCCGTGAGCAAGCCGCTTCGTCGGCGCAGGCATTCGGCTACAACGGCTATTCGATTCGCGAGGTCAACGTCGGGCACAACGGTGTCATGCCGCGTCCCATGATGATGATGAGCGCACGCGCAATGGGTGCCGATGCGAAGGCATCCGCGCCGGTGCCGATCGAAGGCGGCACGTCGACTGTCACGGTCAATGTGTCGGGCTCGGTACAGATGAAGTAACGCGTTTTACACCGGACGTCCTGCTGTAAAAGAAAAAGCCACGGCATGCCGTGGCTTTTTTTGTTGGCTTCTCACTACGATAAAACGTAGCGCTCAGTTTGCGCCGACTGGCTGCGCCGGTTCACGCCGCGCACGGCGATATGACCACACCAGTACCCCGATGCCCACGAGGATCATTGGCAGCGAGAGCCATTGGCCCATCGAGAGGCCCATTGCCAGGAGCCCAAGGAAGTCGTCCGGCTCACGTGCGAATTCCACCGTGAAACGCGCGAGGCCGTAGCCGATCAGGAACACCGCGGAAATTGCGCCCAACGGCTTTGGTTTGCGTGAGAAGAAGAACAGCACGAAAAACAGCGCCACGCCTTCCAGCGCGATCTCATACAACTCCGACGGATGACGCGGCAGCATGTGATATTGCGCGAACACTTCGTTCAGATGCCATTGCGCGGCCAGTTGCGGATGAGTGGTGAGCCACGTGGCGTCGTCCGGCGCGGCGCCTGGAAACAACATCGCCCAGGGCGCCGACGGATCGGTCACGCGGCCCCACAACTCACCGTTGATAAAGTTGCCGAGGCGCCCAGCCGCGAGCCCGGTCGGCACCATCGGCGCGACGAAATCGGTGACCTGCAGCCACGACCGCTTGCGCTGATAGGCGAACAGCACCATGGCCAGCGTCACGCCGAGGAAGCCGCCGTGAAACGACATGCCGCCTTCCCATACCTTGAAGATGTCGAGCGGATGCGCGAAGTAAAAGCTCGCCTTATAGAACAGCACGTAGCCGAGCCGGCCGCCAAGGATCGTACCGAGCACGCCGTAAAACAGCATGTCGTCGATATCTTTAGCGGTCCAGCCTTGCGCGGCGACATACGGCAAACGCAGCCGCAAGCGGCCGACGACGATCGCCGCGATGAACGCAACGAGGTACATCAGTCCATACCAGCGCACAGCAAGCGGCCCCAGATGAATGGCAACGGGGTCGAAATTCGGGTGAATGAGCATCGTGTTGTTATGGGCAGTTCAGGTTCAGAAGCGGATTTCTAGTCGGGTTTCAAGTAGCAGCCGGCGGTGTGCGCATCATGCGGCGCATGCGTTGGACGGTTCCGCTTGCAATGCGTTCGCGGCAGCGGCTCACCTAAGCTCGCCTAAACACGAGGCGCCGCGAACTGCGCCTCCATGGTCGCCGCGTGCGCTCGCACGATCTCGATGAAGCCGGCCAGAACCGGACTCACCTCCGCCGTGCGCCAGACCAGCCCCGTCTCGATCGCCGGCACCGATTCGGAGAGCGGCCGGTACACGACACCCGTGCGGCGCAGATTACGCAACGATTGCGGCACCAGTGCGACGCCCATCCCGGCCGACACGAGGCTCACGATCGTCTGCATCTGGATCGCCTCCTGGCCGACCCGGGGCGCGAGGCCCGCCACGCCGTAGCAATCCATAATGATGTCATAAAAGCCTGGCGCCAGACGTCTTGGGAAGATCACGAGCGGTTCGTTGGCGACGTCGCGCAGGCTGATGGGCGTGTCCAGCCACTCCGCGTGCGGGTCGGCCCTGGAGCCGGCGGTGCGGCCCACGCGCTGCGCCATGTCCGTCGACATCGCGATCACCAGCGGCTCGCGGGCGATCGGCAGCCACGAAAGCTGGGTGGCATGGCGCGACGGCAGCGGCGCGATCACGAGGCCTGCGTCGATGCGCCCGGCCACCAATTCGTCGATCTGCACGTCGCTGGTGGCTTCGGTCAGTTCGAGGCGCACTCGAGGATGGCGCGCGCCGAAATCGCGCAGCAGCAGCGGCAGCAGGCCGTAATCGGCCGTCGAGACGAAAGCCAGCGACAACGCCCCGGCCTCGCCTCGCGCGAGGCTCTGCGCCAGCGGCCGCAGCCCCTCGGCGCTCGCCAGCAGGCGCTGCACTTCGGGCAACAGGTCCGCGCCCACCGGGGTCAGCTCCACCGAGCGCTTGGTGCGCGCGAACAACTCGACGCCGAGTGTTTCCTCCAGCGCCCGAATCGCCTGCGACAACGGCGGCTGCGTCATGGAAAGACGCACGGCCGCCCGCCCGAAGTGCTTTTCTTCGGCGACGGTCACGAAATAGCGCAATTGGCGCAGGTCAGGAATCGTAGGCAACATGATTAATACATTTTACGACCTAATCGAGCCTGAATAATATATTGGACACGCGCTTCGCAAAACTGCACCCTTGCGCAACGCGTCGGAACTAAACTGAACTGACCAGAACCGCCGTATCGGCCGACGCCGCCGGCAACGCATTGGCAGCGTCAGCGCGGCCTCTGCGGCAGCACCTGAGTCCCGCACACGCAGCACGGATCAAAACAAAACAGATTGGAGTTCCCCATGGCATACAACCGTCGTTCGAAGAACATCACGCAAGGCGTGGCGCGCTCACCGAACCGCTCGATGTACTACGCACTCGGCTACGAAAAGGCCGACTTCGACAAGCCGATGATCGGCATCGCCAACGGCCACTCGACCATCACGCCGTGTAACGCCGGCCTGCAGCGTCTGGCCGACGCGGCCGTCGCCGCGGTCAAGGGCGCCGACGCGAATCCGCAGATCTTCGGTACGCCGACGATTTCGGACGGCATGTCGATGGGCACCGAAGGCATGAAGTATTCGCTCGTGTCGCGCGAAGTCATCTCCGACTGTATCGAGACTTGCGTGCAAGGCCAGTGGATGGACGGCGTGGTGGTGATCGGCGGCTGCGACAAGAACATGCCGGGCGGCATGATCGGCATGCTGCGCACCAACGTGCCGAGCATCTACGTGTATGGCGGCACGATCCGTCCGGGCAACTGGAAGGGCACCGACCTGACCATCGTGTCGTCGTTCGAAGCAGTGGGCGAGTTCACGGCCGGCCGGATGTCGCAGGAAGATTTTGAAGGGGTCGAAAAGAACGCGTGCCCGTCCACGGGTTCGTGCGGCGGCATGTACACCGCCAACACGATGAGCTCGTCGTTCGAAGCGCTGGGCATGTCGCTGTTTTATTCGTCGACGATGGCCAATCCGGACCAGGAAAAGGTCGACTCGGCGGCCGAATCGGCACGCGTGCTGGTCGAAGCGGTCAAGAAGGATCTGAAGCCGCGCGACATCGTCACGAAGAAGGCGATCGAAAACGCCGTGGCCGTGCTGATGGCCACGGGCGGCTCGACCAACGCCGTGCTGCACTTCCTCGCCATCGCCCACGCGGCTGAAGTGGAATGGACCATCGAAGACTTCGAGCGTATGCGCAAGAAGGTGCCGGTGATCTGCAACCTGAAGCCGTCGGGCCAGTTCGTGGCGACCGACCTGCATAAGGCCGGCGGCATTCCGCAAGTCATGAAGATCCTGCTCGACGCGGGCCTCTTGCACGGCGATTGCATCACGATCACCGGCAAGACGATCGCCGAAGAACTGAAGGACGTGCCGAGCAAGCCGCGCGCCGATCAGCAGGTGATTTTCCCGATCGAGCAGGCGTTGTACAAGGAAGGCCATCTGGCGATCCTGAAAGGCAACCTGGCCGTCGATGGCGCGGTCGCCAAGATCACCGGCCTGAAGAACCCGGTCATCACCGGACCGGCCCGCGTGTTCGACGACGAGCAAAGCGCGCTGGAAGCGATTCTGGCCGACAAGATCGTGGCCGGCGACGTGGTCGTGCTGCGCTACCTCGGCCCGAAGGGCGGCCCCGGCATGCCGGAAATGCTTGCGCCTACGTCCGCAATCATCGGTAAGGGACTCGGCGAAAGCGTGGGCCTGATCACCGACGGCCGCTTCTCGGGCGGCACGTGGGGGATGGTGGTGGGTCACGTGGCGCCGGAAGCGTTCGTGGGCGGCACGATCGCGTTCGTGCAGGAAGGCGACTCGATCACGATCGACGCGCACAAGCTGCTCCTGCAGTTGAACATCGACGACGCCGAGCTGGAACGCCGCCGCGCTGCATGGCAGCAACCGAAGCCGCGTTACACGCGTGGCGTGCTGGCGAAGTACTCGGCGTTGGCGCTGCCGGCCAACAAGGGCGCAGTGACGGGCTGAGCGGGCATTGAGCACGCTACGCTGATCCGCCTCGATTCACCTCGATTCGCCGGGGCTAACGCGTAGCATCGCTCGACACCACATCGGCTGCGTCAGTTACGAAAAAGCGCAAAGGGGCGCACGGGAAACCGTGCGCCCCTTTCCTTTTATAATGCGTGCACCACGAGTCGGGCACCTGCACCGACGGAGACCAGAATGAAATCAATGTCGTATGCAGCGCTCGCGTCGGCCAGCGTGCTGAGCGCTATGTTAGGCGCCGTCAGTCCGGCGGCGCACGCGGAGGTGCCCGCCGCCCTCGAGCTGGCTCAGCAAGAAAACTGCATGAGCTGTCACTCGGTGACGCGTCCATTCATGGGACCCGCGCTGCATGACGTCGCCTCGAAATATGCCGGCCGCGAAGATGCCGCCACCTATCTGAAGCACAAAATTCTTGACGGCAGCACGGGCGTGTGGGGCGCGGTGCCGATGCCCGCGAATACGCAACTCACGCCCGATCAGGCGGCTACGCTGGCGAGCTGGGTGCTGACGCTCAAATAATCACACTTAAACGAAGACTCAAATGAACGCCGCTTGATGAAAGCGGTGAGAGCGCCCGTAGCGCGGCGCGCCCTCAGCCACGATCAGGCGCTGCCCGAGCGCCTCGCGATCTCCTGATCGACCGCTTCCCTGACCCAGCCGGTCAATTCAGTCTCCAGCGCCAACGCCACTTCGCGCGTGATCTGGTTGATGAGCCAGGACGTGTGATCCTGCAACGCATCGCGGCAACGTGCCTCGATGATGCCGCGCCCCTCGCCCGTCAGAAAACCCGCGAACCGCCCACGCAGACGTTCGGCGATGACATCGGCATCGAGATTGGGTTGCGGCTGTGCTTCGTAAGCGATATCCGGCGGCACGATCGTACCCGCCTCGATCGGCGCATGCGGTTCAGCCCGATCGAAGACGCCCGCAGACGCAAAGGCCGGCTCATGTCCGTGCCGGTGATCGGCAGCGTGGTGTGCCCGCGAACGCCTTTTCGGGTGAGCGTGCTCGGCCGGATGCGCTTGCTCCGACACATGCGTGGGTTCCGGCGCGAGCGTCGGCTCCTTTGGCGCGTGCGCGGATTCTGGCGCAAGCACCGGCTCAGGCTCATGCCTGGCTTCCGGCGTAAGGACCGGTTCTTGCGCAGTCGCGGGATCGGCCACTGGCTGGGTGGCCGGCGCCGCTGCGCCGCCCTCCGCCTCGCGCGCCTGGGCAGGCTTGCCCGGCACGAGAATCTCGTTCAGAACCGGGATCGAACTATCGTTAGGATCGGACACGCGCGCTCTCCGTGTTTGAGTCCAAGCCGAGGCAGGCCGCGCGCGCGTCGAATCCATCCGACAAAACACCGCGCGACGCGGACGAAATGGGGCCTAGCTGGAGGCCTGGCTGCCTTGCTTGTAGTTGTTCAAAGCATAGCCGCGATCGCGATAGAAACGATAGCGTTCGCGGCCCGCCGCGAGTTCGTCGTGTGCGTTACCGACCACTTCCAGCAATCTTTCGAAGCGCGCGAATTGCGCCGGGACCGTGGCGCCGAGATTGAGCAGCACCTGATGATGCGGCACATCATCGAGGTTCGACGCCAGCACGATTGGCGTTTGCGCGGCGAGCGGCGTGCCCGCCATGCAGTGCGGCACGAAGTCCAGGGGTGAGAAGGTCCACAACTGCTCGTCGAAAGCCCGCAGACGCGCGGGCTCGGCCAGCACGATGGTCGGCTGGCCCGCCTGATACGCCTTGCGGATCAGGCGGCACGCATACAGCAGCGAATCGCCGACGTTCGAGTGAAAATCGATTCTCGTCATCGGCGGCTCCGCTTTGCGTCTGCAACGACGCCCGCAACTTTACTGCAATGCGTCATTGTGCAGCGCGACCGTCAGCGGCCCTATCGATCAGGAACTGCGCGAGCAAGGGCACAGGGCGGCCGGTGGCGCCCTTCGCCGCGCCGCTCTTCCACGCGGTGCCGGCGATATCCAGATGGGCCCACGGGTACGTTTCAGTGAAGCGCGAGAGGAAGCACGCCGCCGTCACGCTGCCCGCCGGACGTCCGCCGATGTTGGCCAGGTCCGCGAAATTCGACTTGAGCTGATCCTGATACTCGTCGTCGAGCGGCAGGCGCCAGGCCGGGTCGGAGGCTTCACGCGAGGCATCGAGCAGCTCGCCCGCCAGCGCGTCGTCTTTCGAGAACAGACCGCTGTTGTGGTGACCCAGCGCGATGATGCAGGCGCCCGTCAGCGTGGCGATGTCGATCACCGCCGCCGGCTTGAAACGCTCGGCATAGGTCAGCGCGTCGCACAGGATGAGCCGGCCTTCGGCGTCCGTATTCAGCACTTCGATCGTCAGGCCCTTCATGCTGGTGACGATGTCGCCCGGCTTGGTGGCGGTGGCCGACGGCATGTTCTCGACGGCCGGGATGATGCCGACCACGTTGATTTTCAGGCCCATTTCGGCGACGGCGCGCAACGTGCCTAGCACCGAACCGGCGCCGCACATGTCGTACTTCATCTCGTCCATGCCTTCGCCCGGCTTCAGCGAAATGCCGCCGGTGTCGAACGTGACGCCCTTGCCGACCAGAACCACCGGCGCGGCTTTCGCGGCGCCGCCCTGGTACTGCAGCACGATGAACTGGGCCGGTTCGACCGAGCCGGCCGTGACCGACAGGAACGAGCCCATCTTCAGGGCTTCGCACTGCTTCTCACCGAGCACTTCGACTTTCAGCTTCCAGTCTTTGGCGAGCTTCTTCGCGGTGTTGGCCAGATAGGTCGGTGTGCAGACGTTGCTCGGCAGGTTGCCGAGGTCACGCGTCAGATCCATGCCGTTGGCAAGCGCGGCGCCCTGCTTGGCCGCGAGCTTGGCGGCCTTCTCGTCGCCGGTGTTGACGCTGAACACGATGCGCTTCAGGGCGCGCGGCGCGTTGTCCGGCTTGCTCTTCATCTGCGTGAAGCGGTAGCTCAGTTCGCGCAGCGCGAGGATCGCGGCGCGCACGCCCCAATCGGCCGAGCGCTCGAGGATTGGCAGCTGGGCGAGCGTGAACGTAACCTGGACGATCTTGGTGCCGAGCAGTGCTCGCCAGGCGGCCCGCACGGCTTCGCCGTAGGCTTTCTGGCTGAAAGCATCCTGCTTGCCGAGGCCGACCAGCAGCACGCGCGAAGCGCCGATGCCTGAGACTTCGTGCAGGAACAGGGTGGTGCCGGCCTTGCCGTCCATGTCGCCGGCCTTGATGACGCGGGTCAGGAGGCCCTTGGTGGCCGCGTCGATCTCCAGCGCAGCGCCCGAGAGCGTTTGCGACTCGAACACGCCGATTACGATGCAATCGGATTTCCCGGTCAGGAAACCGTTTGACGAGCCTTTGGTCCAATCACAGGCTTTTATGCTAAAGTCCATCGCGCTTGTCCTCGGATAAAATCTGGGCTTAGGATGAAAGCCGCAATTATCCGCTATTTTTCCCGCGGCGGCTGCACCGGAGGCGTGACGGGAACCAATCCGTACGTCACCGAGAGCGCCCCACCTCCTCATCAATAATGATCTTCGAACGCTCCCTCCAGCGCGAACTCGCGTATACGGCTGGTGCCGTGTTCATGGTTCTCCTCACGCTCGTGCTGACGACGATGATGATCCGCATCGTCGGCCTCGCGGCCTCGGGCGAGATCGACCCGCGCGACGTGCTGGTCCTGATCGGCCTGACTGTGATCGGCTACCTGGCAATCATGCTCGTCGCGACCCTGTTCGTGTCGATCCTGTTCGTCCTGACACGCTGGTACAAAGACTCCGAGATGGTCGTGTGGCTGTCCTCGGGTGTCAGCCTGACGCAATTCATCAAGCCGATCGCCATTTTTTCCACGCCGATCATCATCCTCATCATGTTCTTCGTGTTCGTCGGCTGGCCGTGGTCGAACCAGCAGAACAAGCTGCTGCGCGCGCGTTTCCAGCAGCGCGACGAAGTCTCGCTGCTCGCGCCGGGTCAATTCCGCGAGTCGACCACCAACCACCGTGTGTTCTTCATCGAGAAGATGTCGCCCGACCAGGCGCGCGTCGAGAACGTCTTCGTGACCAGTACGGAGAACGGCAAGGTCAACGTGGTCGTGTCGAAAACGGGCCACACCGAAACTCATAAGAACGGCGACCGCTTTGTCGTACTGGAAAACGGCCGCCGCTATGACGGCGAACCGGGCCACCCCGATTTCCGCATCATGGAATTCGAACGCTACGGCTTGAAGATCCAGAGCCAGCCGGTCGTCAATACGCCCACTACCACCAGCTTGCCCACGCTCACGCTCCTGCGTAACCCCACCGACGAAAATCTCGCCGAGTTTGCCTGGCGCGCGGGGTTGCCGCTGATCGCGATCAACCTGATGCTGCTGGCGATTCCGCTCGCGCACCAGAACCCGCGGCGCAGCCGCACGATCAATCTGGTGATGGCCGTCCTGATCTATCTGACGTATTCCAATCTGTTGAACGTCGTGCAGTCGTGGATCGAGCAAGGCAGGATGTCGTTCGCGGCTGGACTGGTGGGCCTGCACGTTATTGTGGCGGTGATCGTCGCGTTCATCTTCTGGCTGCGCGTGCGCAACCGGCCGCTATTCACGCGGGCGATGTTCAGCCGTTCGCAGGGGGCCTGACCGATGCGCATCTATGAAAGGTACTTCGCGCGTCAGATCTATCTCACGTTCATCTTTATTCTGTTCGCGTTTTCGGGTCTGTTTTTCTTCTTCGACCTGATCAACGAACTGAATTCCGTCGGCCACGGCAACTACAAGTTCCAGTACGCGGTGCTGCGCGTCGCGCTGCAAACGCCGTCGCGCTTCTACGAAATCATTCCGGTTGCGGCGTTGATCAGCGCGATCTACGTGTTCGCGCAGATGGCGGCGAATTCCGAGTACACGATTTTTCGCGTGTCCGGCCTCGCCACCAATCAGGCGCTGCGCTCGCTCATGAAGATCGGCATTCCGCTGGTGTTCCTGACTTACCTGATCGGCGAAGTGGTCGGTCCGTATACGGATCAGTTGTCGGAACGCGTGCGGCTCGAGGCACTGGGGTCGTCGGTATCGAGCAACTTCGAGTCGGGCGTGTGGGTGAAGGACACGCTCACGGCGCGCGCGGACGGCGAGCAGGTGACGCGCTTCGTCAACGTCGGCGAATTGAAGCCGGACGCGACGATCAGCAACGTGCGCATTTACGAATTCGATTCGCAGTTCCGTCTCTCGAACGTGCGGATCGCGAAGAGCGGCACGTATCAGCCGCCGGGTCATTGGCAGCTGACCGATGTGACGGACACGCAACTGATCGACGTCCCCCCTCCTGCGGGCACGCCGACCGATGCGTTGAATCCGGTGTACCGTGCGAAGCAGGTGGCGTTGCCGGCGTATTCGCTGCGTTCGGAACTGACGCCGCAGATTTTGTCGGTGCTGCTGGTGTCGCCGGACCGGATGTCGATGTTCAACCTGTTCCGCTACATCCAGCATTTGACCGAGAATCATCAGGACACGCAGCGGTATGAAATTGCGCTGTGGCGCAAACTGCTGTATCCGTTTGCGGTGTTCGTGATGCTGGTGTTGTCGTTGCCGTTTGCGTATCTGCATACGCGTGCCGGCGTGGTGGGGGTGAAGGTTTTCGGCGGGATTATGCTGGGGATGAGTTTCCAGCTGTTCAATACGCTGTTCTCGCATATCGGCACGTTGAATACGTGGCCTGCGCCGTTGACTGCGGCGACGCCTGGGCTGGTTTATCTCGTGCTCGGGCTGGTCGGGTTGAAGTGGGTTGATCGCCATTAGGGGCCTTTGTCATGGCTACGCATGGACTTGTTTTGTTTGCGCATGGCGCTAGGGATGTGCGGTGGCGGGAGCCGTTTGAGAGGCTTGCTGAGAAGGTTCGCGCTGCGCGCGGCGCGGATGCCGGGGCGGTTTTGTTGGCTTTTCTTGAGTTGATGGAGCCGGATTTGCCTACTGCTGTTGGTTCTCTTGTCTCCGACGGGTGTTCTGTTGTGACTGTTGTGCCTGTGTTTTTTGGGCAAGGTGGGCATGTGCGGAGGGATCTGCCGGAGGTGATTGAGAGGTGTCGGGGGGTGTATCCTGCGGTTGAGATTCGGTGCGCTGTTGCTGTTGGCGAGGATGAAGGTGTGTTGGATGCTGTTGCTGGGTATTGCCTTCGGCAAGGTTGATTTTTTGCCTGCGCGGCGCTTTCGTCCGTGCTCTTAGGGCTTTGGCCTTTCCTTGAATTGTTAGTGGTCTATTAGCGTTGCCCCTGTGCGGGGCGGCACTTACTTTCTTTGCCGCCGCAAAGAAAGATAAGCAAAGAAAGCGGCTCAAACCGCTAATGCTAAGCGGGCACCGTGGTTTGCCTGGGGTAGTGGTGCGACTGGAATCCGTGCTCTCCCACGTTCCGCGCTAGTGACAAAGGACTCATCAGCTCCCACTCCGCACTGCGTGCGTCGCGGACGGGTCTGCAGGGGAAACCACCGGCTTCGGTGGGTGCAGCGGGAGCCGTCGGCTTCGCCTCGGCGACGTGCTGAAAATACCGTTTTTTTGACGCTTGCTGAATCAATTCCCCGTTCTTTCCGGAATGACGAAGTGCTGATTAAAAAGCCGCTCGGATTCGCGCAGTCCTTCGTCCGTAAAGATCACGGACTTCGTCTTGTTGACCGGGTCTTCGATGAAGCCTCTTTCATGAAGTCGGTTCAGCACATCCCAGTCGAAGCCTTTCCATGCGCGGTATCGGTCATGCAGGGTCAGGTAGAGAAGGGCTAGGGCGACTTCGTCAATTGCATCGATATTGATATTCATGTTCATGGTGCTCCTGCTGCTGCCTTCCTGACACGCACATAAAACCGTTCGAGGCTAGCCAGTGTCTCATCAGTTGATCTACTCCAGACAAACGGTTTGCGTGACCGCTGTCTGCTCATCGTTGCCTCCTCGTCTCAAGTGCCAGACAAAACACGTTGGTACGTGATCGGCATCATTCAATGAATTTTTAACTCAAGACGCTGGCGATCGCAAGTGTGCCCTGACGCCCGGGCCAGCCATTAATCTAATAGCGCAACATGGGCGTAACGATAGCTAGTTGCTGGCAGGATTTCCGCAGCGTATCGACAACAACGCACGATTTGGTGAAGTACTCTTCGGCGCGCGGAGCGCCGCCGGAAGTATGACGCCCTTCTCACTGACGTATGCAGGTGCACGAACCCAGATTCCAGATTAAGCTAGTCACGGCAAAACCATCTAGTTACAACATAAAAAGGCGCGAGCGCCTTTTTATGTTTGTAGCCTAGTACCGCGGGTTTTTGTCAGTGTGCTGTTGCAATAGGGCGCGTGATCGTTTTAAAACGCCCTTGCCTGTTGCGCATTGTTCCCATTGCGCGCGTGCCTCTGCAATTTTCCGGTGCCCTCTGCGTGGCCTTCGCCAGAAGGTTCGCTGCGCGACGCGCGGTAATGCAGCTTTGCGGTACTCCCTTCGCATCAAGCGCGATGATCTGGTACAACTCGCGATCAATCTCGACTTCTCGCCGATAATCCTCGCCAGTGTCGATCAGTACTTCCAGCAGTTTTCGCTGACGATGCCTCTCTTCCCGCGTCACCGCCGGACTCCTGAATATCGAGGCCGCAAGCGTAACCAACTTGTCCAGTTGGCTTAGTTGCCGGTCAACCAGTCCGAAAGCAGACAGGGCAAGTTTTTCGTACTGAAGTGCGTCAACGGGTGGGCGCGATGTGGTTCGTGAATTCTTGGCGGATTTACTCATGGCGCGATCTCCCTGAAACTTACCTGGACCGCCCAACACACAATTTGCGCTGTGGTGAGCGGGCTCAGTGATACGGTTGGCAGACTGGCACCACAGCAAACCAGCAGACCCGAAGATCTCCCTATCACGGCCCGCCCATAGCAAGAAGACGCGCTGAAACAGACGCACGACCTGCCGGGGCAGGAGTACGTGCGTGGTGTGCAGGCTGCCAAGCCTGGCCATCGCTGACTCGACGGCGAATTGAGTTTAAAACGTATCGTTTCGCGAGTGATCGCCTGCCAGGGATAAAGAGTGCCGGAAACCATCATTTCCGAAATTTCCCAACCGCGCGCCCAAACACAGGACTACAGCACCGAAGAAACTTCAGCAAAGAAACGGAGCATTGATAGATAACCGACCGCGACGTCGCGCGAAGCGCGACGGGGCAAACGCTTCCGGCGAGCACGAAGTGTGAGACGGGAAGTATGACGCCCTTGTCACTAACGCCGAATGCGAGAGAACACAGATTCCAGATGCACCACTACCCGTTGCAGGCTACGGTGCCCACTTAGCAGGGGCTTCTAGCGCCGCTTTCTTTGCTTATCTTTCTTTGCGGCGGCAAAGAAAGTAAGTGCCGCCCCGCACAGGGGCAACACTAATAGACCACTAACAATTCAAGGAAAGGCACCAAAGCCAGAACAAGGAAAGCCCAAAGCCCCAAGAACACGGCCAAAACAAGCACCGCAAAAGGCAAAACAAAACCTCAAGCAGCCACCAACATCCCATCCGCGGAGCGAGCCCCCTGCTGCCGAGCAGCAAAAGCCTCCCCAATCATCAGCAGACTAGGCTGCGAAGCATCAAGCCACTGCTGAGCCTCGCCACAAGCGAGGCCCGAAAGCGTAAGAGTAAGCATCCGCTCACGAGGCGTACTACACGCCTCCACAATCGCCACAGGAGTCGCCCCATCGCGCCCAGCATCAATCAACTCTTGCGCGATCTCAGGCCCGCTATCCCGCCCCATATAGAACACGAGCGAATCAGCATTCACCTGCTCCCGAATCGCCGCTGTATCAGCCGCCCGGCTATGCGTCGCCAACGCAACACTGCGAGACACCCCGCGAAGCGTCAACGACCGCTTCAACGTCGCCGCACTGGCAAGCGCCGCCGTAATCCCTGGCACGACCTCATACTCAATACCCGCCGCCTCGAGCGCCCGCATCTCCTCATCGGCGCGCCCAAACAACATCGGATCGCCGCCCTTCAGCCGCACCACCACATCGTGCTCAAGCGCCGCATCCACGATCTGCTTGTTGATGAACTGCTGCGCCGTCGACAGTTGCCCGCACCGCTTGCCAACCGCAATCCGCCGCGCGTGGGAAGGTGCGTAGTCGAGCATCGCCGGCTCGACAAGCGCGTCGTGCAACACGACATCAGCCGTGCCGAGCAGCCGCGCGCCGCGCACCGTGATGAGATCCGCGGCCCCTGGCCCTGCACCGATCAGATACACCTTACCCATTCGCCTTAACCCCATTCGTCCAGTTCGTGCGAAACCCGAAACCGCGAGCGCGCGTCAGTTACCCAGTCGGTGACTCAAGCCGAAAACGCCCGGATCATCCCGGCCGCGACCGTGTGGTGCGTCGCTTCGTCGATCAGCACGAATGCGCCCGTGCCCTGATGCGAGTCGTACACGTCGCACACCAGCGGCTTTTGCAACGTCAGCGACACGCGGCCGATGTCGTTCATCGTCAGGTCTTTGCGATCGGTCGCCTGCGACAACGTATGCACGTCGAGCACTTCCTTGATCGCACCAATCCGAGCGAACACCGTGTTGGTGGTCTGCTTCAACAGATACTTGCGTTGCGTCGACAGCGGCGTGTCGTCGAACCAGCACAGGTCGGCTTCCAGCTTCTTGGCCGGTTCCGGCGCTGCTTCGCGCAGCACGAAGGTATCGCCGCGCGATACGTCGACGTCTTCCGCCAAGCGGATCGTCACGGTTTGGCCGGCAAACGCGCGGTCCACCGCTGCCGTTCCGCCCGTCACCGGTGCGATGATCTCGGCAACCGTCGCTTCACGGTTCGCCGGCAGCACAACGATGGTATCGCCGACCTTCACCTCGCCCGCTTCGACACGGCCCATGTAGCCGCGGAAATCGTCGGCCTGGCTGCCGTCCTGACGTGCGACCCATTGCACCGGGAAACGCAGCGCCTGACCCGTCGGAACTTCCACCGGCAACGCTTCGAGCAAATCGAGCAGCGGCTCGCCCGCGTACCACGGCATGCTTTCGCTAGCGGTCACGATGTTGTCGCCCTTCAGCGCCGACACCGGCACGAAGCGCACATCGTTCAGACCGAGTTGACGCGCGAGTTCGACATACGCATCGCGAATCTCGTTGAAACGCGTTTCGCTATAGTCGACGAGGTCCATCTTGTTGATCGCGACGATCGCGTGTTGCAAGCCGAGCAGCTTCACCAGCGCGCTGTGGCGCTTGGTTTGCGGCAGCAGTTGCGCGACGCCATCGATGAACGTCACACGCGTTGCGTCGACCAGGATAATCGCTGCGTGTGCCGTCGACGCGCCCGTCACCATGTTGCGCGTGTACTGCTCGTGGCCCGGCGTATCGGCGATGATGAACTTGCGCTTGGCCGTTGCGAAGTAGCGGTATGCAACGTCGATCGTAATGCCCTGTTCGCGTTCGGCTTCGAGGCCGTCCGTCAACAAAGACAAATCGATTTCGTCGCCAACGGTACGCTTATTCTTTGCGCGCGACAGTGCGGAGAGCTGGTCGCTCAATACCGCCTTGCTGTCGTACAACAAGCGGCCGATCAACGTGCTCTTGCCATCGTCGACGCTACCCGCAGTGATGAAACGCAGCACGCCGAGGTCTTCTGGTTGATGAATACCGCTCATGATTGCTTTACCCTCGTCGTGTGCTTAGAAATAACCTTGCTTCTTACGCTGTTCCATCGCGGCTTCGGAGACCTGATCGTCCATCCGCGTCGCGCCGCGTTCCGTGATTTCGGTCACGGCCGTTTCGGCGATGATCTTCTCGAGATCATCCGCATCACTTTCCACCGGGCACGTGCAGCTGATATCGCCCACGGTGCGGAAGCGCACCAGCGCGGTTTCGCTGGTCTCACCTTCACGCATCGGCGTAAGCGGCGTAACCGGCACGAGCAAACCATTGCGGCGCACGATCTCGCGTTGATGCGCGTAATAGATCGATGGCAGCTCGAGTTGTTCGCGGGCGATGTACTGCCACACGTCGAGTTCAGTCCAGTTCGAGATCGGGAACACGCGCAGGTGTTCGCCGTTATGCAGACGCGCGTTATACAGGCTCCACAGTTCCGGGCGCTGCGCCTTCGGATCCCATTGGCCGAATTCGTCGCGGAACGAGAAGATCCGTTCTTTTGCCCGAGCCTTTTCTTCGTCGCGGCGCGCACCGCCGATCAGCGCGGTGTACTCATGTTCGGCGATCGTTTCGAGCAGCGTCACGGCTTGCGCAGCATTACGCGAATCCAGTTCGCGGCGCAGACGCACGGTGCCACGCTTGATCGAATCTTCAACGTGACCCACCACCAGTTCAGCGCCGATCTCTTTCGCGCGGCGATCGCGGAAGTCGATCACTTCGTCGTAGTTGTGACCGGTGTCGATATGCACGAGCGGGAACGGCAGCACGGTCTTGCGATTTGCGCCAATGCCGAAGGCCTTCAGCGCGAGGTGCAGCACCACGACCGAATCCTTGCCGCCCGAAAACAGCAACGCGGGCTTGCTGCATTCAGCGACCAGTTCGCGCAGGATGTGGATCGACTCGGCCTCGAGCCAATCGAGGTGATCCATCCGGTTCGCCGTGTTGGTAAGCGGTGCATTCACAGTGGAATCGAGCGTGGTGCTCATGTTTGGGTCCTTCGTTGATTCGCGTCGCAAACGGTTGCCTGCGTCGCGGAAGTATTCAAATCGGTATGTGAGGCGTTCAGGTCGAAAACCAAGACCTGAACTGCCTGAATGCTTTATGCCGAAGCGTTTTCGCTGCTGATGACGCTGATCGGCGTAATCGTCGTGATGTGCAGGCCGCATTCCTTCGTATCGCGCGACTCCCACCACCAGCGCCCTGCCCGGCTGTCTTCACCGGGGCGGATCGCGCGGGTACAAGGCTCGCAGCC
This sequence comes from Paraburkholderia nemoris, assembly GCF_905221015.1. Taxonomy (NCBI): domain Bacteria; kingdom Pseudomonadati; phylum Pseudomonadota; class Betaproteobacteria; order Burkholderiales; family Burkholderiaceae; genus Paraburkholderia; species Paraburkholderia nemoris. The sequence goes on along the minus strand of NZ_CAJNBO010000004.1, from coordinate 65,394 downwards.
GATGCTCGGATAACCGCGCGCATGCAGCGGATTGACCGGCACGTCCAATGCTTTCAGATAGTCCCACACTTCAGCTTCGGTCCAGTCCGTCAGCGGATTGAACTTGGCGATATTGCGAGCAGCGTCGTGTTCTTCCTCGTGCAGTTCAGCACGCGTCACCGACTGCTCGCGACGTTGGCCCGTCACCCATGCGCTGACATCCGACAGCGCGCGGTTCAACGGCTCGACCTTGCGGATTTCGCAGCAACGCTTGCGTAGATCGACGCTTTCATAAAACGCGTTCAGACCATGCGAGCCGACATACTCTTCAACCGCGGCAGCCTGCGGGTGAAACTGCTCGATATCGTAACCGTAGCGCTCTTTCACGCGATCGAGCATGCCCAGCGTTTCCGCGTGCAGACGGCCTGTGTTCAGCGAGAAAATGCCGATCTTGACGCCACGCGACAGAATCGCGTGCGTGAGCAACATGTCTTCCGCTGCGAGGCTGCTGGCGAGCTTCACGTTCGCGTGACGCGCGGCGATCGAATCGAGCAGCGCATCAAGGCGCTCGACCTTCGCAGCGAGTTCAGGCGTGAGCAATTGTGCGCCGCTCATGCCGAGGCCTTCGCCAGTTCGCCCGCTTCGCGGCGACGGAACAGCGGCGACGAGTTCACCGCACCCTGATAGTTGAAGCTGAATTCGTCGAATGCCTTAAGCGCGTCGTCGAAGTCTTTGTCTTCACGCAGTGCATACGCGTCGAAGCCGCAGCGGAACATGAACGCCAACTGATCGCGCAGTACGTCGCCGATCGCGCGCAGTTCGCCCTTGTAGCCATAACGCTCGCGCAACAGGCGGCCGATGCTATAGCCGCGGCCATCGCGGAACACCGGGAAGTCCACGCCGATCAGTGCGATCGTGTCGAAGTCGCCGACGATATCCGCCGGTTCGCTATCCGCCGCGAGCCACACGCCGATTTCAGCGGTGCTGCGCGAAGCGATCAGCGCCTCGCGCGAAGCCTGCCACAGCGCGAGCGGCACCAGCACTTTGCCGGCCGGCAAGGCGTCGACTGCGGGCAGCGTGCCGTCTTCAGCGGCGCGCACCACCGTCCAGTCATCGTTGACGATCGCGCGATTCTTGATAATAGAAGCCATCTGTTCAGTATCCTTTTCGCGGTTACGCGTGAGCCGGTTGACGCGAGGCGTACACACGTTCCTTGAACGGGGCCATGCCGATGCGGTTGTACGTTTCGATGAAGCGCTCGCCTTCGTGGCGATTCTCCACGAACGTGTCGATCACTTTGCTCATCACGTCCGGCATTTCTTCCGCCGAGAACGAAGGGCCGATCACGCGGCCGAGATGCGCACCAGTTGCACCCGTGCCCTGCTCGCCGCCGAGCGTCACCTGATACCACTCCGAGCCGTCCTTATCGACGCCCAGAATGCCGATGTTGCCGACGTGGTGGTGACCGCAAGCATTGATACAACCCGAGATGTTCAGCGACACGTCGCCGAGGTCGTATACGTAGTCGAGATCGTTGAAACGTTCCTGAATCGCCAGCGCGATCGGAATCGACTTCGCATTCGCGAGCGAGCAAAAATCGCCGCCCGGGCACGCGATGATGTCGGTCAGCAAACCGATGTTCGGCGTCGCGAAACCTTGTGCCTTGGCTTTTTCCCACAGCGCGAACAGGTCGCGCTTCTTCACGTTCGCGAGAATCAGGTTCTGTTCGTGCGACACGCGGATTTCGCCGAGCGAGTACTCGTCGGCCCAGTCGGCGACCGCTTCCATCTGCGCGTCGGTAGCATCGCCCGGGGCGATCGTGGTCGGCTTCAGCGACAACGTGACGGACGAATAGCCCGACACTTTGTGAGGACGCACGTTACGTTCGACCCAACGGGCAAACGCACGGTTTTCCAGCAGGTGGTTCTCGAACGAAGCATCCGTATCGGGCAGCTTTTCGTACACCGGCGGCTGGAAGTATTGCGACACGCGGTCGACTTCGGCTTGCGTCAGCGTCGAAGGACCGTCTTTCAGGTGGTGCCATTCTTCTTCGACCTGCGCCGAGAATTTCTCCGGGCTCAGCGCCTTCACGAGAATCTTGATGCGCGCCTTGTACATGTTGTCGCGGCGGCCGTAGCGGTTGTACACGCGCAGCACGGCTTCGCAGTACGTCAGCAGATGTTGCCACGGCAGATCCTTGCGGATGATCGCGCCGATGATCGGCGTACGGCCCATGCCGCCGCCGGCCAGGATGTCGGCCACCAGTTCGCCCTGCTCGTTCCTCTTCAGATACACGCCCATGTCGTGGATCTGCACGGCGGCACGGTCTTCCTTCGAACCCGAAACGGCAATCTTGAACTTACGCGGCAACCACGCGAATTCCGGGTGGAACGTCGACCATTGGCGCAGGATTTCTGCCCAGGGGCGCGGATCCACCACTTCGTCCGGCGCCACACCGGCGAACTGGTCGGCCGTGATGTTACGGATACAGTTGCCCGAAGTCTGGATGCCGTGCATCTGCACAGCCGCGAGCTTGCGCAGGATTTCCGGCGTCTCTTCGAGCTGGATCCAGTTGTACTGGATGTTCGAGCGCGTCGAAAAGTGACCATAGCCGCGGTCGTGCACGCGCGCGATCTCGGCCAGCACGCGCATCTGGTCGCTGCGCAGGTTGCCGTACGGAATCGCGATGCGGTGCATGTACGCGTGACGCTGCATGTACAGGCCGTTCTGCAGACGCAACGGACGGAACTCCTCTTCGCTCAATTCGCCCGACAAGCGGCGGCGAACCTGATCGGCGTATTGCGCGACCCGCTCATCGACGATGGTCTGGTCGTACTGATCGTATTGGTACATTCGGGGACCCCAATTTTTTGCGTGACACACGGCAGTCCGGTTCCGCCGCGTCCTGGATATCTCTATTTGTCAGTCCAGCCGAGTCAGGGTTTAGACCCATCTCTCATTTGCTTATGACAAATACAGATATCCATATTGAAAAAGATGGACAGATCGTAATAAACTCGCCTTATATTTCAAACGACTAAAAAATTCTTTTGATATGCGGAGAGGTTATATATGAACCTGCATCAATTCCGCTTCGTCCGCGAGGCTGTGCGGCAGAATTTCAACCTGACCGAAGCGGCCAAAGCACTGTTTACAAGCCAGCCGGGCGTCTCCAAGGCGATCATCGAGCTGGAAGACGAGCTGGGCGTCGAAATCTTCACACGACACGGCAAGCGCGTGCGCTCGCTAACCGAGCCGGGGCGCATCATTCTTCAGTCGGTTGAGAAGATTCTGCAGGAAGTGGAGAGCCTCAAGCGGGTCGGTAAAGATTACGCGGCCCAGGATCAGGGCAACCTGGTGATCGCCGCCACCCACACCCAGGCGCGCTACTCACTTCCGGCCGCCATCGCCGAATTCAAGAAGCGCTTCCCGAAAGTTCACCTTTCAATTCTGCAAGGCAGCCCGACCCAAGTGGCCGAAATGGTCATCCATGACCAGGCCGACCTCTGCATCGCCACCGAAGCGATCGCTAACTATAAGGAGCTGGTTTCGCTGCCCTGCTTCCAGTGGCACCACGTCGCCGTGATGCAGCCGGATCATCCGCTGCTCGACCGCAAACTTTTGTCGCTGGATGATCTGACCCAATATCCGCTGATTACGTACGACAACGCATTCGCCGGCCGCACCAAGATCAACGAGGCGTTCCGCCTGCGCGGGCTGCATCCGGACATCGTGCTGGAAGCGATCGACGCCGACGTGATCAAGACCTACGTGGAACTGGGTCTCGGCGTCGGCATCATGGCGGATATCGCGTTCAACGCCGAACGCGACCGCCATTTGCGCGCCATGCCGGTCGGCCATCTGTTCGGCAGCAATGTGACGCGGGTCGCGCTGAAACAGGGCGCCTATCTGCGCAGCTATGTGTATACGCTCGTCGAACTGCTGTCGCCGAGCATGAACCGCAAGCTGATCGAACAGGCGCTCAAAGGCGAACACGAAACCTACGAACTTTGAACTGACCACGCTTCCCGCTACGGAGACCCTTGATGATGTCGCATAAGAACAAACTTCGCGGCCTGGCCGCTCTCGGCGCGCTCTTGCTCGCTACCGTAGCACAGGCCGACATCAAGGTCGGCATCGATCTGTCGAGCACCGGCCCGGCGGCCGTGATCGGCATTACCAGCAAAAACGCGATGCTGATGTGGCCGGCCACGATCGCCGGCCAGAAAGCCGACTACATCTTCCTCGACGACGCCTCCGACCCGGGCGCTGCGGTGCGCAACATCCGCAAGCTGATCAATGAGGACCATGTCGACGTGATCGTCGGCCCGAATATCACGCCGGCCGCGATGGCCGCTCTCGATCCGGTCGCGGAAAGCCAGACGCCGATGATTACGCTAATCGGCTCGGCAAGCGTGGTCGAACCGCAGGAAGGCAAGAAGGTGTGGGCCTACAAGATGGCGCAGACCGACAGCGCGATGGCCGACGTGATGACGCGCTACATGTCGAACCACAACGTAAAGACGGTGGGCTTCATCGGTTTCGCGGACGGTTACGGCGAAAGCTGGCTCAACGAGTTCAGCAAGTTCGCGGCCTTGCGGCATATTCAACTGGTGGCCACCGAACGCTATAACCGGACGGATGCCAGCGTCACCGGCCAGATCCTCAAGCTGATGGCCGCGAAGCCCGACGCGATCCTGATCGCCGGCGCCGGCACGCCGACCGTGCTGCCGCAGCGCACGCTGATCGAACGCGGTTTCAAAGGCCCGATCTATCAGACGCACGGCATCGCCACGCCCGAGTTCATCAAGCTGGGCGGCAAGGACGTGGAAGGCACGCTGTTCCCGACGCAGCCGGTCGTGGTGGCGCGCACATTGCCGGCCGATCATCCGGCGAAGAAGGCGGCGCTTGCGTTCACCAATGAATACGAAGCGAAGTATGGCCCAGGCAGCGTGACCCAATTTGCGGGCGATGCGGCGGGCGTGTACCCGCGTTTGCAGGATGCCGTTGCGCGCGCGTTGAAGACGGCGCCGCCGGGCACGCCGGCTTTCCGCACCGCATTGCGTGACGAACTGGAGCATGCGCATGAACTGGTCGTGCCGAACGGCGTGGTCAATACAAGCCCGAAGGACCACGTTGGGCTGGATCAACGCGCGAGCGTGATGGGCATCATCAAGAACGGCAAGTTCGTTTATTTGAGCCAGTAAGCAGGCCATGCGCGTGGCGGGGTCGATCCCGGTTCAGCCACGCGCATCGCACTGCCCATCGCCACCGTCTGTCCGTCTGAATTTGTCACTTTTAGTCAATATGCACGCCTGCCGCCCGAACGCACCGTTCGAGCGGCGCGTGCCATGCAAGCTGCGTGTAACATGCTGACGGCCAGCTTGCAGCGAACTGCGAGTTCTGGCTAATTTTGCCGACTCCGTGCGAGCGTGCGGCGCCTTGAGACCACGAGGCCGCGGCCCCTCGCCAGCCCGTGAAGTCCGTCAGACCGCGCATGCTAAAAACCAGAAAACGCATCTTCATCGCCGCCGTTGTAGCCGTTGTGATCCTCGCCATCGCGATCGGCCACGCCATCAGGAAGCGCAACGGCGCCGTTGCCGCCGCCGTCGAGGCCCCTTCTTCCGTCGTCGAATTCGCGCCTGACGACCTCACCACCGTGAGCCGCCGCACTCTCTCCGAAACGCTGCCGCTGACCGGCTCGCTGCGCGCCGTTACGCAAGCCGCCGTCAAATCGAAAGTGGCCGGCTCGGCGCTCAACGTCATGGTGCGCGAAGGCGATCCGGTCAAGACCGGCCAGATCCTCGCGAAGATCGACGCCCGCGACTACGTCGCCCGTGCCGAACAGACACGCGGCCAGATGGCCGCCATGGCCGGCCAGCTCGATATCGCCAAACAAACGCTGGACAACAACCGCGTGCTGGTCGAAAAGGGCTTCATTTCAAAAAACGCCTTCGATACCGCGCAAAGCCAGTATCAAATCGCCCGCGCGAACCTCGATGCGGCGAAGGCGGCGCTGGCGTCGTCGAATCTGTCTTTGGACGATACCGTCGTGCGCTCGCCGCTCGACGGACAGATCGCCTCGCGCTCGGTCGAACCGGGCGAAAAGGTTGCTGTCGATACCAAACTGTTCGACGTGGTCGATCTGCGCACACTCGAACTGGAAGCGCCGGTACCGGTCGGCGAGATCGGCCGCGTGCGGATCGGCCAACCGATCCAGATCGCTTTCGACGGTATCGACGCACCGATTCAAGGCGCGATCACGCGCATCAACCCGGCCGCGCAGGCCGGCTCGCGTTCAATCATGGTGTATGTGCAGGTCGCCAATCCGGCGGGCACGTTGCGGGTCGGTATGTTCGGCACCGGCACGATCTCGGTCGGCAGCCGGCAGAACGTGCTGGTCGTCCCCGCCACCGCGATACGCACGGACGGCACGCGCCACAGCGTCTATGCGCTCGTCGACGGCAAGCTGGTCGAGCAACTGGTGCAAACCGGCGCGACAGGTAACGCCGATGGAGATACGTGGACCGAAATCGTCAGTGGCCCGTTGGCGCTCGGCCAACAGATCGTGAAGAACAATCTCGGCTCATTGCGGATCGGCAGCACCGCCCATGTAGTGCAGCCCGCTCAGCCCGTCCAACCCGGGCGGGCCGCCCCGCTAGCGGCCAGCGTGCCGGGCGCAAGCAGCGCACGCTGACCGGAGCCCCCGCCTATGTGGTTCACCCGCATCAGCATCGGCAACCCGGTGCTCGCCACGATGATGATGATGGCGCTGCTCGTCATCGGTCTATTCTCTTATCAGCGGCTCAAGGTCGATCAGTTCCCAGATATCGCGTTCCCCGTCGTGGTCGTGCAGACCGCGTATCCGGGGGCGTCGCCGGAATCGGTCGAATCCGACGTCACGCGCAAGATCGAGGAAGCGGTCAACACGATCAGCGGCATCGACGAAATCACTTCGCGTTCGTACGACGCGCAGTCGGTCGTGATCGTGCAATTCGATCTCTCTGTGGATGCCGTGCAGGCCGCCCAGGACGTGCGCGACAAAATCGCACTGATCCGCCCCGATCTGCGCGACGGCGTGAAGGACCCGCGCGTGCTGCGCTATGACCCGGCGGATATGCCGATCATCACGGTGGCTATCTCGAACGCGCCGGGCGCGTCGCTGTCTACGCGCGATCTCACCACCGTCGCCGATCAGATCGTGCGCAAGCGGCTCGAAACCGTACGCGGTGTCGGCTCGGTGTCGCTGGTGGGCGGCGTGAAGCGGCAAGTGCAAATCGATGTGAATCCGGAGAAGCTGCAGGCGCTTTCGATCGGCGTCGATCAGGTGATCCGCGCGGTGCAGAACGAGAATCAGGAGATTCCGGCCGGGCCGCTCACATCGAGCACTGTCGAGCAGACCGTGCAGGTCAAAGGCCGTTTTGAGAAACCGGGCGACTTCAAACGCATCATCGTCGCGCGGCGCGGCGCGCAGTCGGCGATTCCTACTGCTTCGTCGGCGACGCAACCGGTCACGCTCGACCAGGTGGCCGACGTGGTGGACGGTCAGCAGGAACCGGACAGCATGGCATTGCTGAACGGACAGCGCGCGCTGTTCCTGTCGATCATCAAGGCGCAGGGCGAGAACACGGTGGACGTCGCGCATGGTGTACGCGACGCAGTTGCTCTTCTGCAGCCGCAACTGCCGCCTGGCGTCAAGCTCGATATCACCGACGATTCGTCGATCAACATCGAAGAAAGCGTCAACGAAGTGAAGCGCACCTTGCTCGAAGGCGCGCTGTTGACGGTGCTGATCGTGTTCCTGTTCCTCGGCTCGTGGCGCAGCACGGTGATCACCGGCCTCACGCTGCCGATCGCGCTGATCGGAACCTTCGCGGTGATGTACGCATGCGGCTTCACGATCAACGTGATCACGCTGATGGCGCTCTCCTTATGCGTCGGCCTGCTGATCGACGACGCCATTGTTGTACGCGAGAACATTGTGCGGCACGTGCAACTCGGCGCGGACCATCGCACGGCCGCACTCGACGGCACCAAGGAAATCGCGCTCGCCGTCCTGGCGACCACCTTTTCGATCGTCGCGGTGTTCCTGCCGGTGGGCTTCATGGGCGGCATCATTGGCCGCTTCTTCCACCAGTTCGGTATCACGGTCGCCGCTGCCGTGCTGATCTCGATGTTCGTATCGTTCACGCTCGATCCCATGCTGTCCTCTATCTGGCCGGACCCCGATCTGCATGACGCGGACACGGGCCGCAAAGGCTATCGCTATGGACGCATCATCGAACGTTCCCTGCATCTGTTCGACAAGCAGATCGACCAGCTCACCGCGTTCTATCAGCGCCTGCTTGGCTGGTCGCTGAAGCATCGCGCGATCACCTTGGTCGTGGCGGCGGCCACGTTTTTCGGCAGCCTGCTTCTAGTGCCGTTCGTCGGCACCGAGTTCGTGCCGAATGCGGACTTCTCCGAGACGCAGATCGGTTTGAACACACCGGTGGGCACCTCGCTCGACGCCACCTCGGAAAAAGTAAAACAGGTGCAGGCGATTCTCGCCACCTACCCCGAAGTGCGCTTCAGCTATGCAACAGTCAACTCGGGCAACACGCAAGGCAAAAACACCGCGCTGATCACCGTGCGCCTGAAAGACCGGCGCGATCGCACGCGCGGCATGGTCGAACTGAACCAGGTGTTTCGCGCGCGGCTTGCCTCGGTGGCGGGCGTGTCGATTACCGAAATCGGCGTGCCCGATGGCGCGGGCAGCACGAAGGCAATCCAGTTGAGCTTGCAGGGCGACAACATCGACGAACTGCGCCGGCTTTCGGATGCAGCTCAGGCACAAATGGTCAAAATCCAGGGCCTCGTCGACCTCGATTCAAGTCTCAAGGCCGACAAACCGATCGTCGCGATCAATGTGAAGCGCGAGCTGGCGTCCGACCTCGGCGTGGGCGTGGCCGATATCGGCACCGCCTTGCGGCCGTTGCTCTCGGGCGACGCCATCAGCACATGGCGCGCGCCCGATGACCAGGACTACGACGTCAGCGTGCGCCTGCCGCGCTCGCAGCGCGAGGACGTCGACGATCTGGCGAAGGTCATGATCGCCACCAACCGCACCGACCCAAATGGTGCGCCAGTGCTGGTGCCGCTGCGGCAGATCGCGGACATCGTCAAGACAACCGGTCCCGATGTGTTGAACCGCCGTGACCTGCAACGCGAGGTGATGCTGTCGGCGAACGTAAATGGCCGCTCGCCCGGCGAAGTGGCCGCGGACGTCGCGAAAACGCTCGACGCGATGCATCTGCCGGCGGGCTACCACTACCGATTCGAAGGCTCGACCAAGAGCATGAACGAATCGTTCGTGTACGCGGTGGAGGCCTTGGCGCTCGCGGTGATTTTCATCTACATGATTCTTGCGTCGCAGTTCGCGAGCTTCGCGCAGCCGCTCGCGATCATGGCGTCGCTGCCGCTTACGCTGATCGGCGTGCTGATCGCGCTGCTGCTGTTCGGCAGTACGTTGAACATGTTTTCGATCATCGGCTTTGTGATGCTGATGGGTCTTGTGACGAAGAACGCGATTCTGCTGATCGACTTCGCGAATCAGGCGCGGCGCGGCACCTTGCTCGATGCTTCAGGCAAGGGGCGTGTGATGGAGCGGCGTGAAGCGCTGCTCGAAGCGGCGCGCGTGCGTCTGCGGCCGATTCTGATGACCACGCTGGCGATGATCTTCGGCATGCTGCCGCTGGCGGCGGCGCTCGGCGAAGGCGGGGAGCAACGCGGGCCGCTCGGGCAAACGGTGATCGGCGGCGTGATTACGTCGTCGATTCTGACGCTGGTGGTCGTGCCGGTGGTCTATACGGTGCTGGAGGATTGGGCGGATTGGCTGCGGAATAAATTCAGCAAAGTCAGAACCGCCAAACTGGAGCAATAGCCGCCCTATATGCCCAGGAACGCATTCCGGAAAGCCGACAACGTCCGGTCGGATCCATCGGCAAAGTCGTCCAGCATCTGAACGGCCGCACGTGCCAGCATGTCGCGCCTCAGCGTGTCGTATATGGCATCGTCCGAGAGGATCGCCGAGACGGCATCGAACGTTGCCGGCAAAGCGATTTGCCGCGATTCGCGGCCGAGTAGCGCGGAAGCCGCAAGACCCACATCGAAATCATGCAGCTCGAGCAGGTCTGCACCGTCCACCCAGATGCGATCGGTATTGCCCGCGTCCCAGTAGTTGCGAAGGATCAGAAGCAGGTCCGACGCATCGGTATTCCTGGAAACACGCCGGTCGTGCCATGCAAGGATTTTTAGAAGCGCAAGGGACGGCAGACTCACGACCGGCACCATGAGGCGTTCACCAAGATCAATCTCGACAGACGTGTCGATGGCCTCCCGGAACCCGAGAACATTCATCACAACCTCGCCACGGGGCGGCCAGGCGACCAACGTCCGGATCATCGAAAACCAGAGTCTGCCGTGCGCCGGCACTCGCCCTGAACAGGCCTGTCCGCTCGAGCCCGGCAATCAGGGTGCCATACGCATCCCAACTGACGGCACAAACGGCAACGTCGACATCGCGCGTCGCGCGCTCCGCGCGAATGCCGTGCACATGCCAAAGTATCAGGTCTCGTGCGGTCGCGCCGGCGACAACAAACTTCACGCCAAGCCGCTGCGCAGTTTCGTGGACGTGGGCAAGCAGCGCTGCGGTGACGGGGTGCACGGGCCGCTCTTCGGCAACTTTAAGGCTGGAAAATATACTGCTCATAGATTTGCGTAGCGACGGAAAGATTTCGACTGTCGCCTGAAGCGACGAGGTCCGCGTAGATGAGCAAGGGGTGGACTAGCGGCTGGCGGTCAGATTTGATCCAGGCATGCTCGAGAGACTCCGGCCAGAATGATTCAAGAATCTCGACATCGCCACGTGGATCAGGGCGCAGCCGCGCGCTCAGCATGAACTGACTGCCAAGTGGAGCACGGCTGTAAAATCGTACATAGTCAAAAAATCGTACACGCTCTCAACTCACTACACGTGGTCGCCCCCGTGCGTGCACCAGGTTCCAAGAGGCATTCAGCCATCAGCCTCAGGAAGCCACAGTGCCCGTCACCGTAGTAGCGCATGCAATGCCGGCACGGGTCATCACCCGCGTGACAGGCAGGCGCCACACTGCAGATTGCTGTTAAAGTGCATACCTTCAATTCGCCGTTCCCACATCATGCGCACCACCCGAGCCATCCACGCCGTCGAGCGGCTGAAAACCCGCAGCGGCAACCCGCAGTTCGCGGCGATCAGCCTGTCCGGCGGCCTGTTTTATCTGGTCGACAAATCGAGCGGTACCGATAAGAAAGTGTCCGATCCGCTGACGCTAGACGACTTCGTCAAATTCGTCGACGGTTTCGGACCGCCGAAGCCGCGCAAGGCAAGCAAACTCGACATTGCCTTCGAAGAGCAGATCAAGAAAAGCAAGGGCAGCTAGGCAGCGCCACGCCCCATTTGACTATCGAAGATATCCGCTCCATGACCAGGACAAGCGCCAGGTCCGTCAGCATCGCGCCGGACCACAATCAACCCACCCTGTCGAAGGGCCAGAAGGCGTTCAACACGCTGATCAAACAGATCGAAAAGCGGCGCGCCAGTTTGAGCGCGTGGGAAGAGTTCGTGCTGGCTTTCCAGCAAAAGTACGTGAATGAACTGCTGCCGCTAACGCAGAAGATGCAACATTTGCGTGCGCGGATGGCACACCTTCTTGACGAGCAGAGCAATCAGAAACGTATCACGCAGACCGAGCGGCGTACCCTTTCAGCGGTGATTGTCGATCTGGCGGCGAGATGCCTCGGGGAAGAAGATAGCGACGAGTTGAAAGCGCTCTACAACCGTCACAGTAGGTCTGACTACGACGAGGAAAGAGCGTCCGAGTTAGACGAAATGAAATCCATGCTGGAGACGGTATTGGGCGTCGAACTGGACGACATCGATATGAACTCGCCCGATGAAGTTCTGGATCGCCTGCAAGCGCATATCGAACAGGACGACGCCGCGCAAGCAGCGGAACATCAGGCACGCCAGGCACAAAGCGCCTCGAAAAAGAAAACTGCGAAGCAGATGGCGGCCGAAACGCGTCGCGAGGAAGAAGAAGCGCAACTGAGCCGCTCGATTCGCGAGGTGTATCGCAAGCTGGCCAGCGCGTTGCATCCCGATCGCGAAAGCGATCCAGAGGAACGCAAACGGAAAACCGCGCTGATGCAACGAGTCAACGAGGCCTACAGCAAGAACAACCTGCTGCGGTTGCTCGAATTGCAGCTGGAACTGGAACACATCGATCAGAATGCGCTCGATAACCTGAGCGAAGACCGGCTCAAGCATTACAACAAGATACTGAAGGAGCAGGTCGGCGAACTCAACGACGAAATTATGTTTGCCGAAATGGAATTCAAGGAACGCTACGGGCTCAACCCGATGGCTTCCATCACGCCGAAGAAGGCAATGCACGGGCTGACGGAGGACGTTTTCTTGCTACAGGAACAGATCCGCTCGCTCGAGTACGATCTGGTGGAGTTCCAGGACCTCGGCACGCTCAAGGCCTGGTTGAAAATCAGGCGACGTTGAAATTGGATGGCTCCCTTCGCTATCGGGCGTGCGCGCCACGTGCCCAGCGTCAACCGGGTCCTACTGCGCACCACTGACCATCGGCCGCACTGCTTGCCAACACTGCATCGATAAAGCGCAAACCCGCCACACCGTCAGCCACCGTTGTGAGCAACAGGCTCTCAGCGGGCAACGGTTGACCGGCATTCAACGCTTCGATCTGCAACGCCGCATCCTTGTACAGCTGCGCGAACGCTTCCAGATAACCCTCAGGATGCCCCTGAGGCACGCGCGTCGCATGCGCCGCGATCGCACTTTTCACCCGTCCGCGCGTCAGTCGTTCGGCCGACCCACCGAGCGGGGTGAACCACAATTCGTTCGGATTCTCCTGATCGAAGGCGAGATTCGCTTTCGTCCCGTACACCCGCAGACGCAGCGCATTCTCCGCGCCGCTTGCCACTTGGCTCGCCCACAGCATGCCGCGCGCGCCATTAGGATAGCGCAGCATCGCCTGCACGTGGTCGTCGATACGGCGTCCCGGCACGAAGGTATGCAACTCGGCGGATAGCGACGACGGCGTCATCCCCGTGATGAAGGCGGCGAGGTGATACGCATGCGTGCCGATATCGCCGAGACAACCGGCAGGGCCCGCCAAAGAAGGATCCGTGCGCCAGCCTGCCTGCTTGTTCGTACCGCTCGCTTCTATCGGTTCGGCCAGCCAGTCCTGCGCGTATTCGACTTGCACCACGCGTATTTCACCGAGCTCACCTCGTTCGACAAGCTCGCGAGCATGGCGCACCAGCGGATAACCGGAATAGGTATGCGTCAGCGCGAACAACTTGTTCTTCTCGCGCGCGAGCTTCGCGAGCGCCTCGCCTTCCGCCAGCGAAATCGCCAGCGGTTTGTCGCACACCACATGAATGCCCGCTTCGAGAAAAGCCGTCGCCACCGGCGCATGCAGATGATTCGGTGTGACGATCGCGACCGCGTCGATGCCGTCGTCGCGAGCGGCTTCGGCGCGCGCCATCTCGCGCCAGTCTGTATAGCTGCGCGCGATGCCGGCGTCAGCCGCGCTCGCCTGCGCGCGCTGCGGATCGGTCGACAATGCGCCCGCTACCAGTTCGAACCGGTCGTCGAGCCGCGCCGCGATTCGATGTACTGCGCCGATAAATGCGCCCTGCCCGCCACCGACCATGCCGAGCCTGAGTCTTCTTTGTGCCATCGCACTCACTCCTTTGCGATCTGCTTCATTCGCTGCATGGTTAGCTCGCAGCCAACCCGCCTACAGATCGCGGTCAAATGCCAAGCACGCGTTTTAGCTGCGCCGCATCCACGCCACTGCCTGCGAAATCATCGAACGCATGATCAGCCACGCGAATGATGTGGCGGCGAATGAACTCCGCGCCTTCGCGCGCGCCGTCCTGCGGATGCTTCAGTGCGCACTCCCATTCCAGCACCGCCCAGCCGGGAAAATCGTATTGCGCCATCTTCGAGAAGATCGCGCCGAAATCGATCTGCCCGTCGCCGAGCGATCGGAAACGCCCTGCGCGCTCGACCCAACCGCTATAGCCGCCATACACACCTTGCTTGCCACTCGGACGAAACTCCGCGTCCTTCACATGAAACGCCTTGATGCGCTCGTGATAGATGTCGATAAACGCAAGGTAGTCGAGTTGCTGCAAAACGAAATGGCTCGGGTCGTAGAGGATGTTCGCGCGTGGGTGTTGCTTCACGGCGTCCAGAAAGCGCTCGAAAGTCACGCCGTCATGCAGGTCCTCGCCCGGATGTAGTTCGTAGCACACGTTCACACCCGCTTCGTCGAACGCATCGAGAATCGGCGTCCAGCGGCGCGCGAGTTCCTCAAACGCTGCTTCTATCAAACCTGCCGGACGCTGCGGCCATGGGTACAGATACGGCCACGCCAATGCGCCGGAAAACGACACATGCGCATCGAGACCCAGACGCTGCGAAGCCTTCGCTGCGAGCTTCATCTGTTCGACGGCCCACTGCGTGCGCGCAACAGGATTGCCGCGCACATGCTGCGCGGCAAAGCCGTCGAACAACACGTCGTAGGCCGGATGCACGGCCACAAGCTGCCCTTGCAGATGCGTCGACAGTTCAGTGATCGTCACGCCGGCATCTTCCGCGACCTCACGCAGCTCGTCGCAATACGGCTGGCTTGCGGCTGCCTGCTCGAGATCGATCAGACGCGCATCACACGGCACCTGAATCCCCTTGAAGCCGAGACTCGCGGCCCAGCCGGCCAGATGCGCGAAGTTGTCGAACGGCACCTCGTCGCCCATGAATTGAGCGAGAAAGATCGCCGGCCCTTTGATGGTTTTCATCGTACGGTTCCTCGAACTGTGACGCGCCTGTCACGGCTCTACGACAGAGACATGGCAAGCGCGCGCCGGATGCCCAGGATCAGAACGGCGAGTCAGGAAAATAGAATTGCTGCGCGTTTTCCTTCGTGATCAGCACCGACGGAATGATCGTGGTCGGCGGCAGTTTTTCGCCCTTCAGACGCGCTTCGGCGGTGAGCTTGATCGCGTCGTAAATGAATTTCGGCGAGTACGACACGTCCGCCTTGATCATCGGTGCGCCGTCCATCACGTTCTTCACCATACCCTTCGAACCCGCGCCGCCGAATACGGTCTTGATGTCGGTACGCTTGGCCTGCTCGATCGCCTTGATGACGCCAACGGCCATGTCGTCGTCCGCCGCCCAGACCGCGTCGATGTGCTTGAAGCGCGTGAGGTAATCCTGCATCACCTTGAAGGCGTCGTCGCGATTCCAGTTCGCGTACTTACCGTCGAGGATCTTGATGTTCGGATACGCCTTCAGCACGCCCGTAAACGCGGTCCAGCGTTCGTTGTCGAGCGTCGTTGGAATGCCGCGCAGCGCGACGATGTCGCCCTTACCGTCGAGCGCCTTCGCCAGATACTCGGCGGGGATCTTGCCGAACGCGGTGTTGTCACCCGCAACATACGCATCCTGTGCGCTGGTATCCGTCAGGCCGCGATCCACTACTGTCACGTACACGCCCTTCTTCTTCACCTGAGCAACCGGCTGCGTGAGCGAAGCCGATTCGAACGGGAAAATCACCAGTGCGTTGATCTTGTTCACCGTCACCAGATCCTGCAACTGGTTCGCCTGTTCGGGCGCGCCGGCTGCAGTCTTCACGATCACCTTGAGATCAGGGTGCGCTTTCTCCAGATCGGTTTTCGCCTTGTTCGCCCACCAGACGATGCCGCCCGTAAAGCCGTGGTCGGCTGTCGGAATCGCGACACCCAGCGTGACTTTTTCATCGGCACGCGCAACGCCTGCCGTGCCTAGTATTCCCAACGCCAGCATGCCGGCGCCGACCGCTCGAATGACGTGCTTCATGGTTGTGTCTCCTATTGTGAGGCGTTCATGCGCCCCGATTCTCGAACTTGCCGCTGTATTCCTTGAAGCTCAACGCCCACCACCTACCGCCGTCCGCGCTGCACAAACGCGACGAAGATAATCACGACGCCCTGCACCGCCGCGTTCAGATACACGCTGATGATGCTGGTCAGATTCAGAATATTGGCGATCACCGAAAGCAGGATCGCGCCGATCACCGTGCCGACCACGCGCCCTTCGCCGCCCTTCAGCGCAGTGCCACCCACCACCACCGATGCAATCGCCTCGAGTTCCCACAGCAAACCCGTGGTCGGCGTAGCCGAACCGAGCCGCGGCACATACAACACCGTCGCGACGCCGACGCAGATACCGAGCAGCACATACGTCACGATCTTCACGGTATCAACGCGAATCGCGGCGTAGCGCGCAACCTGTTCGTTGGAACCGATCGCCTGCACGTGGCGGCCAAACGCCGTGCGATTGAGGATCAACGCGCCGCCCGCCGCAACCACCAGGAACACCCAGATCGGAACGGGCACGCCAAAGAGACTCGCGTAGTAAACCGGTCCGTATAGATCGGATAACGAGTTATCCAACGTCAGCGCGCCGCCATCCGCGAGCCACGTCAACACCGCGCGAAAAATGCCCAACGTCCCCAACGTGACGATGAACGGCTCGATGCGTCCTTTGGTAATCAGCAGTCCGTGCGCACAGCCGAACAACCCGCCGAGCACCAGCGCGAATACAATGCCGAGCGTCAGAATCAGCAAGGGCGCGAACGTGTGAGCGCCGACACCCGCAGCGAGTCCGTTCATCAGCCAGATCATGCTGCCCGCGATCAACGCCGCCATCGACCCGACCGACAGATCGATGCCGCCCGAAATGATCACGAAGGTCATGCCGACCGCGATGATGCCGATGAACGAGGTGCGTGTAAGCACGTTCATCATGTTGTCGAGCGTCGCGAAATCGCGGTTGAGCAGCGTGCCGACGATGCACAGCAGGATCAGTCCAACGAGCGGCCCGAGCGCATACAGACGATGCGCGAAGCGCAACGCGCGGCCGGATTGAACGGCTTCAGTGGGTGCCGGTCGCATGGGCGATCAACTCCTCTTCGGTCAGATGTTCGAGCGTGAGCGTGGTTTGCAAGCGTCCCGCGCGCATTACGGCTACGCGATGGCACAAACCAATCAGCTCGATCAGTTCGGATGAAATGACGATCACCGCGCGGCCCTGCGCAGCGAGGCGATGGATCAGGAAATAGATGTCGCGTTTTGCGCCGACATCGACACCGCGAGTCGGCTCGTCGAGCACGATCACATTCGGATCGGGCTGCAGGAACTTGGCGAGCGCGAGCTTCTGCTGATTGCCGCCGGAGAGCATGCGTGCGCGGCTCGACAGATCGCCGGTGCGAATGCCGAAGTCGTGCACGGCCTGAGTCAAAGCCGCGCGCCCCGCTTTCATATCGAGCAAGGGATGCGCGTAGCGTTCGAGCGTCATCAGCGTGACGTTGTCCTGCAGGCTTAAATTCACATGCAGGCCTTTGCCTTTGCGGTCTTCGCTTAGATACGTAATGCCGTGGCGCATGGCGTCGCGCGGGCTCTTCAGATCGGCGCGGCGGCCGGCGATCTCGATGCGGCCCGCCGTGCGTTTGCGCAGGCCGATGAGCGCTTCGAAGGCTTCGGTACGGCCCGCGCCGACGAGGCCCGCGAAACCCAGCACTTCGCCGGCGCGCACGTCGAAGCTCAAGTCTTCGACCCAGTCCGGCACGGCAAGGCCTTCTACCTTTAGCGCGATCGGCGCGTCGGCAGGCACGGTGATCTTGTCGGGGAACATATCGGACACGTCGCGCCCAACCATCAGATTCGCCATCTGCTGCCGCGCAAGTCCCGCCGTTTCGCTGCGCGCGACGAAGCGGCCGTCACGCATGACGATCACTTCGTCGGTGATGCGCTCGACTTCGTCAAGCTTGTGCGAGATGTAGACGATGGTCACGCCGTCGGCTTTCAGCTTCGCCATCAGCGTGAAGAGGCGCTCGGTTTCGGCCGGCGTCAGCGTGGCAGTCGGTTCGTCCATGATGAGCAAACGCGCGCGCCGCGACAGCGCCTTTGCGATCTCCACCATCTGCTTTTCCGCGACGATCAACTCGCGCACTTTCGTATCCGGTGCTTTCTCGAGACCGACCTGCGCCAGAAAACGCGCGGCCTCGGCACGCATTGCAGCGTCGTCGACGAACCAGCCGCGTTTTTTTTCATGGCCGAGATACATGTTCTGCGCGATCGTCAGATGCTCGGCGAGGTTGAACTCCTGGTGAATCAGCACGATGCCGGCCGCTTCCGCGTCGCGCGAACCGATGAACTGCTGCGCGTGACCGTCGACCAGCAAGGTGCCCGAGGTCGCCGTTTCGTAGCCGGCGAGGATTTTCATCAGCGTCGACTTGCCCGCGCCGTTCTCGCCGAGCAAACCGTAGATACGCCCCGGCGCCAGGTCAAAGCTCACCCCGTGCAGCACGCGCACCGGTCCGAAATCTTTGCGGATATCGTCGAAGCGAATGGCGAGGCTCATGACTTACGCGCTCCTGCGAATCACGAGCCGATGCGGTAGCAGCACGCCCGGCACGTTCGCCAACGGATTCGCGAGCCGTTGCAACAGGAGGCGCGCGGCGGTTTCGCCGAGTTCGCGCATCGGCTGGGCGATGGTGGTCAGCGGCGGATCGACTTGCGCGGCGAGCGAGATGTCGTCAAAGCCGACCACCGCGACATCGTCCGGCACACGCTTGCCGACGCTGCGCAAACCGTGAATCACGCCGATCGCCAGCGTGTCGGAGACGGCGAAGATCGCGCTTGGCGCGTGAGGCTGCTGCATCAGCACGGCCGCCGCCGATGCGCCCGCCTCATAGTCGAGACTATTCAGGTTCATGCGCCAGCGCTCGTCCGGCGTGATGCCCGCTTCCGTCAACGCGTCCAGATAGCCTTGCTGGCGCTGCCGCGCGTACAGATAGTCGACGTCCGAATTGATGAGGCCGATGCGCCGGTGGCCGCGCGCTAGCAGATGCCGCACCGCGTCGCCCGCCGCTCGATAGTTGTCGATGCCGACGTACGGCACGCCCATCTCCGGATCGAACTCACAACACGCGACCCACGGCAGCGCGCTGGATGCCTCGCCGAGCGCCTGCTGGATGGTGGCGGGATCGAGGCAGATCGCGCCGTCAGCGCGGCGGCGGCGCAGCAGATCGAAGTAGCTGCGCTCGCGTCCCGGATCGGCGCCCGTGTCGCACAGCAGCATGAAATAGCCGTGCTGGCGCGCGACGCTGTCGATGCCGCGCACGATCTCCGCGTAGAAGGGGTTGCCGACGTCGGGCACCATCGTCAGCAGCAGGCGGCTTTCGGCGGTGCGCAGGTTGCGCGCGAGTTCGTTGACGCGATAACCGCTGGCGTCGACGGCCGCCAATACCTTATCGCGCGTGGCGGGCCGCACGTTTTCGTGGCCGTTCAGCACGCGCGAAACCGTCGCCACCGAGACCCCCGCCTGCTCCGCCACCTGAGCAATCGAAAGGCCCTCCGCCGGACGCAGCGGCTGAGCCTCAGGCTGCGGGCGCGCTTTCGACGACGGCGACGAAGTCGCTCGGGCCGCTTTGGACACCGACTTGGACAAGTGGATTTGCCTCGAAAATGTAATCGATTACATTTTTGCGCGATGAAAGCCGGAATCGCAAGGACGGATCGCTAGGGATTAACACGGGGTCGAGCAGGCACGGCGAGAGCGGTCCGAGGCGCGACACGGCGGCGCACTGCCCGCGACGGCGTGGATTCGCGCCGCCATTTGGTACAATCCCGCAGTTACCCTGCCGTGGCCTGCCATACGAGGCTATACCCCGCGGGCTGTACCCCGGCGTTACACCCGGAGTCGCACCCCGAGGCCGCCGGCCAGGGCAAAGAATCGCAAACTCGCCAAACCACACTGCCGAATCCACCATGAACATCGAGCAAGCGCGTTTCAACATGATCGAACAGCAGATCCGCCCCTGGGAAGTGCTCGACCAGGACGTGCTGAATCTGCTCTCGATCGTCAAGCGTGAAAACTTCGTCCCCACCGCCTACCGCGATCTGGCCTTCGTCGATTTCGAAGTGCCGCTGCCGGCCGGCCAGCACATGCTGGCGCCGCGCGTCGAAGCGCGCGTGCTGCAGGAACTGGCGGTGAAGAAACACGAAAGCGTGCTCGAAATCGGCGCCGGCTCGGGTTACATGGCCGCCCTGCTCGCGCACCGCGCGCAGCACGTCCTGACGGTCGATATCGAACCGGAACTGGCGGAACTGGCGAAGAACAACCTGATCGCCAACGGCGTGCTGAACGCCGAAGTCGTCACCGGCGACGCGTCGCGCGGCTGGGCCGGCGCTGCACCGTACGACGTGATCTGCGTCTCGGGCGGCCTGCCGGTGCTGCCGCAGGAAATCCTCGAACATCTGAAGGTTGGTGGCCGCCTGGCGGCGTTCGTCGGCACTGCTCCGGTCATGAAGGCGCAGATCATCACGCGTATCGACGAGAAGCAGTACCGCATTGCCGACGTGTTCGAAACCTATGTCGAACCGCTGATCAACGCCGTGCAGCCGCCGCGCTTCAAGTTTTAAATCGCACGTTTCGCACGTTTTTCCGGACGGCCGGCGCGCCGCCGTCCTCTGAACTGGATGTCCTGCTGATGCAAAATCTGACCGCTCCCGCGCTCGCTGAATGGCTCGCCGATCAATCGCGCCCTGCACCCGTGCTGCTCGACGTGCGTGAACCGTGGGAAATCCAGACGGCGTCGATTGCCGGCGCCGTGTCGATCCCGATGCGTGAGATTCCCGCACGCAGCGAAGAGCTCGACGACGACGTGCAAATCGTCTGCGTGTGCCATCACGGTGCGCGCAGCGCCCAGGTCGCGATGTTCCTCGAATCGCGCGGCCACACCAACGTCTTCAATCTGCAAGGCGGGATCGACGCGTGGTCGCGTCAGGTCGATCCGACCGTTCCCACCTATTGATCGCACGGTCGCGATGATCCGTCGGCGGGTGCCGGTCCAAGCGGCCGCTCTGGCGCTTCATTGCGCGGCTCTCGCGTTTCTTCCGATCCCGGCACACGCCGTCGGCCTCTCCCAGCTTTACGACGAAGCACTCTCGAGCGACGCGCAGTTGCAAAGCGCGCGTGCGGCGCTTGCCGCCAATAGCGAAGAGTTGCCGCTCGCTCGCGCCAAACTGCTGCCGCAAGTCTCCGCGTCGCTCACCGCGAATCGCCAGAACACCGATTTCGGCGGCGGCTTTCCTGCGTCGTACGGCAATAGCAATGGCTACACGATTTCGCTTACGCAGCCGCTGATTCACGTCGATAGCTGGTACGGCTACGCGCAGGGCAAGCTCGCGGTGGATTCGGCGCAGGCCTCGTTTGCACAGGCGCGGCAGGATCTGATTGTGCGGCTTGGCCAGGCTTACTTCGACACGCTCGCCTCACAGGACAGTCTCGCGATTGTGCGCTCGCAGAAGGCGTCGATCGCGCAGCAGCTCGAATCGGCCAAGCGTTCTTTTGAAGTCGGCAATACGACGATCACGGATACCAACGAAGCCCAAGCTAAATACGATCAGGCGATCTCGCAGGAAATCGCCGCGCAGAACGATCTCGCGGTAAAGCTCGCCACGTTGCAGCAGATTGTTGGGCATCCGGTCGAGCGCGTGGATGGACTCGCCGTCGGTGCGCCGCTGCCGCCACCCGTGCCCGCCGATATCAATCTGTGGGTCGACGCGGCCACCGACGCGAACTACCAGGTTGTGCTGAAGCAGATCGCGCTGGATAGTGCACAACGCGAAACGTCGAAGGCCAAGGCCGGCCATCTGCCGACCGTCGACCTGGTCGCGAGCCGCTCGCGCAGCAGTCTCGGTGCGGCCGGTGCGGGTAACTTCGGCGGCAATTTCGGTGGTGGATTTGGCAGCGGCGCGAATACGCCCTCGCCTGGTACGCCAGCGCTCGCCGCGGAACTGGGTAATCTGGGGTCCACGTACACGAACAGCACGATCGGCGTGCAGCTCACGATTCCGATCTTTGCGGGCGGCGCGACGCAAAGCCGTGTGCGTCAGACGCGCGCGCTCGAAGACCAGGCGGCGGCCGATCTCGATACAGCTCGGCGCAATGCGGCGCTGTCGGCACGGCAGGCGTTTCTTGGTGTGGTGAGCGGGCTTGCGCAGGTGCGCGCGTTGCAGACTGCCGAGCGTTCGGCGAATACCTCGCTTGAATCGAATCTGCTTGGTTATCAGGTCGGCGTGCGGATCAATATCGATGTGCTCAACGCGCAGGATCAGTTGTTCTCGGCGCGTCGCGATCTGGCGAAGGCGCGTTATGACACGCTCATCAATAGTCTCAAGCTGAAGGCTTCGACTGCTAATCTGACCGATCAGGACGTGCTGCAGTTGAGCGCGCTACTGTCGCCGGTCGATGATGGTTCGTTGACCGCGCTTCCGCAGGTACCGGCTGTGCCGCATCCGGGCGTGGCGGCGAAAGGCGCGGCCGGGAAGCGCGGTCGACTGGCGTTGCCGAATGTGACGGCGCCGCAGTAAACCGATTCGCTTCATCTTTTTCATTCCCCGATTGATCCTTTGTCTACGCAGCGCTTCATTCGTTGCGCGGGTGGGCTATCTGCTGCTTGTCCATGTTTACTTGCTGTCAATGCCTGCTGACGTTCCCATTTTCCGACGCATGTGACTCTTCGCACATCCTCAGTGCGACGACCCTTTCCCACCTCCCTGACACCGTCCCTTCGTTGCGATCCTTCCGGTCCACGCCGCAGCATTTTCTGAGACTTTCCTGACCGCGACCCGGGCACCATGCTCCGACCATTTTTGGAGGAGCACGGTGATGAAGGTTTTGAAGATCGCGATGCTGGCGGCAACGCTGTTGCCACTTGCGTCGTATGCGGTTTTAGGCGGTGCGCCGAGCTCCAGTTCATCCTCGCCGGTGATGCTACGCGCCACACCGCAGTCTGCCGACGCTGCAAGCACGGGCACTGGCGCGGCCAGCGCAACCACCGCGGCGCCCTACACCGTGCGCGAGTCGCGCGACGCCGACGGCGTCACGATTCGCGAATACGTGCTGCCCAGCAATGTCGTGTTCGCGGTCACTTGGGAAGGGCCCATACGGCCGGATATGAAGGCGCTGCTCGGCAGCTATTTCCCCAACTACGTGAACGCCGGTGAAAGTCGTGTGCGCGGCCCCGGCCCCATGGTCGAAGGTAATGACGACTTTCGCGTCGAGTCTGCCGGCCGCCTCGGCCACTTCTTCGGCATCGCCTATCTCCCCCGTCTGAAACCTGCCGGCGTCCGCCCGGGCGATCTGAAATAAGACGGCCACCGAGTTACGGAAAAATATGAAAACTATTCACAAAACGTTCTGGGCGGCCATGACGGCTGCCAGCGTTCTACTTGCGGCTTGCGGCGGTGGAAGCGGTGGGAGCAGCGGTGACGGCAGCTCCATAGGCTGGAACGCCACGCCCGACTGGATTACCCCGCCCAACGGCTCCGGCGGTACCAGCGGCTCGGGTAACGCCGGCTATACGAGCAACATCAAAACCGACAAGAACAATACGGTAACCGTCCGCGTCGACAACTCAATGGGCAGCATCAACATGCTGTACGCCTCGATCCAGGTGTGCGCGCCCGGCACGCAGGGCAAAGGGCCGTGCGTGACCGTCGACCGCATGCTGGTCGACACCGGATCGACGGGCGTACGCATTGCGGCCAGCGCGCTGCAGTCGCTCAATTCACAGTTGCTCACGCAAGTCGGTGCTCCCGACGACAATACCCGCGCCTTCCCGATCGCCGAATGCATGACGTTTGCCTCCGGCTTCACATGGGGCTCGGTCAAGCGTGCTGACATCACGATCGGCAACCGGACGGCGAGCAACATTCCGATCCAGGTGACCGGCGACGGCGCATTTAGCACGCCAGCGGACTGCGCTGCACGCGGTGGGGCAGACCTCAGCACCGCGAGAAGTCTCGGCGCCAACGGTATCCTGGGAATTGGACACGGCGTTCAAGACTCAAAGGACGCGCTGCAGAAGGCGGTACCTGGACTCTACTACTACTGCCCATCGGCGAATTCCTGCGTCAGTACACGCATGACTGTTGCCAAGGAGGTGATGAACCCGGTCGCGGCATTCGACGCCGACTACAACGGCACGGTCATCCGCTTGCCGGCGATTGCAGCGGGCGGCCAGGCGGGTGTCTCAGGTCAGTTGATATTCGGCGTCGGCACCCAGTCGAACAATACGCCGCCGGCCAATGCCAACATCTTTGCGCTCGACGAGTACGCCACTATGACGACCCAGTATCACGGCACCGTACTTAACTGGAGCGCCATCGATAGCGGCACGAATGCGTACTTGTTCCCCGACGACGCGATTCCCACGGCTTCCGAGTGGGAGTGGTACACGCCGTCGAGCCCGCTCAACCTGACGGCAACAATGGAGCCCACCGACGGGTCCAGTCCGCCGGTTAGCGTGACCTTCCCGATCGACAACGCACTGAACTTGATAGCAAGCGGTAACGCTGCGTACAACAACGTCGGTGCGTACTCCACGCACAGCCGCATGTTCCTCTGGGGCTTGCCGTTCTTCTATGGCCGCAGCGTGTATACGGTGATCGGAAACTCCAAGATCGGCAAACTGACTGGACCGTTCGTCGCGTTCTGACGATTGCATCGTGTCTTGTTTGGGAGGCAGCGTTGCGAGACGTCTGCCTCCTGCTTTCCTACCTGCTGGCGCCGCGCGGAAGCGGCCGAATCGCATCGGCGTTTCCTACTTATCGTTAGGACGTTTCAGAGCCTCTCATTAATCGCCCGCAGGCAACATGCTCCGACCTGTTTTTTGGAGCAATGTGATGAGATTTGTAAAGATCGTGCTGGCCGTGTCGGCTCTTTTGCCGCTCGCGTCGTATGCGGCGTTGGGTGGGGCACCGGGTGCGGGTTCGGCCCCGAAGTCCTTGCTCCAATCGGCAGCGCCCACTTCCCCTTCTGCTTTAACCACGGCCTATACCGTGCGCGAGTCACATGACACCGACGGCGTCAGGATTCGCGAATACGTGCTGCCTACCAATGTCGTATTTGCCGTCTCGTGGCAAGGGCCGGTGCGCCCCGACATGGTTGCGCTACTTGGCAGCTATTTTCCGAACGCTGTCGCCGCCGGTGCGGGCCGCGCGCGCGGCACCGGTCCATTGATCGAACGCAATGGCGATTTTCAGATCGAGTCGGCAGGCAGGGCAGGAAACTTCTTCGGCAAGGCCGTTCTGCCGCGCCTCGTCCCCGCGAATGTTCGTGTTGACGATCTGCAGTGACACGGCACATCGATTTCACGGAACACAAGAAACATGACAACCCTCAATAAGAAACTTTGCTTCGCGTTGCTAACGGCTAGCTTGGCTCTATCAGCATGCGGTGGTGGCAGTGGCGACGACGGCAATTCGGACGCGACTAAAGACAACGATAAGCCGGCGACGCCGACGTCGAATCCTACGCCTTCGCCGAGTCCGAGTCCGAGTCCGAGCCCGAGTCCGAGTCCGACACCGGCTCCGACTCCGACTCCCACGCCGACGCCGACGCCGACGCCGACGCCGACACCGACACCGACTCCGACTCCGACTCCGACTCCGACTCCGACTCCGACGCCGACTCCGACACCGACACCGACTCCGACTCCGACTCCGACTCCGACTCCGACTCCGACTCCGACTCCGACGCCGACTCCGACGCCGACTCCGACGCCGACTCCGACTCCGGTCACCGACGTCAACACGGTCCCGATCATCGTCGATCGGACGATGGGCCAAACCAACATGCTTTACGTGAGCGCAACCATATGCCTCCCCGGCTCACAAGGAAGCACGCAATGCTCCACCGTCGATCATATGTTGCTCGATACCGGTTCGATTGGCGTGCGCGTGATGGCGAGTGCCTTGGATTCCACGCTCGCCTCCCGATTGCCAGCACAGACTGGGGCTACGGACGACCCGACCGGTGGTGCGCCAATCGCCCAATGTGCGCCGTTCGCCTCCGGCTATACGTGGGGGCCGGTCAAACGGGCTGACGTGGCAATCGGCGGCAAGACGGCCGGCAACCTGCCGATCCAGGTGATCGGCGAGAGCGCATATGCCACCGGACTCGCGAGCTGCGTCCCGCGCGGCGGCACTGACTTGAGCACGGTTGCCGAGCTCGGTGCAAACGGTGTGATCGGCATCGGCCATAGGGCGCGCGACTTCCCTAGCGCTGCGCAGTCCGCCTCTCCGGCGTACTACTACTATTGCGTGTCTCCGTCTTCGTGCACTAGAACGCGCGTACCGCTCGACACGCAAGTCATGAATCCGGTAGCCAACTTCACTTCGGACAACAACGGCACAATCATCCGCTTGCCGGCGTTGCCCTCCGACGGTCAAGCCACGGCCACGGGAGAACTGGTGTTCGGCGTCGGCACGCGTCAAAACAATGTGCTGCCGTCGACGGCGAATGTCGTACCTGTGGACCAGACGGGTTTCTTCACGACCATTTACAAGGGCAAATCGTTCGTCCAAAGCGCGATCGATAGCGGTTCAGGCGCGAACTTCTTCCAGGACAGCACTATTCCGGAAAACAAATATTCGTTGATGTACATACCAACGTCCGCGCTTAGCCTGACCGCCGCGCTCAAACCGAGCAATGGGTCAGCTACATCCGTGGCGGCGTCGTTCCAAGTGGGTAATGCGATGAACCTGATGGCCAGTCAGTACGCCGCTTTTGACAGTCTGGGGGCCTATCAGACTCTCTCCAATTACTTCCTGTGGGGTCTACCGTTCTTCTTCGGCCGTAGTGTGTACACCGTGCTCGAAGGCGCCAAGATCGGTACGCAGACTGGGCCGTTCGTCGCCTTCTGACAATCAGCTGCAACACAGATGTCGTGTACAAAGAAGAGGCCGGCGCCGCGAGGCGCCGGCCTCTTTTCTTGCGACCACTCCCACTGAAATCCCGCCGAATCCCACACCGCGATATCCACGCCCGCGTCCGATAAACCTCATGCGCTGCCCACCACCACCCGCAGCGTAGGCAGAGCACACCCATGCACAAAGGCGCAGCGACCATGCACCGCCGACGCCCGCTGGCCGATCGACACGCTTCGTTGCGGCGCGGCACGCACCTGAACGAGGCGCACACCCCACTCCTGCACCAATTTTGCGCCGCGTTGCGCATAACTTACCCGGCGCACCACCGCCTCACAGCACGGCATCCGCGGACTTCAAGTCGAAATTACTACATGGCATGTGCCTTGCAGTACACAAGCGGCAAGTCATGCGGGATAAGCCCTGCTGGCTGAAATCGACGCCCATAAACATTCACCATCAATGGCAAGGGGAAATACATGAAACGTCGTAGTCTGTTGAAGTTCGGCTCCATGTCGGGCGCATTGGCGCTTGCAAGTAAGGTTCCGTTTGCTCAGGCTCAATCGGGCAGCGGTCCGATCAAAGTAGGCGTTCTACATTCCTTGTCAGGCACGATGGCGATCTCGGAGACATCGCTCAAAGACACCGCGCTGATGACCATCGCGGACATCAACAAGAACGGCGGCGTCATGGGCCGCCAACTGCAGCCGGTGGTCGTGGACCCGGCGTCGAACTGGCCGCTGTTCGCCGAAAAAGCGCGTCAACTGATCACCCAGGAAAAGTGCGCGGTCGTGTTCGGCTGCTGGACGTCGGTGTCGCGCAAGTCGGTGCTGCCGGTGTTCGAAGAACTGAACGGTCTGCTGTTTTACCCGGTGCAGTACGAAGGCGAAGAAATGTCGCGCAACGTGTTCTACACGGGCGCCGCGCCGAATCAGCAAGCGATTCCGGCAACCGAATACCTGATGAGCGCGGAAGGCGGCGGCGCCAAGCGCTTCTTCCTGCTGGGCACCGACTATGTGTACCCCCGCACGACCAACAAGATCCTGCGCGCGTTCCTCAAGTCGAAAGGCGTGCAGGAAGCCGATATCCAGGAGGTCTACACGCCGTTCGGGCACAGCGACTATCAGACCATCGTCGCGAACATCAAGACCTTCTCGCAGGGCGGCAAGACCGCGGTGATCTCGACCGTCAACGGCGACTCGAACGTGCCGTTCTACAAAGAACTCGGCAACCAGGGGCTGAAGGCGTCGGACGTGCCGGTCGTCGCATTCTCGGTCGGCGAAGAAGAGCTGCGCGGCATCGATACGAAACCGCTGGTCGGCAATCTCGCGGCATGGAACTACTTCATGTCGCTGCGCAACCCGGCCAACGAGAAGTTCAAGAAGCAATGGGCCGCATGGGTCAAGGACAACAACCTGCCGGGCGGCACCAAGCGCGTGACGAATGACCCGATGGAAGCGACGTTCGTCGGCATCCATATGTGGAAGCAGGCCGTCGAAAAAGCGAAGAGCACGGATGTCGACAAGGTGCGCGTGGCGATGGTCGGCCAGACGTTTGCAGCGCCGTCGGGCTTCACGCTCGAAATGGACGGCAATCACCATCTGCACAAGCCGGTGATGATCGGCGAAGTGCGTGCCGATGGCCAGTTCAACGTGGTGTGGCGCACCAAGACCGCGATTCGCGCGCAACCGTGGAGTCCGTTCATTGCCGGCAATTCGAGCAAGCCGGATGTGGTCAGTTCGATTCCCGCGTTCCTGAAGCGCTCGCGAGTCGCCTGAGCCTGAGTCTGAACCTCCAGGGCAGAGCCGGAACTGAACCACGGCTCTGTCCAGGACACTGCAAGACGCAAGACAACGGCGTGGCACCGGCGCATCACCTCGATGCCGCGCCGCCTCGCCGGTTTTTCTTCAAAGGCCATCATGGCGTTTTCATTTCCGAAATTCGCACGACGCAGCATCGGCGGCCTCGCGCTCGCGCTTATCGTTAGCGCGCCGCTGACCGCCTTTGCGCTCGCTCCGGCCGATGTCGCGCCGCTCGCCGGTGACGACTTCGATGCGAAATCCGCGGCAATCGACAAACTGATTGCCAACCACGACAAAGAATCGCTCGCGGTGCTCAAAGCCCTGTCCGAAGACAGCGCGCTCGCCACCGATTCCGGCGCAGTGCTGTTGCAAGACGGCGACACGGCGCGCGATGCCGTCACCGGCAAGACGGTCGCCGCGGGCGACGCACAACCGGTCACTCTGAACAACCTGCTGCGCTCGAAAGTGGCGGGCGCACTCTCTGGCCTGCAACTCGATTCACCCGACGCCGCGACGCGCGACGCCGCCGTCACCGCATTGCTGCAAAACCCAGACCCGTCGATCAAACCGCTCGTCGATGCGGCGCGTGCAAAGGAAACCGACCCGGCGCTGAAGAAGCGCCTCGACACGCTGTGGGCAATGACCGCATTGCACGACGCCGACCCGGCCAAGCGTCTCGAAGCCGTGCAACTTGTCGCCGCGCGTCACGATCTCGACATGAACGAATTGCTGCGTCCGCTCGTCGCGAAGAAGCCGGACGGCACCTTCAACGAAGCGGACGATCGCGTGCGCTCCGCCGCGCAAAGCGGCATCGACGAACTCGATTCGATCCAGCGCCGCAGCCAGATCGCGGGCACATTGTTCGCGGGCTTGTCGCTCGGCAGCGTGCTGCTGCTCGCCGCATTGGGTCTCGCAATCACGTATGGGCTGATCGGCGTGATTAACATGGCGCACGGCGAATTCCTTATGATCGGCGCGTACGCCACCTACGTCGTGCAGAACCTGTTCCAGCGCTTTGCGCCCGGCGCATTCGACTGGTATCCGCTGCTGGCCGTGCCGGCGTCATTCGCTGCAGCCGGACTGGTCGGCATCGTGCTCGAACGGCTGGTGTTGAAGCATTTGTATGGCCGTCCGCTCGAAACCCTGCTAACCACCTTCGGCGTCAGCCTGATTCTGATTCAGGCGACACGCATGGTGTTCGGCGCGCAGAACGTGCAGGTGATCAACCCTGCGTGGATGAGCGGCGGCGTGACCGTGCTGCCGAATCTGATCCTGCCGTATAACCGGCTGGCGATTCTGGCGTTTTCGCTGATCGTCGTCGGGATTGCGTGGGCTGTCCTGACTAAAACCCGCTTGGGTCTGTTCGTGCGAGCCGTCACGCAAAACCGGCGGATGGCAGCATGCGTCGGCGTGAAAACCGCGCGTGTCGATTCGTATGCGTTCGCGTTTGGCGCGGGCATTGCCGGCCTGGGTGGCTGCGCGCTGTCGCAGATCGGCAATGTGGGCCCGGACCTTGGCCAGAGCTACATCATCGATTCGTTCATGGCCGTGGTGCTCGGCGGTGTCGGCCAACTCGCCGGCACGGTGATCGGCGGCTTCGGTCTCGGGTTGATCAGCAAGGCGATCGAGCCGTTCTGGGGTGCTGTGCTCGCCAAGATCGCGGTGCTCGTGCTGATCGTGCTGTTCATCCAGAAGCGTCCGCAGGGCATGTTCGCCCTCAAGGGCCGCAGCGCGGAGGCATGAGATGACATCGGCTACCTCTTCGGCTCACGTCGGCTCAGCGAGCGGCGGCGCTGTTGCCGGACGCGAAGCGCAGTCCGGCTTCGCGCTCGGCTTGCCGCCGCGTCCTGCATTGCTGTCACGCCGTGCGTGGCTCGCGCTGATCGCACTGATCATCGTGTTCGGTCTCGGCGTGCCATTCGCCACGCTGGTGGTCCCGGAAACGAGCGCGTTCCATCTGTCCGCGTACGCGATGACGATCACCGGCAAGTTCATGTGCTACGCAATCGCTGCGCTGGCACTCGATCTCGTGTGGGGCTATTGCGGCATTCTGAGCCTGGGACACGCGTTGTTCTTTGCGTTGGGCGGCTACGCGATCGGCATGTACCTGATGCGTTCGATCGGCCACGAAGGCAAATACGGCAGCGACCTGCCCGACTTCATGGTGTTTCTCGACTGGCACCAACTGCCGTGGTACTGGGAAGGCACGCAGCACCTCGGCTATGCGCTGCTGTTGGTGGTACTGGTGCCGGCGGTGGTCGCGTGGGTGTTCGGCTTCTTCACGTTCCGTTCGCGGGTGAAGGGCGTATATCTGTCGATCATCACGCAGGCGATGACGTTTGCCGCCATGCTGCTGTTCTACCGCAACGAAACGGGATTCGGCGGCAACAACGGCTTCACGGACTTCAAACGTATCGGCGGTTTTCCGATTACGCATCCGGGCACGCGCACTGCCCTTCTGCTGATCACGTTCGCGGTGTTGGTCCTGGCCTTCATCGGCGCGCGGGCAATCGTCACGTCGAAGCTCGGCCGCGTGGTCACTGCGGTACGTGACGGCGAAACGCGTTTGATGTTCCTCGGCTACAGCCCGCTCGCGTACAAACTGTTCGTATGGACCGTCTCCGCTGTTTTGTGCGGGATTGCGGGCGCGTTGTACGTGCCGCAGGTCGGCATCATCAACCCGGGCGAGATGTCGCCGGGCAACTCGATCGAGATGGCGATCTGGGTTGCGGTGGGTGGACGCGGCACGTTGATCGGACCGATCATCGGCGCGTTCGCGGTGAATGGCGCGAAGAGCTTTTTTACGGCGAACTTCCCTGAATACTGGCTGTTCTTTCTTGGTCTGATTTTCGTGCTGGTCCCGCTGTTGTTGCCGAACGGCATCATGGGGCTGATCGAAATGGTCACGCGCAAGAGGAACCGTTCATGAACGAAAACCCGATGGTTCCTGATCTTGCATTACCCGAAGAGCCTGCTGAACGGTCGCTAAGCGGTGTCGCGAGCATGGGGCACGCGGTGGTGCCGGGCGAGATCGATGTTTCGCACGGAACGATTCTGTACCTTGAAGACGTGACCGTGAGTTTCGATGGATTTCGCGCGTTGAATGCGCTGACTTTATCGATCAACGCGGGTGAGTTGCGCTGCATCATCGGGCCGAATGGTGCGGGCAAGACGACGATGATGGATGTCATCACCGGGAAGACGGAGCCGGATTCAGGCAAGGTTTTTCTGGGGCAGTCGATCGATTTGACGCGGATGAATGAGCCTTCTATTGCGCGTGCGGGGATTGGGCGCAAGTTTCAGAAGCCTACTGTTTTTGAACAGCATCCCGTGTGGGAGAACCTTGAGTTGGCCATGAAGGCTGACAAGGGATGGTGGGCTTCTTTGCGTGCGCGATTGGATCGTGAGGCGCAAGCGCGGATTGAAGAGACGTTGGCTTTGATTGGCTTGGAGAGCGAAGCACGGCGGCTTGCCGGTGAGTTGTCGCATGGACAGAAACAGCGGCTCGAGATCGGCATGTTGCTGATGCAGAAACCGGCGCTGCTGTTGCTCGACGAGCCCGCCGCGGGCATGACCGACGACGAGACCATGCAATTGGCTGAGCTGCTCAATCACTTGCGCGGGAGTTGTTCGATGATGGTTGTCGAACACGATATGGAGTTTGTCGCGGCGCTTTCGGGTGAGAAGGGCAAGGTCACGGTGATGGCCGAAGGGCGAGTGCTCGCCCACGGCACGCTTGATGAGGTGAAGAGAGATGAGACGGTGATCGAGTCTTATCTCGGGCGGTAACGGCCACAATCAAATCACGGCCGCAAAAAGCCACCAGAATTCAAGGATCGACCGACATGTTAGAAGTAGAAAACCTCAACCAGTACTACGGCGGCAGCCACATTCTCCGTGATGTGAAACTCACCGTGCCTGACGGCAAGCTCACCGTGTTGCTCGGTCGCAATGGCGTGGGCAAAACAACCTTGCTTCGATGCCTGATGGGCGTCGTCCAGACCAAGAGCGGCTCGATTGCCTGGCGGGGCGCACCGATCACCAAGCTGCCGACCTACTCACGCGTTGAGAAAGGTCTCGCCTACGTCCCGCAAGGCCGCGACATCTTCCCGCGGCTAACCGTCGAAGAAAATCTGTTGGTCGGCGCTGCCAGCAAAAAAGCCCCGAAGAAAGTCCCGGATCGTATCTACGAACTCTTCCCCGTCCTGAAGGACATGCGCAGCCGCCGCGGCGGTGATCTCTCCGGCGGCCAACAACAACAGCTCGCAATCGGCCGTGCGCTGATGAGCGATCCACAGTTGCTGATCCTCGATGAACCCACCGAAGGTATCCAACCATCGATCATTCAGGACATTGGCCGCACGCTGCGTCAGTTGGTCGAAGAAATGGGCATGACCGTGCTGCTCGTCGAACAGTATTACGACTTCGCCAAAGAGATCGCTGATCGGTATTGGGTGATGAGCCGCGGTGAAATCGTCGCGGGCGGCGAAGGCGCCAACATGGATACGGACGGCGTACGTGCACTGATCGCCGTCTGAGCGGCACAAACAGCACAAACAGCACGGCGTGCTATTCTCGCCGCATCCTGTGGCAACGCGGCTCGTCGTTGCCTAACGCGTGCAGGCACGCTGCGCATTGACGCGTCTGTTGCCGCGTCAGTTACTGTGCCCAATAGCGCGCCTAGCCGCTCATTCATTCGCAAGTCCGCTCGCATGTCGCTTCACGAAAACCACGCTGCACTCGCCACCGCGCAACCCACTGCGCACTCACAATGGCGCGCGCGCCTCGAACTCGGCTTCGTCAAAGACGGCGAACGGACCACGCTCAAGCATCGGCTGCATGATGGTCCGTTGCGCGTGCAACGGCCGCTCTATCCGGAAGGCCATGCGATCTGCCACGCAGTAATCGTGCATCCGCCGGGTGGGATCGCGGGCGGCGATCAACTCGATATCGAGGTGGATGTCGGCGACGGTGCCCATGCCGTGATCACGACGCCCGGCGCAACCAAGTGGTACAAGTCCAATGGCCGTGCGGCGCGGCAGAATATTTCGGTGCGTGTCGGCCCTCAGGCAAAGCTCGACTGGCTGCCGCAGAACAATATCGTTTTCGATCAAGCCAACGCGATGCTGGATTTTTCGCTGACGCTTGGCGAAGGCGCTACCGCGATTGGGTGGGACGCGACTCAGCTCGGGCGGCAAGCGGCTGGTGAGCGATGGTCAAACGGGCAGTTGCGAGCCGTATCGCGGATCGTTGGAGCGAATGGCGAGGCGCTGTGGCTCGAACGCGCGAGCCTCAGCGCGGATGATTCATTGCGGGATGCCGCGCAAGGCCTGGCCGGGTTTCCTGCGTATGGCACGCTCTGGGCGGTCGGGACGGCCTGCGATGACGCACTCGCTGAAGCGCTCACTGCCCAGCTACCGTTTGATGAATCGTTGCGGGCGGCGGCTTCCTGTGTCACTGAAGGGGTTTTACTCGTGCGGGCGGTTTCGCGGTCAATGGAGACGCTGCAGCGTGCTTTGACTCAATGCTGGCTTCAGTTGCGCCCAGTCGTGCATGGTGTCGACGCTGTGCCACTTCGAATCTGGTCGACCTGATTCGCACATCAGCAAAGGCGCCTCGCAGCCCGAGCGCGCCTTTCACCTTCGTAAGCCATCACAAGCACCAATCCGGCGCATTTGACTGCTCCAAGTCGGTGCGTCACCGCATCTTTCACCCCGCCAAGCCATGCTGCACCGCCATGGCACATACCTTGCGTCGAATCCCCCACGATGCTGCCGCGTCCTGACGGCAGCCGACCACCCGCCACCACCGCTCGCCTAACATGACCCGATCGACCCTTCGCCCTGCGCGTCGCGCCTGGCTCGCCGCACTGCTGCTCTCGCCCGTCCTCGCCATCAATGCGCCCGCTGCCCACGCGGATACGCTCGACAACATCACCAAAGCCGGCGTGCTGAAAGTCGCAGTTCCCGAGGACTATCCGCCGTTCGGCTCGGTCGGCGCGGATATGAAACCGCAAGGCTACGACATCGATACCGCCGCGATGCTCGCGAAGTCGATGAACGTGAAGCTCGAACTCGTGCCGGTCAACAGCGCGAACCGTATTCCGTATTTGCAAACGGGTAAGGTCGATCTGGTGATCTCGTCGCTCGGCAAAACGCCTGAGCGCGACAAGGTCATCGATTTCTCGACGGCGTATGCGCCGTATTACCAAGGCGTGTTCGGTCCCGCCGACATCAAGGTCACCGGCCCCGCCGATCTCACCGGCAAGACGGTCGGCGCGACGCGCGGCGCGCTCGAAGAAATCGGTCTCACGCAAATGGCGCCGAACGCCACCATCAAACGCTTCGAAGATAACAACGCGACCATCGCCGCGTTTCTCTCGGGCCAAGTGCAGTTGATCGCTGCCGGCAATATCGTCGCCGCCGCGATCAATGCGAAGAATCCGCCGCGCCGTCCGGAACCTAAGTTCGTCATAAAGGATTCGCCATGTTTCGTCGGCATGAATAAGAATGAAAGCCGGCTGCAGGCGAAGGTCAACGCCGCCATCGCCCAAGCGAAGGCGGACGGCACGCTCAACACGATGTCGAAGAAGTGGTTCGGCGCACCCTTGCCGGCCAACCTGTAAGCAGGTCGTTAATTCAGCTTGATATCTTTGTAAGCTGATCTGGCAGTAAGCTTGTCGCGGTTTGTTTCGCGTCGTATTTCGATGCGGCCGCGACGGCGCACAACGAAGCGCGACCCCGATCGCATCCAACGCCTGTCCTGGCTGGGACGGGCGTAACCCAACCTGACATCCGATGAAGCTGACACCTCGCGAGAAGGACAAGCTGCTGATCTTCACCGCCGCGCTGCTCGCCGAACGGCGCCGCGCTCGCGGCCTCAAACTGAATTACCCGGAAGCGATCGCTTTCATCACCGCCGCGCTGATGGAAGCGGCCCGTGACGGCAAAACGGTCGCCGAGGTCATGCACTACGGCACCACGCTGCTGACGCGCGCCGACGTGATGGAAGGCGTGCCGGAAATGATCCCCGACATCCAGGTCGAAGCCACGTTCCCCGACGGCACCAAGCTCGTCACCGTTCATCACCCGATCCCCTAATCACGCAAGGCAGCCCCATGATTCCCGGCGAACTCCTCATCGACGACGGCGAACACGAACTCAACGCGGGCCGCGCCACCGTTACGGTGGTCGTGTCGAATACCGGCGACCGTCCGGTGCAGATCGGCTCGCACTATCACTTCTATGAAGTGAACGAGGCGCTCTCCTTCGATCGTGAAGCGGCGCGCGGCTTCCGGCTCAACATCGCAGCGGGCACCGCCGTGCGCTTCGAGCCCGGCCAGGAACGCACGGTCGAACTGGTCGAACTGGCGGGCGACCGCGTCGTCTACGGCTTCAACGGCAAGGTGATGGGCAAGCTCTGATGCGCCAACCGCGCACGCTTGCTCTGACCACCCTGCTCATTTCCGGACCCTCATCATGACATTACGCATCGGCCGCCGCGCATACGCGGAAATGTTCGGCCCCACCACTGGCGACCGCGTGCGCCTCGCCGATACCGAGTTGCTGATCGAAGTCGAACGCGACTTCACGACTTACGGCGAAGAAGTGAAATTCGGCGGCGGCAAAGTGATTCGCGACGGCATGGGCCAGTCGCAACGCGTGCATGCCGACGTGGTCGATACCGTCGTGACGAATGCGGTGATTCTCGATCACTGGGGCATCGTCAAGGCCGACATCGGTATCAAGAACGGCCGCATCGCCGCGATCGGCAAAGCGGGCAATCCCGACATCCAGCCGAACGTAACGATCGCAATCGGGGCGTCCACCGAAGTGATCGCCGGCGAAGGCCTGATCGTGACGGCGGGTGGCATCGATACGCACATCCACTTCATCAGCCCGCAGCAGATCGAAGAAGCACTCGCGAGCGGCGTGACGACCATGCTCGGCGGCGGCACGGGTCCGGCAACGGGTACGAACGCGACGACTTGCACGCCGGGTCCGTGGCATCTCGAACGCATGCTGCAAGCGGCCGATGGTTATCCGATGAATCTCGGCTTTCTCGGCAAGGGCAATGTGAGTCAGCCGCAGCCTGCTTTGGAGCAGATCGCCGCTGGCGCGATCGGTTTGAAGCTGCACGAAGACTGGGGCACGACGCCGGCTGCAATCGACAACTGTCTTTCCGTCGCCGACGACACCGACACGCAGGTCGCGATCCACACAGATACGCTGAACGAAGCCGGTTTTGTGGAAGCGACTGTGGCCGCGTTCAAGGGCCGCACGATCCACACGTATCACACGGAAGGCGCAGGCGGCGGCCACGCTCCGGACATCATCAAGGTGTGCGGCGAAGCGAACGTGCTGCCCTCGTCGACCAATCCGACGCGGCCGTACACCGTCAACACGCTCGAAGAGCATCTCGACATGCTGATGGTGTGCCATCACCTGGACCCGTCGATTGCGGAAGATATCGCGTTTGCCGAGTCGCGCATTCGTCGCGAGACCATTGCTGCCGAAGACATCCTGCACGACCTCGGCGCGTTGTCGATGCTGTCGTCGGATTCGCAGGCGATGGGACGCGTGGGCGAAGTGATCATCCGCACGTGGCAGACCGCGCACAAGATGAAGGTGCAGCGCGGCGCGCTTCCTGAAGATAACGCGCGGCACGACAATTTCCGCGCGAAGCGTTATGTCGCCAAGTACACCATCAACCCGGCCATCACGCACGGCATCTCGCATGAAGTCGGCTCGATCGAGCCGGGCAAGTGGGCCGATCTGGTGTTCTGGGAGCCGGCGTTTTTCGGCATCAAACCGTCGCTGATTCTGAAGGGCGGCATGATCGCGATGGCGCAGATGGGCGACCCGAACGCGTCGATTCCGACGCCGCAACCGGTCCACTATCGCGAGATGTTCGCGACGCGTGGCGGTGCGTTGGGACGCACTTCCCTGACCTTCGTTTCGCAGCTGGCTGCGGACGCGGGTGTCGGCGAACGTTATGGTCTGAACAAGCGTATCGTTGCTGTGAAGAACTGCCGCAAGATCACGAAGGCGGACATGATTCACAACGCGTGGCGTCCGGCGATCAGCGTCGATCCTGAGACGTATCAGGTTATTGCTGATGGTCAGTTGCTGACTTGCGAGCCGGCAACTGTACTGCCGATGGCGCAACGTTACTTTCTGTTCTAAACCATGCGCACTATCGACAAACTGATTGCGCCGCATTTGAAGTTGGCGCCTGTGCTGGTGAAGCGCGCGCCGACTTTGACGCTTGCTTTTGATGACCGCCGTAAGAGCCGTCTCGCGGCAACGCTGGATAACGGTGAGGAAGTCGCGTTGTTATTGCCGCGCGGCACGGTGCTGCGCGACGGCGATGTTCTGGTCGCTGATGATGGCGGTTTGGTACGCGTAGTCGCCGCTCCTGAAGCCGTGTTGGTTGTGCGCGCCAGGGATGCGTTGACGCTGACGCGTGCCGCTTATCACCTCGGCAATCGTCATACGCCCGTTGAAGTCGGTGCGGATTATCTGAAGCTTGAATACGATCCGGTTCTTGCCGATATGTTGAAGCGTATCGGCGCGAGCGTGGATCAGGTGTCGATGCCGTTCCAGCCGGAATCGGGTGCGTATGGCGGCGGCCACAAGCATGGTCACGATGAGACCTTTGCTGAAGACTATGCGTTAGCTCAGCAGGTGTTCGGCGAGCATCATGGGCATGAGCACGCTCACGATCATGAGCATGGTCACTCCCATGATCACGAACACGGTCACAGCCACGCGCACGGTCGCTCGCATGACCATGACCATGACCACGACCATTCGCACGATCCCAAAGACGACGATCACGTCCACGACGAATCGTGCAGCCACGGGCATCATCACCATGCGCATCGCTGAGCTCACAGCGCTGCTGCATCTCGCGTCGCCGGCATTGCCGATCGGCGCGTTCAGCTACTCGCAGGGTCTCGAAGCCGCGATCGAAGCGCAACTCATCACCGACGCCGATTCCGCACGCGATTGGATCGCGAGCGGCCTAACCGACGTGCTCGCGCGTGGCGAACTGCCGTTTCTCGCACATCAAATGGAACGTTGGCGTGCGCACGACGCAGACGGCTTGCGCGAAGCAAACAGCGAATTCCTGGCAAGCCGTGAGTCCGCCGAACTCAGACGCGAAACGGAACAAATGGGCTGGTCGCTGCGTCAGTTGTGCGTCTCGCTCGAATGGGGCGACGCAGAACGGCGCATGACTTTGGCATCACTCAAACCCTTAGCCCAACCCACGGCTTTCGCCTTCGCCGCGTTCGCCCACGACGCGGCGCCGGACGCCGCTCTTGCGGCCTACGCATTCAGCTGGGTAGAAAACCAGGCCGCTGCCGCATTGAAGGCCGTGCCACTCGGCCAACTCGCCGGTCAACGCATCATCGTCGCGTTACGCGAACCGATCGATGCCGCCGTCACGCGCGCCTTGGCCACTTCACCCGACAACATCAACACCTTCGCGCCGCAATTGGGCATTCTGTCGGCGCGTCACGAGTCGCAGTATTCGCGGCTCTTTCGCTCATAAAGAAATCCATCATGAACGCACCTCATCATCCCGCTCACTCGTCTGTCCGCACGAAGAAACTGCCGCCGCTGCGCGTGGGCGTCGGCGGCCCGGTCGGCTCGGGCAAGACCACACTGCTCGAAATGCTCTGCAAGGCGATGCGCGAACAGTACGACCTCGTCGCGATCACCAACGACATCTATACGAAGGAAGACCAGCGTCTGTTGACCGTAGCGGGCGCGTTGCCGGCCGAGCGGATCATGGGCGTCGAAACGGGCGGCTGCCCGCACACGGCGATTCGTGAAGACGCGTCAATCAACCTCGAAGCTGTCGACCGCATGCTGACGCGCTTCCCTGATGCGGACATCGTATTCATCGAATCGGGCGGCGATAATCTCGCGGCAACCTTCAGCCCGGAACTGTCGGACCTGACGATCTATGTGATCGACGTGGCAGGCGGCGAGAAGATTCCGCGCAAAGGCGGCCCAGGCATTACGAAATCGGATCTGCTGGTGATCAACAAGACCGATCTCGCACCGATGGTCGGCGCGAATCTGGAGGTGATGGCTTCAGACGCGAAGAAGATGCGCGGCGAGCGTCCCTTCGTGATGTGCAATCTGAAGGCGCTCGACGGCTTGGATGTGGTGGTGAAATTTATCGAGAAGAAGGGGCTGTTGAAGGCTTAAGGCAGAGAGGCGCGCTTTGAGGTCAGGGCGCTTCCGCGCCCATCCCCTCACTCCGGCAACACCGCCATCAACACATCCACAGTCCGTGCCGTCGCGCCACGATGGCGCGCGGCAAACGCCGAAGCCGCGCCGCCCATCGCGAGCCGCCTCGCTTTGTCGACGAAGAGCTCGCGCAGCGCCCGCGCCAGATCAGCCGGATCCTGCACCTGCACCGCCGCACCCGCCGCGACCGCATCCGCTGTCGCTTGCGTGAAGTTGAACACATGCGGCCCGATCAGCACCGGCACCCCAACCGCGCATGCCTCGATCAGATTCTGCCCGCCCAACGGCAGCAAACTCCCGCCGATAAACGCCAGATCCGAGGCGGCATAATAAGCGCCCAACTCGCCCATCGAATCACCAAGCAATACATTCACGTCAGAAGGCAAAACAGGCACACCACCGCCCGCAGCTGAACCAGCCCCCGACGCCACCGTCGCAGCAGGCGCCCAAGTCGAACGCCGCTCAAGACGCAAACCGGCCTTCTCGACCAACCCCGCCACTTCATTAAACCGTTGCGGATGACGCGGCACCAGGATCAGCAACGCATCCTCGATACCCAGCGCGGCGAACGCTTGCAGCACCAGTTCCTCTTCCCCTTCACGCGTACTCGCCGCGACCCACACCGGCCGCGTACCGATCGCCGCACGCCACGCATGGCCACGCGCCGCCAGTTCCGGCGGGGTGCTCATATCGAACTTCAAATTCCCAAGCACCGCGACATTACGCGCACCGAGTGCAGTAAGCCGCTCCGCATCCGACGGACTCTGCGCCAGCACGCGCGCAAACCCACCGAACACGCCTTTAGTCGCATGACCGAACTTGGCCGCACGCTTATACGAGCGTGCCGACATCCGCGCATTGGTCAGCACCAGCGGCACATCCGCACGACGACATTCGTCGATCAGCGTGGGCCACACCTCAGTTTCCATCACCAGACCAAGCGACGGCCGCCACGCCCGCAAAAACCGCCGCACCGCATGCGGCATGTCGTACGGCAGATAACTGCGCAACACACGGTCGCCGAAAATCTGCTCGCCGGTAGCACGGCCACTCGGCGTCATATGTGTGAGAAGAATCCGCGCGTCGGGACGCGCCTTCATCAACGCATCGATCAGCGGTTGTGCGGCACGCGTCTCGCCCACCGACACCGCATGCACCCAGATCAGC
This sequence comes from Paraburkholderia nemoris, assembly GCF_905221015.1. NCBI lineage: Bacteria > Pseudomonadati > Pseudomonadota > Betaproteobacteria > Burkholderiales > Burkholderiaceae > Paraburkholderia > Paraburkholderia nemoris. Next base: position 24,305 of record NZ_CAJNBO010000004.1, on the reverse strand, counting down.
GGCGCATTGTCTTCCGGCAACCGACCACGCGAGTAACCGAACCGCTCGGCGATATGCTCACGATAGCCACGCTCCTTGCGCGAACGAATCAGCAAGCGCAGCACGGCAAGCGGCGCGACGATCCACCAGAGCGCGTTATAAATCGCCCTCAGCATCGGGACTCCGCACACCCGAGCGCGAACGCGAATCCGAATGCAAGCGCGCGTTTCACCGCGTGATCGAAACAGACAGCGGCGCTCAAACGAGAGCCCTGCCCTTCAGGCGCTCGAGAATGCCGAGCGGTGCGCAGTCCGGCTGCGCCATCGCCTTGACCGGCAGGAAGAAGGTCTGCTCCAGCATGAACTGGCCGGACATCACCGCATGCGAAGTCTGGTCGGAGAAACACACCCAGACGCTGCCCGGCGGAAACGGCATGGTCTCCTGCGGGCTCGACTTCTGATAGTCGAGATCGGCCTTCATGCCGTCGTGCAGATTCAGCATCAAATGGTCGTATTCGCTGCGCGGCGATTTGGTCACATGCAGCAAATTCAGCAGCCACGCCGAGCCGGGCACCTGCGGTTTGATACGCGGCAGGAAGCGCTTGGCCATATCCTCGAACGGCTCGCCAACGCGCCACACGCGCGGCGCGCCATGCGGATTCACGTTGGTGAACACGCGCAAAATGCGCTCGCCGTAGTTCGGCCGCGACGGAAAGGCGTCGACATGCAGACGGCTGTCGTCCTTACGCCAGGACGTCTCGCGCCCTTCCACCTGATGCAGCCGCAGGCTGGTCGGCGCGACGCGCAACTTACTGTTGTATTCGGGAAAGAGTCCATCGACCAGCGTGCGCGCATTGGCCTGATAACGCGCGATCAACGCGCGCACGGCCGATTGCGTGACCGCATCACCGGCCACGCCGTGCAGCGCGCCGCCATTCGGCTCGAGGCTGATGTTCTTGCGGTTCGGATCGGCCAACGCAGGATCGAGCAAGGCCTGTTCGCCGCCTTCGATGGCAAAGCGCAGATTCGGGAAATACAGCACCTTGCCGCGTTCGACGCCGGCCAGCAGCGTCTCGCGCGGCACGGACAGATTGCGTCCGTGCCAGTCGGCGTTCGCTACTTCGATGATCTGGGTTTCGTTCATGGTCGCCCTTGAAAACGGATGGAGCGTAAGGCGAAGCACACCGCATTACAGCGTTACGACATTAGAGCAGGCCGAATCCGGCCAACGCGGATTTGACCTCTTGCAGCGTGGGCGGCTTGCCAGCGGTGCCGAGATTGACGACGTTCGGCGACCAGTAGCCGCCGGTGCGCCACGCGGTGGCGAAATTGTACAACTCGACGGTCGGCCGCTTCAGCGCCGCCGCAATGTGAACTAGACCTGTGTCAACGCCGACTGTCGCAGCGGCACCGTCGATCAGGCCAACCACCGCCGGCAACGAGAGCTTGGGCGGCACGATCGCCGCGCCGCCGAATTCCTTCGCCAGACGCTCGCTGGTGACGCGCTCTTCCTCGCTGCCCCACGGCAGCACGATCGACGCGCCGCGCCGCACCAAAGACTGCCCGAGTTCGATCCAGGCGGTATCGGGCCACTGCTTGTCGGCGCGCGAGGTGGCGTGCACGAACACCACGTAAGGCACCGGCAGATTCAGATTCGCCTCCGACAAAGCCAGCGCCGCACGCCCGGTGTCGATGCCGAAGTCGATCTCGTCGGTGGGTTGCGGCTGCGGGTCGTCCAGCGCGGCGGCCACCAGTTGGCGCGTGCGCTCGACCACATGGGTGCGCGGCTCGATCGGCACGCGCTTGTCGTAGAAGAAGCGCACCGGCCATTCGTAGCCCGCGCCGTCGGTACGGTTCGCGAGGCCGACCAACGGCCCGCGCGCCATGCTCGCGACCCACGCGGTTTTGATGAGCCCCTGGCAGTCGATCACGAGGTCGTAGTTCTCGGCGGCGAGCGCGCGGCGAAACGCGCCGATCTCGCGCCAGTTGTCGACCGAGAGGATGCGCTTGCGCCAGCGCCGCAGCGAGACGGGAATCGCCCGCCGCACGCCGCTGACGAGCTCCACGAGCCCCACGAAGCTTTCTTCGACGAGCCAGTCGATCTGGGCCTCGGGATGGCGGCGTCGGATGTCGGCGATCACCGGCATGTTGTGAACGACGTCGCCCAATGACGACACCCTCACGATTAGTATCTTTTGCACGCTCAAGTGTGGGAAAACCGGCTATCCGGCCCGAAGAAGCAGTGAAAGGACGGCAATTCTATCGCGACACAGGTAAATGGCATGAAAAAACGCGGCGCGGTAACTGAAACCCGCGCCGCGTTCGATGGCAACCGCGGTTCACAAAGAACCGCGCCGCCGCTGGAGCTTTTAGAACGGCAGCTTCGCGTCCGGCTTCTCCGCCATGATTACGCGGCGGAAGTCTTCCTGGATGCGCTTGAGCGCTGCATCGCTATCGGCTTCGAAACGCATGACCACCACCGGCGTGGTGTTCGACGAACGCGCCAGACCGAAGCCGTCCGGGTACTCGACGCGCAAACCGTCGATCTTCACGACGTCATCCGCGCCGGTGAACTTCGCGTTTTGCTGCAAACGCGCGATCAGTTCGAAGTTTTCGCCTTCTTCGAGCTTCAATTGCAGTTCCGGCGTGGAATTCGAGTTCGGCAGTGAATTCAGCAGTTGGCTCGGATCCGCCACACGCGTGAGGATTTCCAGCAGACGCGCGCCCGTGTACAGGCCGTCGTCGAAACCGTACCAGCGGTCCTTGAAGAACACGTGGCCGCTCATTTCGCCCGCCAGCGGCGCGCCGGTTTCGCGCAGCTTCGCCTTGACCAGCGAGTGGCCGGTCTTCCACATCAGCGGTTCGCCGCCCTTTTCCTTGATCCACTTGCCCAGATTGCGGGTGCACTTCACGTCGTAAATGATCTGCGCGCCCTTGTTGCGCGACAGCACTTCTTCGGCGAACAGCATCAACTGGCGGTCCGGATAGATGATCTGGCCGTCTTTGGTGACCACGCCGAGACGGTCGCCGTCGCCGTCGAAGGCGAAACCGATTTCTGCATCCGTTTCCTTCAGCGCGCGAATCACGTCCTGGAGGTTTTCCGGGTGAGCCGGGTCCGGGTGATGGTTCGGGAAGTTGCCGTCGATTTCGGTGAACAGTTCCACCAGTTCGCAGCCGAGCTTTTTGAAGAGCTTCGGCGCGAGGCCGCCTGCCACACCGTTGCCGGTGTCGACCACGATCTTGATCGGGCGCGCGAGCTTGACGTCGCTGGTGATGCGATCCAGATAGGCGTCGGCGATGTCGTACTCGGTGTACGTGCCGCTGCCTTGGGAGAAGTTTTCGTCGACGATGCGCTGATGCAGCGCGAGGATCTGTTCGCCGTAAATGGCCGCGCCGCGCAGGACCATCTTGAAGCCGTTGTAGTCAGGCGGATTGTGGCTGCCCGTCACGACGATGCACGAATCGACGCGGCGCTCGCCGCCGTCGAGCTGCAACGGCACGCTGGCCGCGAAGTAGCCGACCGGCGTCGGCACCATGCCGACGTTGACCACGTCGACGCCGGCCGCACGCAGACCGTCCGATAGCGCCTGGATCAGATCGGGACCCGACAGGCGGCCGTCACGCGCCACCACCACGGCGTCGCCGCCTTGCGCCCGCACTTCGCTGCCAAAAGCGAGACCGATCGAACGCGCTGCGTCAGTGTCGAGCGTCTTGCCGATCACACCGCGAATGTCATACGCCTTGAAAATAGATTTGGAGATCATGATGGCTCACTTGCGTGCAATGGAAAATTTTGACCGGCGTATAGCCGAGGGATCGGTAAAACTACCTGCTAAACCGAGCGATGCGCCCTTGCCGGAAGCGATCCGGTTCCAACTTATAATTGCGCCTTCCGGACATGCCCTAATAGACGCCCATTCTAATGCTTAGACGCCCCGCTTTTGCAATGTTGCCGCGACAGTTGGCCAGGTGGACTGTTACACATTGCGCCCTGGCGCACGTTGCGTCCCCCGCACAACACCTGCAAAACGTGCAACGCGTGCAACCGCATGGGCGAGTGTCGACCGGATGCTGACGCTCAAACGCTTCGCCAATCCCGACGTCACCCGCGCCTTCACCAACATCGTCTGGCTCGGGCTGGAGCGGCTCACGCAGATCGGCGTGGCCATCGCGATCAGCGGCATGCTGGCGCGCTACTTCGGGCCTGACACCTTCGGCAAATGGCAGTACGCGAACACGCTGCTGCTGGTGCTGTCGCCGATCACCTGGGTGTGCGGGGCGGAAATTCTGGTTCCCACCATCGTCGGCAGGCCGCCAACTCAGCTGGGCACGGTGCTCGGCAGCGCCTTTGCGCTGCGGTTCTCGGTTTCCGTCGCGGCGCTGCTGCTCACGTGGCTCGGCATTGCGCTGCACTTCTTCGACCCCCTAGTGGGCGCCATGCTCGCCGGCCTCGCGGTCACGATGCTGTTTCGCGAACCGTTCGTCGGCGTGATCAACGCGTGGCTGCAAAGCATGACGTACAGCAAGCCGCAATTGCTCACCAGCATGAGTACCGCGGTGCTGAAGGCCGGCGTCGTCTATCTGATGGTGCGCGCGATAGCAACGCCCGCGCGCTTTGGCTGGCTGTGGGCCGCGGAATCGGCGCTCATTGGTGCGATTCTGCTGATCTACTACACGCACCGGCATGGCGGCAAGCTCGGCTGGCACGTCGACCGTTCGCTCTTCAAGCACTTCGCGACCGCGGGCACGGTGTTCTGGATCGGGCTGATCTGTATGTATCTGTTCCTGAAACTGGACCGACTGATGCTCGAGCGGGCGATTTCCTTCGCCGACCTCGGGCGCTATTCCGCCGCGCAGCAGCTGAACGAAAACTGGATCACGCTTGCGCTGATGCTCGCGCAGACGATTGCGCCCGCCTTTGTCTACCGCGTGCAGGACGCCGCGCAATTGCGCCGCAACGTGTGGCGGCTCACCGCCATGACCGCCGCGCTGATGGTGAGCGGCGCGATCGTGCTGGATTTGCTAGCGGGTTTCATCATTCGCCGCGTGTTCGGGCCGGACTTTGAAGGCGCCATCGAGATTTTCCGCTGGGCCGTATGGCTTTCCGTGCCGGCCGGCATCGAAGCGATCGGCAATCTGATCGTGTTGAAATATCAGGCCAAATTCGTGTTGCTCTCGAAGTGGCTGCTGGCGCTGGCCGTTGCGTTCGTGGTCAATCTGCTGGCGATTCCGCGGCTTGGCGCTTACGGTGCGCTGGTCGGCCTCGCGGCCGGTTATCTCGCCGCCGCGTCAGTTAATCTTTATTACATTCGTTTCAAATTGCGCCCATGACGAATTCATCCGCCGCCGCGCAAATGTCTCTCGACGACGTCGCCGTCCTGATGCCCGCGTACAACGGCCAGGCCGATGTCGATCTCACGCTGGCCTCGTTCAGCGAAAGCGCGCTGATCCACGTATTGATCGTCGACGACGGCAGCACGCCGCCGATCGTCGCGCCGGCGATCGCCAACATGAAGATCGAAGTGCTGCGCATGCCGCAGAACGGCGGCATCGAGCGCGCACTGCAGACCGGCATCGACGCCCTTGCGCAGCGCGGCTTTCGCTACGCAGCACGCATCGACGCGGGCGACCGCAGCGTGCCGCAGCGCCTCACCAAACAACGCGTCTTCATGGAATTGCACCCGCAAGTGGCCGGCCTCGGTATGTGGACGCAGGTCGTCACGCGTGAAGGCAAGCCGCTTTTCATGCTGACGCCGCCCGCGGAACCGAACGAGATCCGGCGTCTGCGCTTCTTCCGTTCATGCCTCGCGCATCCTTCGATGATGCTGCGCATTGATGCGGTTCGCGCGGTCGGCAACTATCGCGCGGCCTATCCTTCCGCCGAAGACCTCGATCTGTTCGTGCGTCTGATGGCGCGCTACGACTGCGCGAACCTGCCGGAACTCGGGCTCTACTACGAGCTGAACGAAGGCGGCATCAGCGCAACCAAACGGCGCCGCCAGGTCAGCTCGACGCTGCGGCTGCAACTGCGCTACTTCAACGTCATCAACTTGTACGACTGGCTGGGTCTCGCCAAAAATCTGCTGCACTTCGTGACGCCTTACCGCGCATTGCAGCGGGTCAAACGCACGCTGCTCGCGCCGCGTGCGGGCCATTGATTCCGTTACTCCGTCATTCACCCTGTCATTCACCGTCGAGCCCGTTCCCGCATGAAGCCTGCCTTTAAATCGACGCCCGCACTACGCATTACACTCGTCTGTAACACCGCCTGGGCAATCTATACGTATCGGCAAGGGCTGATCCGCATGCTGGTTGGACGCGGCGTCGACGTAACAGTGCTCGCGCCGCGCGACCGCACGTTCGAGCTGCTCACCGCGATGGGGTGCCGCTGCATCGAATTGCCGGTGGCCTCCAAAGGCACCAGTCCGCGCGAAGACCTGCGCACACTTTTGTCGTTGTATCGTCTGTACAGAAGCATCCGCCCGCACGTTGTGTTCCACTACACGATCAAGCCGAACATTTACGGCTCGGTCGCCGCGAAACTGGCGGGCGTGCAGTCGGTAGCGGTGACGACCGGGCTCGGTTACGTATTCATCCAGCAGAGCCGCGCTGCGCAAGTCGCCAAAAAACTGTACCGTTTCGCCTTCCGCTTCCCGCGCGAAATCTGGTTTCTGAATCGCGACGACCAGGCCGCGTTTGTCGAGCAGAATTTATTGGTGCATCCTGAACGTGCGCGTCTCCTGCATGGCGAAGGCGTGGATCTCGAACAATTCGCCTTCACGCCGCTGCCGGAGCGGGCGGAATTCAAGTTCGTGCTGATCGGGCGGCTCTTGTGGGACAAGGGCGTGGCCGAGTATGTCGAAGCCGCGCGGCGCTTGCATGAACGTTATCCTCAGGCGCGGTTCCAATTGCTCGGCCCGGTTGGCGTCGACAACCCCAGCGCGATCACACGCGAAGAAGTAGCCGCGTGGGAGCAGGAAGGCATCATCGAGTATCTTGGCGAGGCGCACGACGTGCGGCCTTTTATCGCCGATGCGGACTGCGTCGTCCTGCCTTCCTATCGTGAAGGCGTGCCGCGCACGCTGATGGAAGCATCGGCGATGGGCCGGCCGATTGTGACGACGGACGTGCCCGGCTGCCGTGAAGTGGTGGCGGACGGCGTCAATGGATTGCTGTGCGAAGTGCGCAATGCCGCGAGTCTCGCGGAGAAGCTGGCGCAGATGCTCGACATGAGCGGCGCCGAGCGCCGCGCAATGGCTGAACGCGGCCGACAGAAAGTCGCGAAAGAATTCGACGAACGCGTGGTCGTCGAAACGTATAAAGACCTGGTGCAGAAAATGACGGGCGTTTTACTTTAACGGAGCAACAGCAATGACCACGAAGGGTACGATTCTGGTAACGGGCGGTGCAGGATTTATCGGCTCGCACACATGTGTCGAACTGCTCAACGGCGGTTACGACGTCGTGGTAATCGATAATCTCGTGAACAGCAACCGCGAATCGCTGCGGCGCGTGGAGAAAATCACCGGCAAGGCCGTGAGCTTCTATGAAGCCGACGCACGAGATGAAGCGGCGCTCAACCGTATTTTCGACGCACACCCGATCACCGGCGCGATTCACTTTGCGGCGCTGAAAGCCGTGGGCGAATCGGTCGCCAAGCCGATCGAGTACTACAGCAATAACGTCGGCAGTTTGCTGACGCTGCTCGGCGTGATGCGCGATCGCAACGTGAAACAGTTCGTGTTCAGTTCATCGGCAACGGTGTATGGCGTGCCGAAGAGCTCGCCGATCGATGAATCGTTTCCGCTGTCGGCGACGAATCCTTATGGTCAGTCGAAGCTGATTGCCGAGCAGGTTCTGCGTGATCTGGAAGTGGCGGATGCGTCCTGGCGGATCGCGACGCTGCGCTATTTCAATCCGGTTGGCGCGCATGAGAGCGGGTTGATTGGGGAGGATCCGGCCGGCATTCCGAATAACCTGATGCCGTATGTGGCGCAGGTTGCTGTCGGCAAGCTCGAGAAGCTGCGGGTGTTCGGTGGCGACTATGAGACGCCGGATGGCACCGGGGTGCGGGACTATATCCACGTTGTGGACCTGGCGCGTGGGCATCTTGCAGCACTGGATGCGCTAGTTAAGCGCGATGCCAGCTTTGTCGTCAATCTCGGGACGGGGCAAGGGTATAGCGTGATCGACGTCGTCAAGGCGTTCGAGAAGGCTTCGGGGCGCCCTGTGCCTTATGAGATCGTGGCGCGGCGGCCGGGTGATGTGGCCTCGTGTTTTGCAGATCCGGCGGCAGCTTTGAATGTACTCGGATGGCGCGCTGAGTTTGGGATCGAGCGGATGTGTGCGGATCACTGGCGGTGGCAGGAGGGGAATCCGCAGGGGTTTGCCTGATAACACTGCGGCAATGGTTTGAAGATCGACGGCGGCAAGGCGAATCGCCACGCAGGGATTCCGTCGCCGTCGATTGCAGTATTGGACCCAGCGGGCAAGACCACGATGGAGTGGTCGTCAAGCCAGACGCATCGACGCGGAGAATTCGCATCGCGCGGCTCGGACTCGCGTTAAACAAAGGGCGTGCATGTCCGTAGCGCCCGGGGGTGACGCGACACCTCAAGTGTCGCGTCGAGCTTCATACGTCCGGACATGAGCGCAGGGCGGTACAGCGACGAAGTCAAACCGTTTCTTCAGCATGCCAGGTCCCTCCCTGACCAAAATGAAAACGGCCTATCGGCGCCTGTCCGGAGTCCGCAGTCAGTTCAGTATCGTGAGCCCCGGAATGGCCTCATCGCGTGCGCGACCGCCAGTCAGCGCATGGCACACCGCGGCCGTCGTGGTACCGAGCGCGTAGGCCGCCCTCCGCAAGCTGCCTCGATGCTCTGTAAGCGCGGCCATTACTATGGCCTCCGTGAGTACCGGAATCGCGGGAAGCGTGTTGTCGTGTACCAGCGCCCCGTCAGGCGCTCGCGTATGTCGCGCCCGCGGTGCGGTTTCTCTCGGAAACAGGCTTAGGATTGGAAGCAACCCGAGCTTGTTGATCCACACGACGAATTCACGCCAGTGCCTCAGTCTCTCGGCGACTGCTTGTTCCGGCAGGCCTTCGGTTGACCAGCGGGACCTCAGATAGTGAAGATGCTTGCTCCTGAGGTTCCACGGGGTTTCGGGCGTGAAGCCACCCGCGCGCAGAACCCGAAACCCTTCGAGCAGAACGGCAACTCTCCGACATTGCACTTCGGCCGGAACCGCGTAACAGCGGCCTGTTCGCACATCTAGCGAAGAATCAATTCTATTTCTGACGAGCTTGCGGAACTCCCGCTTGAATACGGCAGGCAGGGTGCTGCATGTGATCACATATCGGTAGTCGTAGACGGCTTGCATGCTGTTTTCCCTTGAATGAGAAATTGGGCGGTCGACGCCGTGTGAGACGGCGACCCATGAGCAGTGCGCGCAGGATGCGGCACCACCCGGCTAGGTTGTGTGCGCTGTTTATCAGGCCGCGCGCGCCGTTCGCTATGGATATGACGAGCCGTCGCACGATGCCGACGACCGGTAAGACAGCGCGCAGTTGGCCGCAAGGGACCCGCAAATCCTCAAGAGGACGGTGGCGGGATACATGCAGTCACGCGGGGGAGAGGAAACAGGAGACGGCCTATACGGCGGACAGCACAAAGCTAGCCACAGATGGCGCCACAAAAATGAAGCAGGAAGAACGGGCGAGCGCCCTCTCCGTCAAGCCGGCCCAAGAAAAACGCGGCGGCTGTGGCGGTTAAAGTCGATGCGTCGAAGACGCTGAGCAGCAGTATAAATTCTGAATGGCGGGTGCGGCAAGCACGCGTACTTTACAGCGCAATGCTATGCTACTTGCACCATAACAGCGGGAGAATAACCATGGACATCGGGTTGCTGGCATTGGGCATCGGATTGATGATGATGGGAATTCACTGGTCGATGAAACGAGGCCTCCGTGAACAGCGGGAACGGCGCATTGCTGGCTTACAGCGTCCCGCCCAGGCGCATGCCCCTGGGCTGCATTGCCCGCACTGCGGCCACGAAATTGACGATGCAGATTTCAGGCATGAGCCCGCGCCATTTGTACCGCCTTCGCGGCGAGATTCGCCCTATTTCCGGCGCGATGGCAATCCGACCTGAGTACTCCGTAGACGTAGCTATCGCAGCAGGTACCCACGAGACCTCTGGACGACTTTTCGAGAGAGACGCCCCCGGTATGTGAGCGCGGCTTGCCCAGTTGCTCCATAGCGTTTCGCCAGAAAGACTTCTGACTCCTGGCCGGGTCCAGGAGTCCGGGAGCCGTTCGCACAGTTTTCTACTCCCAGGAATGCCCGCGCGCGCGAGTGTGCTCTCTTCATTCCGACTCCGGGACCTGCGTCATTGCACTTCGCGCCTTACTGAATGAGAGCGGCGGGTTATCACCTTTTGCAGACGATCTTTAGCGGCCATAGAGATATTCCACGCTACCCTCTGGCGTCCGCTCCATTCCTATGATTTAATAACTTTTACAGGTATTGCCGTGCGACATGCACCGTTCGCTCACGTCACGAGCATCGACAACTACACCCTCTGTTTCAGGGGGTCTGGGGGAGGTTTTCCCCGATTTTTCGCAATACGCTCGTCAGCCCATGATGGCATGCTCATTTCTGCAGCCGTAGGTCGAAGTGCGAAAGCCGAACCCGTTCGGCGCCACTTGACGCTTCACAGACTCATTTGAAGCGTCGACAAAGGAGCGCTCCGCGAGAAGTTCGGAAACGCTCACTGTTTGACTTGAGGGTTCCAAGCGAACCTCGCCAAGAAGGTAAGTTTTGCGGTTTCGCTGCCGACCAACGTTTATCGTTCGCGATCCTTCACTTCGATGCCAACTATCGCCACGCTGTTGAACTAGCTTTTCTCAACACAATTCGGCTTTAAGATCAGCAAGCCATCCAACTTGACTGCGCCGCATCAATATCCGGCCGATTCTTTACAAGTATTCAAGTTAAATTCCTTTAGCCGCCCACCATACGCCGCGCACAACGCGGCCTATGACTCCGCCTGGTTACCGCGCCAAGCACGGCGGCCACAGCGAAACTCTGATGCAGAGTTTCGCATTCGCCACATATGGCCTACCTCGCACCAGTTAATGCTGCGCGAGGAATAGTCAACCGACCTCCTGTCCGTTAGTAGTTAAAGCTGACGGAACCTAGGAGCGTGTCAAACGCCGACTTCGGCACTCAACCAGCCCAAGAGGCAGGTGTCTTACGGCACCTGGAAGCAACTCGCTTTCGCGCCTGTCGCTCACTCAGCAGCGATAGCGTCCTGTCCGGGCATCCATCTCCCCGCCACTTGCAAACCGAAGGGCTCTATCCGTCACGGATCCCCAAGCTCAACGCCTCACCCGCCCTTCCAGCTCCTATCACGAACACCTCCAACGCACGCGCCCGGTTCCTTCGCGACCCCAGTCCGCCGGCACGTTATTGACGACATCGCACGACGATGAAGATAAGTCACGAACTGATCGTGACAGGGGCCCGTTCGCGCATCCCGCACACGCGAACGTAAGTTTTCTTGCGGACGACAAGGAGGCAAAAGCGATGGGCATGATGTCACAAGCGATACACAGTGCAGCGGTCAGTAGCAAAAAGGCAGGCGGAAGCTATGGGACGCAGCAGAACAGACGTTTTGATACCACCGGTCTTCTGCGCTTCGCGAGGCAAGTCGGGGAACTACACGCCTCAATTGATCAACTGCCAACATGGGTAATTCATGCCTACGCCCAGTACTGCATGGCGCAGGGAAAGGCTGCCGGCACTCTGGCAAACATATTTTCGGCAATCCGGGTAACGTCCGGGACCGCGGGACGCGATATCGACGAAGCGTGCGGCAACAGGAGACTCCGTTTGACACGAAGGGTGCGCAAAGGCACAAAGCGCGCCCAAACCGTCAGCGAGACTCAGGAACTGCTAGCCAGAGCGAGACGCATAGACATGGGACTGATGCACCTGATCTCGCTTGCGCTGCATCTTGGCCTACGGCGTAAAGAGGCATTGATGTGCCCACGTGACCTGCAAATGTGGCTTGACGCGCTCATGCGTGGCGAGAGCAGCATTCCGCTCATGAGAGGCGCGAAAAACGCGAGGCCAAGAGACGTGCGGATAGTCCAGCGCAACCAGAAAGATACGATCGAGGCAATCAGGTCAGCCTTGGCCTATTGCCAAGAGCACGATTTTGAGCTGATCACTGGTAGCGGAAAAACTCTCAAGTCTGCGATGAACCGACTGAAAGCGCTACTTCGTCGTGCTGGGATGCTCGGCCAGGTAAGTTTCCACTCTCTCCGCTACACGTATGCGCTGGCAGCCGCTTCCGAAATGCTGGACTCCGGGACCGCACCATACGAGGTACTGGTCCAACTCAGCGAATCGATGGGCCACGGACCTACTCGCACCCAGATGATTCTCGAACACTATTGTCAACCTATCAAAATCAGGTTCGAAGGTTATATTTCCCTTCCCCAGGCCGAAGCTCACCGACGGCGCCCTGCGAATAAGCTCCCTCGCGCTGATGCGCGCAAGGAGGCCAAGCTTCGACACAGCGCCCTTAGCGGCTATCCCGTTGGCCGATCGAATCTCGGGTGCGAACCGCATGATTCGCGTCCGAAGAGCTGACTACGGCTCGAATTCTAGCTAGCGCATACAACCACGACCATGGAGTTTTATATGCAGGAATCCTCACTTAAAGATCAGGTAATGCATTGCATCGATAAAATTGGAAGCAATAGCACCATGAGCACGATCATGCTGGACGCGTGGGTGTCGCTCGAAGGGTTTCTCGTCCAGTGCGACAAACTTCCCTCTCGACTCGAAGACATCGACGCAGCGACATTGTCCGGCTTCGTAGAGCGCCAATCGTCGCAATGTATAGACGTCGAACTATTTTTGATGATGCTCGCGGGGATCAGGATGATTCTGCTGGAATCAGGTTGTGCCATAGAACAGCTCGCGCCATTGAGCGTGCACGTAAAGCGACAACGACTTGCCAACGATAAAAATGGCAATTACCGCTTCGTGAAGGTACTCGCCGCGGCGGTACGATAACTTGTGGCAACCCGCCATCTCCCGCCTCGATCAATCGTTAGAGTTTCGCAATGGAACCGCAGGCCGTCTTGCGGCCGGATGTTGGCGAGCTCTGCACCAGATCAACGTCAGGAAACAGGGACCAAACATGTCGACTCGACATTTCGCCGGCCAGCGCCCGGATACTTTCGGAGGGCCCCAATACGCAAAAACCGAAACGTTTACCAAGACCAACCGGTTTTCAATAAGGCCGGGCAACATAGTCCAATGGCCCTACGAGATTTCCTGATCCACTTATGTACATCCCCGCGAATGTATGATCTCGCCCCACGATCCCCGTTTGGAACGTGGCGGTTACGCGGGTATCTGGCCAGGCTCGATGCGATGCTCAAGCGTGGCGCCAGTTTGTTGTGAATCTTGGGACGGGCCAGGGGCATAGCGTAATCAATCTCGTGAAGACGTTCGGGAAGGCCTTCGGGCGATCTATGCCCCATGAAATTTGGGTTCGCAGGCCGGGCGACGTGGCTTCGTGTTTTGGCGATCCCGCGACGGCATTTGATATGCTCGGCTGGCGCGCGGGGGCTGGAATCGAACGGATGGTGCGAATCACTGGCGGCGGCAGGTGGGGAATCCGCAGGGACCGCCTGCGTGTCGATCGACACTCTGCGGTGGTGCGCTCTTGCAGTTGACATGCAAAGCGCGCGGGGCGCGTCGCCATTCTTGAGCAAAGCCGTGACTCAATGCTTCGCCTTATGCTTGCGCTAAGATGGACGTCTACAAAAAATAAACTCGACGGGAGGAAGTGAGACCATGAATATTCATCCAGTGATTCTTTGCGGCGGAAGCGGTACCCGACTTTGGCCAATGTCGCGAGGTGGATACCCGAAGCAGTACCTCAGGTTGACCGGCGAAAACACGTTGGTTCAACAAACTGTATTACGCCTGCGCGGTATCAAGAATGTTGCGGCTCCCATCGTCGTCACGAACAACGACCAGCGCTTCCTGGTCGCTGAACAGTTGCGACAGGTGGATATCGCACCGGCTTCGATCGTACTGGAGCCTGTCAGCCGCAACACCGCGCCTGCCATTGCGGTCGCCGCGCTGGCGGCGATGCGCGAATCCGCGGAATCCATCCTGCTCGTTCTGCCATCGGATCATGTCATTACCGGCGAGACGGCGTTTGTCGAAGCAGCCGAAGCCGCGGCTGAGATCGCCAAACACGGTTATCTGGTCACCTTCGGTATTGCACCCACTGAGCCGCACACCGGCTATGGCTATATCCGTGCAGGTGCGCAGCTTGACGGCGACACCCATGCGTTCGCAGTGGACGCATTCGTCGAAAAGCCGGATGAGGCCACGGCACAGCGTTTCCTTCGTGAAGGAGGCTACTTCTGGAACAGCGGCATGTTCATGCTGCAGGCCTCCATCTTCATGGAAGAACTGCGCCTCTACGCGCCAGAAATCGCTGCACAGGCAGAACTTGCTCTCGACGGGGCGCAGCTCGACAACGACTTCACGCGTCTCGACGCGAAAGCCTTCGCCGCCTGCCCGAACGTTTCAATCGACCACGCCGTGATGGAGAAAACAAAGCGCGCTGCGGTCATTGCCACAACCAACCTCGGTTGGAACGATATCGGCTCGTGGACTGCCCTTGCTGACCTTGCGGAACACGATGCCCAGGGCAATGCACTTCTCGGCGACGTCCTCACCGAAGCGATGAGCAACTCATATGTGCGCGCGGAGCATCGACTGGTAGCCGCCATCGGTCTCGACAATGTCGTCATCATCGAAACTGCTGACGCGGTACTGGTCGCCAATCGGGACCAGGTGCAGGACGTCAAGAAAATCGTCGCCCAGTTGAATGCGGCGGGCCGCCACGAGTCAGTCACGCATCGTCGTGTGGCACGCCCCTGGGGCTCGTACGAAGGCATCGACGGCGGCGATCGCTTCCAGGTGAAACGTATCGTGGTCCGCCCTGGCGCGCAGCTAAGCCTGCAAATGCATCATCACCGTGCCGAGCACTGGGTCGTCGTGAAGGGCACCGCACTCGTGACGAACGGTGAGAACGAGATCATCCTGACAGAGAACCAGTCGACTTATATCCCACTTGGAATCACGCACCGCCTGAAGAACCCGGGCAAGATCCCGCTCGAATTAATCGAAGTGCAATCCGGCGCCTATCTCGGTGAAGATGACATTGTGCGATTCGAAGACACATATGGCCGGGCGGAGAAGGCATAAGTGCCCAGATCCGGGGCCGGCCCACGGAGACCGAGCGCGCTAATCCGCCACCTGAAACACCGCGACTGCATCACGCAACGCAACTGCGTGCTCCTCCAGCGATTTGGCCGCCGCAGCGGCCTCTTCGACCAGCGCGGCATTGTGCTGCGTGACTTCGTCGATCTGCGAGACCGCCTTGTTGACCTGTTCGATGCCGTCGCTCTGTTCGAGCGCTGACGCCTCGATCTCATTCATGACGCCCGTGACGCGTTGAACCGCGTCCATGGCTTCGTGAATCGTCTTCTGTGCGTCGGACACGAGCGATGCCCCCTGCTCCACCTTGGCGGCCGATTCGCCGATCAACTCCTTGATTTCCTTCGCCGCCGAGCCCGAGCGCTGCGCGAGACTACGCACTTCCGAGGCCACCACCGCAAAGCCCCGCCCCTGCTCGCCCGCCCGCGCCGCCTCCACGGCCGCGTTCAACGCGAGGATGTTCGTCTGAAACGCGATCCCCTCGATCATGCCGATGATCTCAGCCACCTTGCGTGACGATTCGCTGATGCCATCCATCGTCTCAGTGACGCGCGACACCACAGCGCCGCCACGCGTTACCGTATCCAACGCACCCTGCGCCAACCGGTTCGCCTGCTTCGCGTTATCCGCGTTCTGCTTCACCGTCGCCGATAACTGCTCCATGCTCGCCGCGGTCTGTTGAAGTGCCGCCGCCTGCTGCTCGGTGCGCGACGACAGATCGGCATTGCCTGCAGCAATCTCGTTTGCACCTTGCGTAATCGCCGTCGTACTGCCGCGCACCTTTGCCACCGTCTCAACGAGACCGTCACGCATCTTCGTCAATGCGCCGAGTAGTTGACCCATCTCGTTGCGTGACCTGCTTTTGATGGCGATCGTCAGATCGCCTGCGGCAATGCGCTCAAAGTGTTTAATGGTCACATTAACCGGCTTGATCACCGCCGCCGACAAGCCGACCCGCGCCATCACACCGATCACGATAGAAATCGCGCCGATCCCCGCGAACAGCAGCGTCGCAAGCTGGAACCGCTGTGCTCCCGTCTCAGCCTGCTTGAGCTGGCTGTCCGTCTGCAAGCGCTGCAGCGCGTCGATGGCCTTCGAATAGGTCGCGTAGAAGGCGTTCGCCGTTTCGCCCTGGATGTTGCGGAAGGTATTAAAGTCGAAGTCGTTGAGCGCCTTGAACGCCGGCTCGATCGCCTTGTCGACGAGCGCGCTGCGCGCCTGCTCGACGTTCTGCGCGAGCTTCTTCTCGTCCTCGCTTGCGAACGGGCCGGTCATGTAATCGGCGAAGTCCTTGTTCGACTCGACCAGCACCTTATGCGCGGCCGGCAACAGGTCGTCCGTCTGCTTGCCGACGCTAAAGAGCGTCTGATAGGAGCCGAGTGCGAGCTGCACTTGCAGCAGCTTCTCGGAGCTCGCCTTCAGATGCGACAGGGCCGCTGCGCTGTGCTGCGTTTCGTCGAGGCTGCTATTGGCGAGCTTGAGCGCGCCGTAGCCGACGCCGATCACGGTCAGCAGGAAAGCGACGAATACGCTGATCACTAGCGTCAGGCCGCCACGAATGGTGATGTTGTTAAGCATTGGGTCTCCGGAACGTCTCATGGATCGGCGGCGAACCCCGTGATGCGCCGGCGATCGTCTTTTTCGCCGGCAACCAACACTTCACCGCATCTAGGTTAACGGCCCTCGCGAGACCCCGCCGCATAGGTGGAATCCATGACAGGCTTGGCTTTGCGGGCAGTCAAAGCTTCACTATCTGGGATTTTTTGCCGGTATGGCACGAGCGCTGCTTTTCTGGGCACCATGCGTTTCGTTTGTATAATTCGGCGTCTTCGCTCAGGCTCACTTTCATGCTTAGTTTTGCGCTCGGCTTTCTCGTTTCATTGCTGATCACGCTGTTGATCGTGCGCTATGCGCATTTGCATGAAAAATTCTCGACCGATACCGATCTGACCGGCGTGCAGAAATTCCACGTGCGCCCGGTGCCGCGCATCGGCGGGGCCGGGATTCTGGTCGGGCTAATCGTATCCGCCGTGCAGTTGCATCATGCGTATCCGGCTGTGTCGGGCGGCATCCTGGGGCTGATCGCATGCGGCATGCCGGCATTCGGTTCGGGCCTCGTCGAGGATCTGACCAAGCGCGTCTCGCCGCTCGCGCGACTCGTCTGCACGATGGCAGCCGCCGCTCTGGCCTACTTCCTGCTGAATATCGCCGTGACACGAATCAGCGTGCCGCCGCTCGACTTCCTTCTCTCGTACGCGGTGATCTCCTGCGCGGTCACCGTGCTGGCTGTCGCGGCGCTCGCCAACGCGATCAATATCATCGACGGCTTCAATGGCCTCGCGTCGATGGTCGCGTTCATGATGTTCGCCTCGCTCGCTTATGTGGCGTTCCAGGTGTCCGATCCGATCGTGCTGTCGGCGTCGTTCATGATGATGGGCGCAGTGCTCGGCTTCTTCATCTGGAATTTCCCGGCGGGGCTGATTTTCCTCGGCGACGGCGGTGCGTATTTCATCGGCTTCATGCTCGCCGAACTGTCGATCATGCTGGTGATGCGTAATCGCGATGTGTCTGCCTGGTATCCGGTGCTGCTTTTCATGTACCCGATCTTCGAGACCTGCTTCTCGATCTACCGGAAGAAGTTCATTCGCGGGATGTCGCCAGGGATTCCCGACGGCGTGCATCTGCATATGCTGGTTTATAAGCGGCTGATGCGCTGGGCGGTGGGTGCGCGGACTGCGCGGGAGTTGACCCGGCGGAACTCGCTGACATCGCCTTATCTCTGGTTACTGTGTCTGATTGCGGTTGTGCCGGCGACTTTGTTCTGGCGGCATACGCTGCATTTGTTTTGTTTTGTGGTGGTGTTTGCGGTGGCGTATGTCTGGCTGTATGTGAGCATTGTGCGGTTCAAGTCGCCTAAGTGGATGGTGGTGAGGAAGGGGCGGCGGTGAGCGCCGCCCACTCCTCCCCATATCGGCAGCATTAGGTCGGCTCAGCCTTGTCTGCGCGCGCGAGCTTCCTGTATGAGTCGCCGGTAATCAACGAGGGCTTCGGGGCGCGTGCCTGCGTGTTGCAGGACCACGTCGGCGATCGTGCGAATAAGCGGGCGCCCCATCCCGATGCGCATAAACTATTGCTGGCGCACCCGCAGGCGTCGATACAGTTCGCTACGCTCAGGTAATGCCGCTGCAAGCATGGTAGCCAACGCTATCGCTTCATGGAAAAGGGACCAAGCCCTTCGACGGCCCACAGCCCCGGCGAAAGGAGATTGCGCAGAAACCGAAGCTTCGCCGCACTCCGCTTTATTGGCGAGGCGTGTATGAACCGCTGCCCGAAAACCGGCGTAAGCGTGACCGCATCGCCGGACTCACCGTGTGGGACCACACCAGTCCAATGCTTCGTTTCAACCACCAAGAACAATGCTCGATTCTATCGGCCACATCTTCACATGTCCGCTGCTGCGTGGACCAGCGATTGATGACCACCGGCAAATGCTTGCTGTCTAAGTTCCACGTGTTTGCGGAGCGTATCCACCTCTCAAACCCACCGATATGTCCGCCACACGGAGACATTGAGTTTAGGGCGGCACGGGATCCTTCCGGAGTAAGCCAATCATAAGTCCTGGTAACCGCAGCCTGGACAAGCCGGCAGAATTCCCTCCGGAATTCATGTTGCAGCCGGTCGCAGGCAATCATGTACCGGTAGCCGTGGAGAGCGGGTGCGGTTGGGGACCGCGTCGATCACCTCCGACAGATTCAAGGCTGATATCTGCAAGATCTGCGATGATCTTGCCGCGCGTGATTGCCGAAGTTGCGAATCGGACACCTGAGGGGGCTATCGGATGTCAATGGCTGCATACGCGGCACTTATGCGCACACGCGGCCGGTTTTGACGGTGCTGCACCCACAAGCATTGTCCGCAACGCGGTGAGACGTCGCTGCTGAGCAGGAACGAGATAAAACTGCTCACCGATGTCTGCGATGCGAGCGAGCCAATATCCTAGGCCGAAGTATTCCGAAGCATCGTCCGCGCGAGTGTTGACGAAGTAACGGACCACCGTTTCGAGATGCGCTATTTCCGCGTCAGCGAGCGCCGCGGGCCGCTTCAATCGATGTTGTTCATGCGCAATCGTTGCTTTCCGCTTCATCGGAGGGCGCCCTCCGACTGGCTCGAAGCCGGATAAAGCAACCCACAGCCAGACGCACCACGATCTCGAGTGAAAACCCGGCCAGGCGGTAAAGCCGCGACGCGCCCAGAATTGCGGATGTTGTGGCGAACGCCATCGGGAGGGTTGTTGCGAACGTCCTTATGACCGCCTCTGCGTTCCGCGCAACCCGCGCTCACGCCGGGACCGCGGCAATACAGTGTTTTGGAGTGCATGGCTCAATGAAATCGCTTTCGGTGATTTCATCTTGCCGAGATCAATGAGAAGTCAAGACAGCTCGGTCGTTAGACCGTCGCACGGAATATGAAGAACTGCAATTTGGCATCGAGCCCGGAAAACCGTAGCCCGGTCGAGCGTGCAGCCACAGCAAGCAACGAATCTCGACGTCGCCACCTACCGGGTGTCCATGGCCGGGCGCCCGTAACACGCGTCCCGACCGTCTGAAAAAATGCCGGCGGCAGTGAGTCTTGTCAAAGCGGTCAGATTAACGGCGAGGCGCGCCGTACCGCAGAAAGTGCGTGAGCGCTGCTGCGGCCATCGTGGAGGGGACTGGACGGACGTTGACCTACGGCGCAAAGGCTTGCGCAAAGATGGCAGCGGAGTCGTCCACGCGAGTTCCTCCAGCGGTCGCATGAGCGACTGCCCGGTGTAGCGGCATCGCTCACGCGTACCGAACGGTCGATCATGCTGGTCGCGCGCAATCGCGGCGTGTCCGCGTGGCATCCGGTGCTGTTCTTCGTGTGTCCGGTGTCGTCGAGACGTGCTTCTCGATCGACCGGAAGAAGTTTATTTGCCAGATGTCGTCAGGAATTCCTGACAGCGTCATCTGCATATGCTGGTTGTATGCGGCTGATGCGCTAGGCGTGGGCACGCGGACTGCGGTTGAGACCCGGCGGGGCTCGCTGACGTCGGCCTATCTCTGATTACTGTGTCTGATTGCGATTGTGCCGGCGACGTCGTTCTGGCGAAATACGCTCGCCATTGTTTAATGGGGGTGTTTGCGGTCGCGCATGTCTGGCCGTATGTGAGTATTGTACGGTTCAGGTCGCCTAAATGGATGATGGTGGGGAAGGAGAAGCGGCAAGCGCGGCTTATCCCTCCCCATGTCAGCAGCGTTAGGTCCGGCTCAGCCTTGTCCGCGGGCGCGGGCCTCCTGTATGCGTTCCCGGTGCTCAGCTAGAGCTTCCGGACGCGTGTCTGCATGTTGCAGGATCACGTTGGCGATCGTGCGAATGGGCAGGCGCCCCGTCCCGGTGCGCGCAAACTGCTGTTGACGTACCCTCAGATGCCGGTAAAGTTCGCTACGCTCGAGCAGCGCCGCTGGAAGCGTGGGAGCTACCATTGCCGCTTCATGCGAAAAGACACCTAAACCTTCAACGATCCACAGGCGAGGTGGGAGCAAGTCGCGCAGAAACCGCACTTTTGCCGCGTTCTGCCGGAGTGGCGACGTGCGCACGAGCCGCTGACCATCAACCGTCGTCAGCGTCAGCGTCTCATCGGTTTCGCCACGTGTCACGACACCGGCCCAATGCTTCGTTTCGATCACGAAAATTCCGAATGGCGTGATCGCCAGATGATCTATTTCAGCGGTCGGAAACGTGGTTCCCGGCGCGTGAATCAGGATAAGACCGTCCAGTACTAACCAGTCGTCGCCACACAGGCGCGCGAGGTGCCACCGCAACTCGGCCGACACCTGCCTCTCGCCCTCCTCCCCGCGGTCCCGGGAAGAGGGCGTCCGCCCTTTCGAAGCGTCTGCATCGGGCAAAAGCTTATCGTTGAAGCTTACATACGCGTAGAACAACGCGACCATCAGCCCGAAGACTGTTTGAATCAGCATGCTGGTTTCTCCTTTATTGACGTAGGTGAAACCAGCGTATCGAGTGCCAGAAGAAGTCAAGCGTCAGGTCAGGATTGTGAGCCCCGGAACAAGCTGCCTGTCTTGTGGACGACCCTCTCTGAGGGCCTCACATTCGGAATGTGTCGTGGTCCCCAGCGCGCGAGCCGCCTTGCGCAGGTTGCCTCGGTGCTCCATGATGGCCTCCATGGCCTTATCAGGTGTGAGCACCGGAATGTCTGGTCGCGAATAGGTAGCCGCATGCGAGCACCGGAGATATTCATTATGGACATTCGATGCACCTGAGATAAGAGTCGTATTGAGCAGGGCAATCAGCACGCGCTTTCTGATCCACAATAAAAACTGGCGCCAATGCTCGAGTCTCTCGGCCACCTCCTGAAATGTCATCTGCTGCACGGACCAAAGACTGATGAGAAACCGCAAATGCTTGCTGGAGAAGTTTAGCGGCGTTTGTAACGCACATCCGCCGGCGCGCAGCCCCTCGAATCCCGCCAATACCCCTGCCACCCGCCGACATTGCGTTTCCGCCGGCACCGGCTCCTTGGCACCAGTGCGCCGATCATACGTCGAGGTGACTCGACCTCGGGCGAGCCTGCGGTATTCCCGCCTGAATTCAAGTGGCAGACTGCTGCGGGCAATCACGGCGAGATCCATAGCGTGGCTTCGTGCCATGACATGAAGCTCGCGATTCTCGATCATGCATTCAGGCATACTATTCAAAAATCACAAGCCGAATGAGTCACGGAGAACCGCCAACGCCTCGTCTCGAACTACCGCACGTTGGCTACGGATATCGTCTTAGCTCTTGATCGCGCCGCCCCCCCCAAAGCATTAATGACATGCCACAGAAGCTGGGTGAAGATCATGAAGCGTCACCAGGTTGCCTAATGACCGAAGCCAGTAAAGCAACATTTCGCCCTATTTATAGCTCTTGCCCCAATCCGCACATCGCAACTGTAAATATTTGCCGATTCTCTCGGAATCAAGGTATCGGCGATGGCTGTCGCGAAAGCGATTCAACCGCGCACGCATAAAATGATGGAACTCAGACGCTTGCAGAATTGTTTCCGGCAACGTGGGATCAAGCACACAGTGCGATGCGGCGAATACTGCAATGCATTCGACCGGGCAGCCGTATTCGGCCAGTAGGCCACGCAAATGCCGGAGAGCGGGCTTCGCCCTGCGTAATGGAGACGTCCGCACCGAAACAACACCAGGCTTTTCATGCACAAGGAGTTCGTCCTCGTTTATCGTACGCCTCACGGTCCCTGTCCAATCGTATCGATCAATGACAAACGCTCCAAACTCAGTCACAGCGAGACAGTCGATCCACGTCATCGGGTTGCGCGTGCCTGGTGCGTGCTCAATTATGACGCCACGGCGTATAACAAACGCACGGTCTGACATTGCCCGCACCACCGCTGCCACGTTTTTTGTTAACGGAAGAGACAAACGGCGTTGACGCTCCACCCAGCCATCGCGGCCGCCGGTCGGCCCAGTGAAATCCGCAGCCGGTTCCTGCGGGCAGGCGATACTACGGGGTGTATCTGTACCCACAAGAGAAAACAGTGCCTTATTCTGTTTCATTTGCATTTCCTTTTGTTGACTGCAGAGGGAACGGACAAATTCATCTACCATCTGCAAGAACTATCAGCATGTTATTTAGTATGACTTATAGTTTCATACGGATCGGTGAGGTGATTTAAGTCGTGATATCTTCAATGGCTGCAATTCGGCGCTCGAGAGAAGCTTCTCTCCGGACAGCCATGATCACCCCACACGGACCGACGAAGCGTCTCAACGCCCGCTAGCGCTCCAGTCTCGCGTCCGCCCGTCGGGTTGCGAAGTTCGACGGTGCCCGGCCAAGACTGTCGGTTGACTGACGCAGGCAGGCATATGGTCATATCGCAGGGCAGTATCTCGATGAGTTGAGCATGCCACGCTCAACAAGAAGTCAAGGGAACGCCTCTGTGTTGATTCTCCTTGGCGACGGCCGGGCGTATTCCATCGGCATCATGCTTGCCGATCTGTCGGAAATGCTGGTGATCCGCAATCGCGATGTGTCGGCTTGGTATCCGGTGCTGCTTTTCATGTACCCGATCTTCGAGACCTGCTTCTCGATCTACCGGAAGAAGTTCATTCGCGGGATGTCGCCTGGAATTCCCGACGGCGTGCATCTGCACATGCTGGTTTATAAGCGCTTGATGCGTTGGGCAGTGGGTGCGCGTACCGCTCGTGAGCTGACGCGGCGGAACTCGCTGACGTCGCCGTATCTGTGGTTGCTATGCCTGATCGCAGTCGTACCGGCGACGTTGTTCTGGCGGCATACGCTGCATCTGTTCTGCTTTGTGGTGGTGTTTGCGGCGACTTATGTGTGGCTCTATATGAACATCGTGCGGTTCAAGTCACCGAGGTGGATGGTGGTAAGGAAGGGGAAGCGATAGTCGAAGGACATATCTGCCTGAACGCAGTCGGCACGAATATCATCAGTTGCATCCATGAATCGCCAGGGGCCCGCAATGAACCGGACTTTTGGCGTCATCCCGATCGACATGATATCTATTTCGTCCGTCAAGCGAATCGCCTTGATGCTTCTCTCCGGCCAGCAGCTTTTGATAGCTGATGCCGCGCCACGAAAAGTCAAAAAATTACTCTGGTATTACGACTGGGCCACTATCGGTGACTCCATTATGGATCTGTCACAGAGGCTTCTGATCGACCCGCGCATATCCATCGATCTATGCATGCCACACGGTCCGGTGGAGCTTTTTGTCAGGGATGCCCGGTTCCGGCGTGTGTCCCGTTCGCTGGACGATTGCGCCCCGGCGGTCGGTCAAATTCCTCCGGGTATGGTCACTTCAAATTCCCCCACCTGACGACCCGTCGGCTGAGCCACTAAAGCCGCCGGGAGAGGTGTTGCAGGACGTCTATCTTCGTCTCCTTCGAACAAGAAGGAGTTCAGGGAGTGAACGTCTTGAAGCCGCACCTGCAAA